>NZ_NQMK01000003.1:0-301753 GCF_003788685.1 Pusillimonas sp. NJUB218
AGGCCCGAAAACGGGCCTGATCGGGGTGCAAACAACCCGAAAGTGGCGATGATTTGAGCAGTTTTTAACCATTTTTGAATACTTTGGTCATGAGGTCGATTTTTGGATGTTTGAAATCGAGTTCTTCAGACCTTCCTTAACTAGTACATTTAGTGATTATTGCCCTATCACTATCATGAATATGCCCAAAATAAAGTACGGCAATTACGAGTCCCCGTCGCCGTTTACTTACAACGGCGCTAAGGGCATGGGGGAGGGGGGAGGGGGGCCGCTACATGCGCTGTCTGCGGCACTTCAAGACGCTGTGTTTGACGCTGGTGTTGTGATTTCTGACTCGCATTATGCTCCGTCAGATCTTTTTGAGGCATTGCAGGGCGTCTGAATTTTTAGTTTATGCGGCGCAATTCTGAATCTCTTGCTCAATCAACTGCATCAGTACGGTAGCGATTTTTGGCAGCTTTCGCCCGCGACGATAGACAAGATGAATTTCGCTTTCGTTGAACGCTTTTTCGGTGATCGGCAGTGCGGTCAGCAGCCCCGACTGTAGTTCTGACTTGACAACAGTTTCGGGCAATACCGCAACGCCGGCCCCTGCAAGTACCAGACTTCGTACCAGTTGTATCGACGATGAGGTGACTATAGGATCGAGTTCAAAATTTTGTTCTCGAGCGATTTTCTCAAAAATCTGGCGTGTTCTGAAAGTGTGTGTAGGCAAGATCAAATCGGTTTGAAGTAGGTCTGCAACTGACACTTTTGCGTGTCGCGCCAACGGGTGATTGCCTGGCACTATAGCGCGCACTGGTTGGGTAATAGTGCGTCTGGTTTGCAACGAAGGCTCGGGGTTTGGTTCGAGCAGTATGCCGAAGTGAGCCTCGTCTTCACGGACCATGTTAAGTGCTTCAGCGGTTGCGGCATCTTTCAGATTGATGCGCAGTCCGGGGTATTGCTTCAAAAACCGTCGAATAGCCAGGACGATAGCGTCCCCTAGTAGGCCTTGGCCAATGGCCACCGTTACATTGCCGCGTCTTAGTCCCCGAAGGTCATCCATCGCTGACATCAGAGCTTCATGGTGTCCGAGTTGGTCGCGGTAGTAGTCAATGAGCATTTGCCCCGCTGGTGTAAGTTTGACGGTATGTCGCCCCCGTTCAATGAGGGGTAGGCCCATTTCTGCTTCAAGGCGATTGATTTGCCGGCTGATTGACGATGGGGCCATGTTGAAGTGTTCGCTGGCCGCACGCATGGTGCCTCGCCGGTATGACTCATAAAGATACTTGAGACCGCTTTCTCCGAGTTTCATTTCTGTGTGGCCTTGCGTACTGCATAAGTTTGATATTTGGTTTGTCGTCAAATTAGCTGAGTCTTGTCCGATTCTAGCGGAGCCTCTGTTGTTTTTTGCTTTGGGGTTTACCTTTAGCTGAGGGTTGTTGACTTGCTATATTCCATAAGATATAGTTAGTGATATATCACAAGAGATGATAACAGGCTCTTGCGAAATTATCCGATTGCGCCATGGAGGCTGTGGTGCCTATCTGTTCATCTTCAAGGGGATCTGGCATGTCTAAAGTTGCAAAATCTTCAACACGGCGTAAATGGCTCCAGTCCATGGCAACGCTGGCCCTCTGCGTGGCTATGCCTGCAGCGCAGGCACAAGCACAGCCGACGGCACCGCTAAAAATTGGCGTGCTGGGTTCATTTACTGGCGGTGCTGCCGATATCAATAAAGGCGAGCTCGATGGCCTGAAACTCAAACTCAAGCAAATTGGTTATCAGATTGGTGACCGTCAGGTCGAGCTGATCGTCGAAGACGATGGCGGCGATCCCGGTGCTGGCGTGACCAAGATGCAAAAGCTGGTGGAGCGCGATAAGGTCGACATGGTGGTTGGGCCGTTTTTGGGGCACGTTGTTGCTGCTACCCAGGAGTACGTGGGCAAGTCAGGAATTCCTCAATTGGCTATGGTGGGGCAGATACCAGAAAATGCAAAACATCCTAACTCCTTTGTGCCCGGGTGGAATGCCGTACAACTTGGGCGTCAAATGGGTCAGTACGCAGTCAACAAGCTTGGCTATAAGACTGCAGTCGTAATCAGCTCGAAGTTTGCCTACGGTGAGCGCGTCTCTGAAGGTTTTATCGATGGGTTTCAGAAAGCGGGCGGAAAAATTGAGCGTGAGGTCTATGTTCCTTTGGGAACTGCTGACTGGGGGCCCTTTATTACGGGCGCACCCAAGGCAGATAGCGTATTTGCGGCAACGCTTGGTGCGGATGCCATCAAATTAGTTAAAGCGCGACACGAGTACGGCCAACGTGATCGATTGCCCTTGATCGGCGTCATCAGTACCGTTGACGGCATGTTGCTGCCCGCCATGGGAAGTGCGGCATACGGGGCAGTGGCGGTAACCCATTACTTGCCAGAGCTCGATATTCCTGAAAACCGTCAATTTATTGAAGACTTTAAGAAAGAATATGGAAAGACGCCAATTGGTTACTACGAAGCCTTAGGGTACACGATTGGGCAGATCATTGAGTCCGCAGTGACGTCATCTGCCGGGAAAACGGATCCGGCATCCTTGGTCGCAGGTTTGAATAAGGTCGATCTCAAAACCCCTCAGGGTAATTTCCGCTTTGATCCGCAAACCCGCTTTCCTTATATGGACTACTACTTTGTCAAGGTCGTCGACAAGGCTGGAAAGCCCAACTTTGAAATCATCGACGTTAATCGCGACGTCAAGCCCGAGAACAACTGAGGAGAGTCGTAATGGGAGAGCTTAATAACATACCCGAAGGTGCACCTAGCCTTGATGAAATTTTGCTGCAATCGGCAGATATGGAGTGGAGGGCTAAGTCGCTGCCAGGCTTGTACGAAAAAATGTTGTGGAGAAATGAGGAGACCGGCGCGTCGATTGCGTTGATCAAATTCGAAAAGGGTACGAGCATTCCCAAACCTCACAGCCATGCGTCTAATCAGTTCATGTTTTGTCTGAGCGGCCGCTACGAATACACGTCGACGGGTGTCACTTTGGTCGCAGGCTCGTTCTACTGCAATCCGAAAGGCAATGTGCACGGGCCGACGATTGCTCATGAAGACACTGTCGTTATTGAAATCTATGACGGCCCGCATTATCCGCAGGTACCCGACTGGTATACCAACGCGGCCGACGCAAACTGAGGTGTAAATGTCAACTGAAACTATCTCGGCTTCGGCGCTGAGGGCCTTCGTCAAAGCCTTGTTTGTAAAGCAAGGTGCAACCGATGCTGACGCGCTGGTTATCGCCGACAGTCTTGTCGGTGCCGACCTTGAGGGAGTGAGTTCGCATGGTGTCATGCTGTTGCCTATGTATGTTGATCGGGTGAAGGCAGGTAGCATGCGGCTTTCCGCTAGCGCTGAGATTGTTGACGATCTCGGAGGGCTGGTTGTGATGACTGCTAATCACGCGCCGGGTCAAGTATCTGCCCAGGCAGCAGTTGGCATTGCCATTGAGCGCGCCCGTGTTCATGGCATGGCTACCGTTACGGTGCGCGAAGCTGGTCATTTTGGGGCTGGGGCTTACTGGGCTCGTCAAATGGCAGCCCAAGGTATGGTTGGTATGGCGTTTTCAAATACCCGGCCGCTCATGCCAGCCCCTGGCGGGGCGAAACCCTTGGTTGGCAATAACCCCTTGTGTATGGCTTTTCCTAGTCAACAAGGCTTGCCAGTTATTGTTGACATGGCGATGAGCGCATCGGCGATGGGAAAAATTCGCATGGCTGACATCAAGGGTGAATCGATTCCGCTGGGGTGGGCAACGGACGCGAGCGGTAAAGACACCCAGTCGCCGGCCGAGGCTATCAAGGGCATGTTGCTTCCAGCTGCCGGGCCTAAGGGGTTTGGTCTGGCGGTGGCCATCGAACTGCTATGTGGCGCGTTGTCGGGTGGTGGCATTGCGTCGCAAGTTAAGCCGTTGTTCGGCGATCCGGCTGAGCCTTATAACTGTGCGCACACTTTTATCGCGATTGACGCCTCACGTCTGAATGGTGGACGTGGCATCGGTCAGCAAGTGGACAACTTGGCCAATGTAATTCGTCACTCCGAAAAAGCCCCCGGTATCGAGCGTGTATATGCCCCAGGTGATCTTGAGCGCAGTAGACGCGCGCAGCACAACGATCAGTGCTGTCTGTCGGCTGATTTGGTGACGCGGCTCAGGGAGTTGGCCCAGGCAAACGACGTCGCTTTTGTTTTCTAAGGATCGTTGCCCCTTATTTTCATGGCAACGTAGATGGACTGTATTGAAGGACTCAAAATGAAACAGCAAATTACTTCCCCCGCTTTGGCGAAACCTAATGGTCACTTTTCTCAGGCAACCGCCATCGAGGCAAGGGGCCGTTTGGTGTTTATCTCGGGTATGACAGCCCGTGCTAAAGACGGCACGATTGCCGGCGTGGGCAACATTGAGGTTCAGACGCGTCAGGTATGTGAAAACTTGAAGGGAGCTGTTGAAGCGGCTGGCGGCACGCTTGAGGATATTTGTCGCGTTGACGTTTATGTGCGCAATATCGAATATTTTGATGCCATTCATAAAGTTCGCATGGAATTTTTTAAAGAGCCCCTGCCTGCTTCGACCATGGTTGAAGTTACCAAAATGGTCAAACCAGAGTACCTCATTGAAATTAGTGCGATTGCGGTTATCCCGGAGTAATGGCCGTGACAAGGTTTAAGTTGGGGACTGTAGTTCATAGAGGCGTGGATCGTGTCGCTCTTTGGGATGGGGGCGGCACGCTTAGATTGATGCCCGAGCCCTCTCCTGATTTGGTTGGTCTGATCGAGCTGGGGGACGAGGGCCTAGCCTCTGTGCGTGCCGTTGCTGCTGATGCGCGAGCAGAACAGGTTTCTTTATCGGATGTGACCGTCCTTGCGCCCATTAGGCGGTTTCGGCGCGATGTGCTGTGTACGGGCTGGAATTATTGGGACCACTTTTACGAAAGTGAGGGCAAGCGTGAAGGGCAGGACGTTCCCAAGCCTGATGCGCCGACATTTTTTACTAAGGCGCCCGATGTCGTTATAGGCCCCTATCAAGATATTGCCTATGACGCTCGAGTTTCTGCTAAATGGGACTACGAAGCTGAGATCGTAGTCATTATAGGTAAGACCGGTCGCAGTATCCCGCAAGAAAGCGCTATGTCGCACGTATTCGGTTATTGCTTGGCCAACGATGTGTCGCAGCGCGATTTACAGCGACGTCATGGTGGCCAGTGGTTTAAGGGTAAGAGCGTTGATCAGACTATGCCTTTGGGCCCGTGGATAACCTTGCGCGACGACATCGATCTGAGCACGGTTGTTCTTGAATGCGAATTGAATGGGGAGACCATGCAACGCGCGGGTGCCCACGAAATGGCCTTTTCTATTGGTGAGTTGATAGCCGAGCTGTCGATGGGCATGACGCTATACGCTGGTGATGTTTTGCTTACCGGCACACCCAGTGGCATTGGCAACGCACGCACGCCACCCGTCTTTATCAAGGCGGGCGATACGGTTATTGTGCGGGCGACCGGGCTGGGTGAGCTGGTTAATAAACTGGCCGACGTTGATCTTAAATCCTATCGTCAATGAGGGTGGTTATGAGTAATCCCTATGTTCAATATTTGGCAGGCTATGGCCTTGAGGTTCCCGAGCTTGATGTGGCGGAGCGGTTCTATAGCAGTTTTGGATTAGGTGTTCAGCATACAGGGCAGACGCTTGAGCTTCGCACACCAAAGAATCCTTCTCCCGACATTGTCATTTTGAAGGGAGGTGCCCAAAAGCGGTTGCACCACTTGTCCTTTGCGGTACTTGAAGCAGATTTGCCCCGGTTCTTCGATCACTTGAAGCAAGAGGGTTCTACACCTGTCACGCCGCCGTTCGGCGAGATTCGTCCTGGTCTGTGGTTCCAAGATCCGTGGGGAACATGGATTAATCTGACGCCGATTCAGGCGCCACGAGTCGAGCCGGTTAAAGATTTGGTGACTCCCGGTCGCCTTGACCGCCATTTATGGCGGGAATTGAATCGCGATATCAAGCCTAACCGTCTGGGGCATTTACTGATTTTTACGCCTGATTTCGATAAAGCGCAGGCGTGGTTTGAGCGCACGCTTGGACTAATGACCAGTGATCGTGCAGTCGGTAAAGTTGCGTTTATGGCAGGGGGCCGCGGTATTCGTGATCACCATTGTTTTGGGCTGATCAATGGTACTCATCGGGGTTTTCAGCACAGTAGTTTTCAGGTTAATTCGTTTGATGATATTGGCTTTGGTGCATTGCAAATGCACAAGGCCGGTTACACCGATGGTTTTGGTCTGGGTCGACACGCGTTGGCTTCGAATCTCTTTTTTTATGTCCGTGATCCTTGGGGTAGCTGGGTAGAGTATTACGCCGACATGGACAAGATTAGTGATGCTTGGGTCACGAAAGACTGGCAAGACTTGCCTTACATCTGGCCGGCTTGGGCACCTGAGTTCTGGACCAATGAAATGAACGCAAATCATGAGCCCCGCTAGGGACATCGAATCAAAAAAGGGTTGACCTATGATAGAGATCGATGTTCATGCCCACCTGGCTCCGATCCACGGGCCGGGCTTGGTGGGATTACCAGGGGTCGAGTGGAGCGGGGCGGACAGTCGCCTGGTGCTTGATGGCCACGTGATAGGGATGAAAGATTTATTCTATCCAGAGCGCTTGGTGCGTTGGATGGATCTGAATAATATCCAGCGGTCGCTGGTGTCAATTCCCCCACCGCTATACCGCCAGGGCCTAGATCAGGACCACGCCTTGCAATGGGTGACTTATGTAAACGACGCGATGCAGATGACTTGCGCGCAGTATCCAGGTCGCCTTGATGCCTTGTTCTATATGCCCTTAGAGCATGTGGCATTGCTCGAGACTCTGATGGCTCGTTATGCAGCCGGCGGCTTTCATGGTGTGGCGCTGGCCGCAGGCGGCCACCCTGATATCGTTTACTCACGGCCTGAGTATGAGCCGCTATGGGGCTTTTTGCATCGTCAAGAAAGTTTTGTCTTCATTCATCCAGGTACTTGCGGTGATTCTCGTCTGGCACCCTTTTACCTCGAAAATTTAGTTGGTAATCCCTACGAAACCGGCGTTGCGGCTTCGCATTTGGTTATGGCCGATGTGCCGCGTCGCTTTAGCGGCGTCCGGTTTTGTTTAGCTCACGCTGGTGGCGTTTTTCCGTGCTTATGCGGTCGTCTCGAGCGAGGCTTCTTGACTCGCCGTCCAGGTGTTGATGTCGACAAACTAGAAGCTCCCTCGAAGGCAGCGCGTCGTTTCTATGTCGACGGTATCGCCCACAGTGAGGCTGCTCTAACGCTGGCGCGCGAAACGTTCGGTGCCGACCACATTCTTTATGGCTCTGACTGGCCATTTCCAATGGGATTGAAAGATCCCGGCGTTCACTGAACTTTCGAGGCACCCATGGATTTTTGGCTCTATCAGTTACTGAACGGATTGTCGTTCGGGATGTTGCTTTTCTTGTTGTCGGCCGGCCTTGCCCTTATTTTTGGGGTCATGCGCATTCTTAACTTGGCACATGGCGTGTTTTACGCCTTTGGTGTTTGGGTCGCTATTGCTGTTTATGGTCATACGGCTAGCTTCTGGCTTGCTTTGCTGGCAGGGATCGGGGTCGTGACGCTCATTGGCATTTTTATTGAACGTGTTTTGCTGCGTCGTATTCCTCACGATGAGCTCCCGCAGGCCTTGATGACATTTGGTCTCATGCTGATTATTGGCGATCTAGCACTCTGGATTTGGGGCGGCACACCTCAGACGTTACCACGGCCCGAATGGCTTGCTGGTCCGATCCAAGTGGCTGACTACTACTTTCCTGCTTATCGGGTATTTATGATTGTTGTGGGTGTCGCTATCGGTGCTTTGCTGTGGTATGTCCAGTCAAATACGCGCGTCGGTGCATTGATCCGGGCCGCTATTGACGATGCTGAGATTGCGCAGAGTACCGGTATTAATGTCTCTTTGCTATCTACGGCGACTTTTGCGATTGGTGCTGCCTTAGCCGCTTTCGGTGGCATTGTTGGAGGGCCTATTCTGGGGGTTCACGTCGGTCTCGAGCTTGAGGTGCTGCTGTTGGCTTTTGTAGTGGTCATTATTGGCGGCTTAGGTAGCCTTAAAGGGGCTTTTGTAGGCGCCATTATCGTGGGCATGCTTGACAGTCTGGGCAAAACGTTAATCCCCGAGTTTGCCTTGTTCACCTTGTTCGTTCCGATGGCGCTGATACTTATTTTCCGGCCCAATGGGCTGATGGGTGGTAAAGCATGATGAATACGTTTGATTTTCGGAATTCAGCCCTACCGCTCTTGGTCTTGCTGGCGTTAGTAGTTGTGCCTCTTTTTGCTGGCTCTTATGTCCAGGGCGTGGTTGTGAAGATGATGGCGTTTGCCTTGTTTGCGGTAAGTCTCAACATCATTCTGGGCTATGGCGGCATGGCGTCGCTCGGACACGCGGCATTTTTTGGTGTGGGCGCTTATGTCGTGGCAAAAATGTCGACTTCTGGCGTTGATAGCCTTTGGTTACAGCTGTTAGCTGCAGTGCTTCTGGCGACGGTTACAGCGGCGGTGTTTGGACTGCTGACCTTGCGTGCAAAAGGGGCGTATCTATTAATGATCACGTTGGCGTTGGCGCAAGTTTTGTGGGGTGTAGCGTATAGCTGGAAGAGTTTTACAGGGGCTGACGACGGTATTCCTGGCATATCCAGACCCGTATCTATCTTTTTGTGGGATTTGTCGACTAGCTCAGGGTATTACTATTTTGTGCTTGCCGTGTTCACGGTCGTCTTGGCTCTGACTGGGTTGTTTGTCGCCTCCTCGTTTGGCCGCGCCTTGCTAGGGGTACGCGAAAACGAGCGTCGTATGCTGGTCTTGGGCTATCCCGTCTGGGCCTATAAATACCTTGCTTGTGTTCTCTCCGGTGGCCTGGCAGGGTTGGCGGGCGCCCTCATGGCCTGGCAGAACGGCTTTGTTGGTCCTAGTTACCTTAGTGTTGCCTATTCGGCCATGGTTCTCATTATGGTCATTCTTGGCGGTGCGGGCACACTTTATGGGCCAGTGTTGGGGGCGTTCATCATTATCGGTCTTGAAAACTACATCAGTGGGATCACCGATCGCTGGGTACTTATTCTAGGTCTGATCTACGTGTTAGTGACTTTATTTGCGCCTAATGGCGTGGTGGGTTTGTTCGCCATGCGTAAAAAGGAGGGTGCATCATGAATGCACTTGATATTCGGAGTCTCACACTACGTTTTGGTGGTCTCAAGGCAATTGATAGGCTTTCGTTTTCCGTGCCGGTCGGAGAGCGCCTAGTTATTTTTGGGCCCAACGGCGCTGGCAAAACGACCCTGTTCAATGTCATCACAGGGCTGTTTTTACCCACCGAAGGGTCGTTACAGATGTTTGGTAAAGACCTGGCCGATCAGGGCGTTTCACAGCGAGTCGCTATGGGGTTGGGGCGTACTTTCCAGATCACAACATTGTTTCCACGTTTGACCGTACTCGAAAGCGCCATGTTGGCCATTCAGGCTGGCGAGCCGGGGCGTTTCAATATGGTTCGTCCCCTAGTGTCATCCAGGGGGATCCGTAGCCGCGCTCTGGCGTTGTTGGATGAGTGGGGCGTTGTAGAGAAGGCCGATACGTTAACTATGAGTCTGTCCTATGGCGAGCAACGTCAAGTTGAGCTGGTCCTTGCCTTGGCGCGTAAACCTCGTCTGCTGTTGCTTGACGAACCTGCGGCTGGGTTATCTGTGGCCGAGACGGCAAAAGTCGAAGAAATGGTTGCTCGCTTTCCCCGCGACATTACCGTCATGCTGATTGAGCATGACGTGGAGATGGCATTGCGATTGGCTGATCGGGTCCTGGTCATGCAGCAAGGGGGGCTGGCTACTTCGGGTACGCCGGACGAAATTCGAAATGATCCGATGGTGGCCGAAATTTATTTTGGGGCTGAGCATGTCTGAATTTTTCTCTGTGACTGGCGTTACTGCGGGTTATGGCGCCAGTACGGTTTTGCACGGTGTGTCGCTGACATTGCAGCCGGGCAGGATTTGCACGGTCCTTGGCAAGAACGGAGTAGGTAAAACGACGCTGATACGCGCTATAGCAGGCCACTGTCACATCCGCACAGGAAGAGTTGTCATGGGGCAGCGGGATCTCACTAATCTTCCGGCGCATGAAATTGCTCAGCATCGAGTTGGGTTGGTTCCTCAGGGTCGGCGGCTGTTCCCGACTTTGACGGTTCGAGAGCACTTGTTGGTTGGGGCGCGCGCCACCGAAGGCGGAGAGCCAGGCTGGAGTATGCATCGGGTCATTGAGTACTTTCCTCGCATTGGCGAGCGTTTGAGCAATCTTGGCAACATGTTGTCTGGCGGAGAACAAAGCATGGTGGCCATAGGGCGCGCGCTGGTGGGTAACCCTAAAGTGTTGCTGCTTGATGAGCCTTCTGAGGGTTTGTCGCCATTGCTGGTGAACCAAGTTGCCGAAGTGTTGCAAACACTACGGGACGAGGGGATTGCTATATTGCTTGTCGAACAGAATTATGGCTTGGCCATGAAACTGTCCGATCAGATCAACATTATGAGCAAAGGACAGATTGTCCACACCAGCACCCCGGAGCAGCTGAAGGCATCCCCCGAAATTCGGTCGCAGTTCCTCGGTGTGTAGGTTGCTTATCACTACGAGCATATATTCATGGCGACAAAGAAAGTACCTTCAGAAAAGACCCGAGCTCGCAAGGCACCGTCGTTGACGGAGCAGGCATATACGCTCATAAAAGACAAGATATTGTCTCTAGAGTTACGTCCGGGTTTGTTTCTCAATGAGGCTGCACTTTGTGCAATGACCGGGTTTGGACGTATGCCCGTTCACCAGGCGATTCAGCGGCTGCGCATTGAGGGCCTCATCGAGGTCATTCCTCGCAAAGGTTTGGTTGTTCGCTTTGACTCGTTGCACGATATTCTCGAGCTGATCGAAGCACGTTTGACCATGGAGCCTGAAGTAGTCGCACTTGCTGCGCAGCGTGTTACTCCCGAGCAAATAGAGGAGTTGCGCGGCTTGCTTGAGCGGTCCAAGGCTCTTACCAGCCAGACGAAGCGCGATGAGTTCAGTCAAATAGATCACGCATTTCATTCGCTGATCGCCCTGGCAGCAGGCAATAAGTTTTTAGCCGATGCGCAGCGACCACTGCACGACCGGTCGAACATGATGTGGCATTTGCGCGTGATGCCAGACGATGGTTTGGTTGTCACTCAACGCGAGCACGAGGCAATTCTTGAGGCGATTATTAAGCAAGATGCTCAAGCGGCCCGAGAGGCAATGCGCGCTCACTTGATGTCTCTGCAAAAACGGATTCTCAAAGCCTCGGTGTAAAGCATCGCCGAGGTCGATATTTATAAAGGGTGTAATGATGATCGCAGGTAAGGCACAACAACAGCCCGTGGCAATTATTGGGTCGGGTCCGGTGGGTATGATCACGGCGTTGGGTTTAGCCCATTATGGTATCCCCGCCGTAATTTACGAAGATGACACTTCGCTTTCGCTCGATACCAAGGCGGGTACGATTCTGACGCGTACACTCGAGGTTCTGCATCGTTATGGTGCTGTTCGTAATGTGCTATCCAAGTCGTTGCGAGTTGAAGAAATTGGCGAAATCGATCGTCGCACCCAGAAGTCTACCTTCCCTGTGTTTCTGGATGCCTTGTCTGAAGAGACCCGTTATCCGTTTGTAATCAACATGCCGCAGCATCATCTTGAGCCGATCTTGTCCGAAGAGATCAAGCGCTCGGGCTTGATCGAAACCAAAATGGGGCATCGTCTTGAAGGGTACGAGGACAAAGGGGATTGTGTTGAGCTGACCATCCGGAATGCGGATGGCGTTCTCAAGACTCAAGCTGCCTTTGTGCTGGCTTGCGATGGCGGGCGCTCGACGGTGCGCGAATTGATGGGTATTCAGGTCGATGGTCATTCGTTACCCGTCAAGTATTCGCTGGTCGATCTTGAGGTCGATTTGGATACCGCAAACCCGCGCGACTACCCCTACTTGTCTTACTTTGCCGATCCGGAAGAGTGGATGATTTTGGTGCGTCATCCGCATTGCTGGCGCTTTCTATATCCCCTGAAGGAAGGGGTCGAAGAGCCAACTGAAGAGGAGCTAAAAGAGAAATCCTTGCGGTTCATTGGTCAAGTAGATAGCGTCAAGGTTATCAACAAGGTCACTTATCGTGTCCATCACAGGGTTGCGACTCAGTGGAGAAGCAATAGGGTTTTTCTCATGGGTGACGCAGCACACCTGATCACGCCGATGTGGGCTTTGGGCTTGAACACTGGCGTACTAGACGCATCGAATCTGCCGTGGCGCCTGACATGGTTTTTGCGGGGCTGGGCCGACGAATCCATCCTAGATGGTTATGAGCGCGAGCAGAAACCTCTCGCTATTCATGGTTCTGGGGAAATGGCCGAGGCTGCACGCCGTTCAATGGAGAAGCGCAGTGATGGGACTGCGGCCATGTCAGATAGTAATTGGCAAAACGCCTATACGCGCACCATGCTTGGGGTCAAGCTTGATGTTGTCGGCACCACAAATTGGTCGATGGTGGCCCGTGCGGAACGGCCTGCTTCTATTGCTGGTGACCGCTTGCCCGATTACTTGGTGCATACACCGCAGGGTGAGCAGACCCGGATCCATGATGTGTGTTCGGGCAAATTTACGGCCCTCTATTTTTGCGACGCCCGTCGCCGGCCGGCCATACCTCAGGCTAGGTCACCAGCGTTGCAGCATTATCAGGTCTCGCGCTATGACGCGCCGCTTGACTCCGGTCTGCGTGATCGCAGTTTACTTGACCCGGGCAATGCCTTGGCCAAGCGGATGGGGGTGGCCCTGAATACGCTGGTATTAGTGCGCCCTGATGAACACATTGCGGCGATTGTGCCAATTGATGGTGATCCAGAGCAGGCCGCCAGAATTTATCGTGAAATTACTGGCCGTATGCCGGTTTGAGAAGGATTTTTGCATTGAAAGCAATTTATGATTTTTCCGGACATGTTGTGCTTGTGGTGGGAGCCGCGTCTGGTATTGGTCGAGAAACGGCACTGGCCTGCGCAGCAGTGGGAGCACAGGTATTGGCGATGGACATAGACTCCGAAGGCTTGTCTACTTTGGCTGGTGGGAATATTGATACTCGTAGTGTTGATATTGCTGATTCGGGTGCGGTCGATTCAGCAATTCAGGACTGGCAAAAACAGTATGGTCGTATCGACGCAGCGGTGCTGACCAGCGCCATCCAAAAACGCACTTTGATCGATGAGCTTTCGAACGCTGAGTGGCAACGTCATCTCGATGTGAATCTTACGGGTGTGTTTTACCTGTTACGGGCTCTATTTCCGATTATGAAGCGCCAGCGTAGCGGTGCGATTGTTGCTTTTACGTCGGGGCTGGCTTCAGCTGGTTGGCCGGGCGCTGCGGCTTATGCTTCCACTAAAGCAGGCATTATTGGGTTGGTTAAGTCGGCAGCACTTGAGCTACGTGCCTTCGGTGTCCGGATCAATGCGGTATCGCCCGGCTTGGTAGCCACTCCAGTATTTCTTAAGTCGGCAACAGACGACGAACTGGCGATGTACGAAAAGTCGTTGGGCGTTTCGGCGCCGGACGAGGTGGTGCCCAGTCTGATGTTCCTGATTTCTGACAGTGCCAAGACAGTTTCTGGAAATGTTTTCGAGCGTCGTCTTGTCCCTCGTGCAGAATGATTTTTAGTATGTTTTCTGATGCTTGGGCGTTGGAGGGGGCGCTGTTAAGTAACGGTGATCAAGTACATTACCCCTTCGACTGCCTTGAGTGTGGGTGGACGTTTCGGGGAACGTGACCGCTTTTTACTTTTGGCTAAATGAGAGGTCAAAATAGGGAAATGGGCGGTTAAATTGCGCCGAAATGCCCACTGTCACATCACAATCAATCTTTCGGCACTTGCGCTCGCTCGTGCATGCCATAGTCGCGTAGCACCGAGGCAACGCGCAGGCGATAGTTGGCAAATATGCCATTACGGCCCATGTTTTGGGCCATGCGATGCTTGTCTTGATTGCGCCATGTGCGTACGGCCTCTTCATCTCTCCAAAACGAAAGCGACAGGTACTTGCCTTTTGTGGTCAGGCTTTCGAAGCGTTCGATGGAGATGAATCCGTCGATTTTTTCCAGGTCTTGTCGAAGTGATGCGGCAATATCTAAATACTGATCGGCCTTGTTTTCTGTTGGCCATACTTCGAAGATGACGGTAATCACGGGCTTCCCCTCTTTAAGTACAGTGCGGAGTGAAAGTTATTATGCCTTCGATGAGGTGATGACCGCCGGTTGCCATGAGGGAGGTCTCCCGCCCCCCGTTGTTTCGAGGCTTAACCCGACACCGCCGCCTTACCTCAGGCGGATGCCGCAGCGCTTTCCTGTAGGTTCTCGTGTTCAATCAGCCGGTCGACAATGCGTCGCATCTGGATGCGGCCGCGGTCGTGGATGATGGATACGAGGTCGGCTTCGCCGGTTTCTTCCAGCATTTTTTGTTGGGCTTCGATCATGACCTGGTCTTCGCGGAAGGCTGTTGAAACATCGTTGTAAAGGTCTTCGGTGGCCTGCGGGTCATCTTGTCGGTAGCCGTTGGCGGTAGACCAGAAATACAAGCAGGTGCTTTCAGTTTCCGGGGTGACGCCGTGGAAAACACGGATGGAAAATCCGCCGTCACGTTGGTTTTCGTCGGTCAGCGCACCTTTGCCCGCGTCTGCCGCACCGCTCCATTGCAATACGGTGGCTGGCGGTACAAATTCAAACTCTTGCCATCGGTCGACGTGGCCGGCAAAAGGTACGCCTTTTCGGTAAGTGGGCGGCGGCAGACAGTTGGGCATGTGACGAATTACTTTGACGCCGCGAGACGTTTCCCGAGTTTCCATTTGGGCAGAGACGTGGGTGTTAGGGTCGCCGCCAATGGTTGTCTTATGCACGTATCCCAGGTGGGTCAGGTCCATTAGGTTGTCGACGAGCAACTGATAGTTGCCTTTGATGCGATAGAAACCGTGTTTGTGAGGCCAGTTCTTGTAGTCGTTATGAACGGGGTAATCCAGAATCTGGCTGGGGTCGGCCAGCTTGGGGTCGCCCATCCAGATCCAGATTAGTTCGTCTTTCTCGACTACCGGGTAACTGCGAATTTTGGTGCTGGCGGGGATGTTTTTTTGCCCGGGGATATGTACGCAGGTGCCAGAGCAGTCCATTACAAGACCGTGGTAGCCGCACTCGATACCGGCCTCGATAACCGTCCCCAATGATAGTGGTACGCCACGATGGCAGCATCGGTCGATCAGCGCGCCGACCTGCCCTTTTGGCGTGCGAAACAGCACGATGGGTTCATTGCAAATGCGGCGAGCGATAGGGGTGGTGCCAATATCTTTGGCCCATCCAGCGATGTACCAAATATTTCGAATAAACATGCATGTCTCCTTTCAGAACAGACCTAGTTGTTGTGAAAGGAGTATGGGATTTTGAGCTATTATTAGTCAATCAAATCAAATAATTATAATTATTTAGAAATTAGATGATAGATCCGAAACAAATCGATTTGCCGATGCTGCGTGTGTTCGACGCACTGATGCAGACGCGTCATGTAACACAGGCGGGGGTAAACCTGGGGCTTAGCCAGCCAAGCGTAAGTTTTGCCCTGAATAAGTTACGCGCGCTAACGCAAGATGAGTTGTTTGTGCGCAGCCCTGGTGGGATGACACCTACACCGTTGGCGCAGCAAATGGCCGACACCGTGCGCCAAATACTGGATATGGTGGACAACGATTTGTTGGGGGCGCCCCGCTTCGACCCAGCCTCGGCGCAGCGCAGCTTTACGTTGAGTATGTCTGACATCGGCGAGATTGTGTTCTTGCCTTATTTAACCCGGCAACTTCGCGCGATTGCACCTAACATCAGTGTGCAGGCCATTTCATTGCCTCCGCTGGCGCACGAAGCGGCACTGCTGTCGGGCGATGTCGATTTAAGCGTGGGCTATTACCCTGATTTTAAAAAGGCGAACTATTATCAGCAGTTCTTGTACAGCGATAACTTTGTATGCGTAATGCGCAAGGACCACCCGCTGACGACCCGGCCTTTTGACCCGGCCGCTTTTGTGGAGGCGGATCATCTGGTGGTCAAGTCAGAAGGGCGCAGCGAAGAGGTGTTCGAGCGGTATCTGGCGGGGCACGGCGTGAAGCGTCCGGTCAAGCTGGTCATTCCGCACTTTATGAGTATCCCTCACGTGCTGCGTGACACGGACCTGATTGCTACCGTGCCCCGTTCGTGCGCGGCTGCACTGGCCCGTGCGGGTGACGTTGTTGTCCAGGAGTCGCCGGTGGGTTCACCACTGTTCGAGATCAAGCAGCATTGGCATGCCCGCTTCCATAGGGATGAGCCGAACTGTTGGTTGCGAGGGCTGATTTACGAGGCGTTTGCGCGACCGCCTCGTCCCCACAAGACGATTTCTTGACGTTATGATCAACAAGCCACCTAGGAGCTTGTTATGTATTCATGCATCAAGAAGTCGTTGTTTTTACTGGTTTTTGCGTTTTTTTCCAATACTACCGCCGCCCTTGAGGTTGGCGACATGGCGCCTGACTTTCGTCTGCCTGCGTCCGACGGCAAAACCTACCAGTTGTCTGATTACCGCGGCAAGCAGGCGGTGGTGCTGGCTTGGTTTCCCAAGGCCTATACCTATGGGTGCACCATCGAGTGCAAGTCTTTGGCAGAGAACGGTGACCAAATTCGCCAGTTCGACGTGACCTACTTTATGGCGAGCGTTGACCCGCTTATCGAGAATGAAGGTTTTGCTAAAGAAACAGGGGCCGATTTCCCCTTGCTTAGCGATGAAAGCAAGCAAGTCGCCCGGTCTTACGACGTGTTGGGCCTGCTGGGCGTGGCTCGCCGTCACACGTTCTATATTGGTAAAGACGGGCGCATTCTGAAAATCGACGCAGATGTCCAGCCCGAGACATCGGCCGAAGATATGGTGCGCACGTTGTCTGAGCTGGGTGTAGACCGTAAATAGCGCCTTGAACCTTAGTTTTGGGCGCTGTTTTAACTCAGATATGTTGGCCCATGCGCTCCTTCATGTAGTCAAGAAAAGCCTTTATTTTTGGGGGGTGGTACCCCCGGTGCGGGTATACCGCATACCAGGGCAATATCCATTGGCTGTCCAGGCATTCTTCAAGTCGGCCGGCTTCCAGGTCTTTGCGGGCATTCCATTCAAGCTGCAGCCCGATGCCATGGCCTGCCAATATCCATTCATAAAGCGTCTCGCCGCTGTTGCAGACCAGCCGCGGGGTGACTTCGACGTCATGGTCAGACCCTTCGCAGGTTACGCGCCAGCGGTTTTGCACGGTATGGCCTTGCGCCAGGCATAAGCAATCGTGATGGGCTAAATCGGCGGCCGACATCGGGCGTCCTTTACGCTTTAGGTAGTCAGGAGAGGCGCAGATGATCAGTCGGCCCTCGGTGACCTTGCGCGCAACGATATTGGGCTGGTTGGGCTGTTCGGGTTGAAACAGAATGTCCAGATCGTCGGTGAAGACATCTAAAGGTTCGTCGGATACGACCAGCTCGACCTGAAGCTCGGGGTAACGCATGGCGAAACGGGCGATCTCGGGGGCCAGGCTACGTTGTCCCCCTTGAAACATGGCACCGATTCTCAAACGGCCTTTCAGGCGCTGTGCATGGCTGCTGGCTTCGGCTTCGGCGTCCTGGATTTCGGCCAATATGCGTTGAGCCCGAACATAAAACGCTTTCCCGGCTTCGGTCAGCTGGAACCGACGGGCGTGGCGTTCTATGAGGCGTACACCCAGGCGTTTTTCAAGGGCGGTTAAGCGACGGCTCACGGCAGGTGGGGAGCTGTTCAACATGATGGCCGCCCGGGTAATGGCCCCTGCCTGGACGATATCTGTAAAAAGACGCAAATCATTCACGTTGTCGGCCAATGTTACGCTCCGTCAAAAGGGTTGATTCCGAAAAGTGGAATTGAATATTGTATTTTAGGGGGTTATTACCAAGTTTCTGCCATTTTAGAATTCATTTACAGGAAGTTTGATGCCGTGCTGGGCTGTATTCGAGCCGTGCACACAACATCTTGTCAGTGCGTTATTGCACTGTCATATCTTCTACGTTGACGAAAGGAAAAATGATGAAAACTAAATTGACCGCAGTAGCTCTGTCTTTGGGCGTTCTGGCTGGTGGCGTTGTGGCGCCGGCCTATGCTGATGACGCAAAAGCGGGCTCGATTGCCGAGCAAACGCGACAGGACCTTGCTGATTGGCGTCAGGCGGGCTTTGATGAGGCCAGTGTTTATGCGCTGTCGCAAGATGTATTCAGCGATGCGTACCGCGACCGTATGGCGAAATACCAGGAGTTGCGTCAACAGCGCGGTAAATAAGCCGGGCGGGCGCCGAAACCCGAAGGTGGGCTAACCCTCAGGTTTCGGTGCGAGCCGCGATCAGCCATTCGCCCAGGGCCTCGGCGGGTAGCGGCTTGCTGTACAGATAACCTTGAATTTCGTCGCAGCCTTGGGTGCGTAGGTAATCAAGTTGAGCCTGGGTTTCCACCCCTTCCGCAATGGTGTGAAAGCCCAGGCTGTTTGCCATTTGAATAATGGCCGAAACAATCGCGCGGTCATCACCATCGGTGGCAATGTCGCGCACAAAAGACTGGTCTATTTTCAGCTTGTAGATGTTGAATTTTTTAAGGTAACTGAGTGACGAATATCCAGTGCCGAAGTCGTCGATAGATAGCCTTATCCCGCGCCGGTGCAGGGTTTGCATGATGTGTATGGCGTGGTCGGGGTTAAGCATGGCTGCACTTTCGGTCAGTTCTAGCTCCAGGTATTCGGGGGGCAGCTCTGTTTTTGCCAGAATGTCGTCGACCAGGCCGATAAGGTTGGGGTGGCGAAACTGAATGGCTGACAGGTTGACCGACATGATCATGGGCGCATAGCCCTGGGCCAACCATTGTTTAAGTTGCGCTGTCGCAGTTTTTAGTACCCAGGCACCAATGGCGATAATTTGGCCGCTGTTTTCGGCAATGGGCATGAATTCGGCAGGCGAGACCTTGCCAAATTCAGGGTGATGCCAGCGCAGCAAGGCCTCGACGCCAATTACCTTGCGATCGGAAATCCGTACTTGTGGTTGATATACCAGTTGCAGTTGTTCATTATCAATCGCTGAAAGCAAAGCGCTTTCAAGGTTGAGCATGCGCGACGTGCGTTGTTGCATTTCTTTGGCAAAGAAATGGAAGTCGTTGCGTCCTTCCAGTTTGACCAGCTGCATGGCCATGTCGGCGCTTTTCATGAGCGTGTCGAAGTCTGCGCCGTCGTCGGGATACAGGGCGATACCAATTGACGGCGTCAGCGTCAGATGGTGCTCACCAATTTTGTAGGGTCTCGAAATATTGGTTAGCAATAATCGTGCCAGGCGCGCAGCATCTTCGGCGTGCGGCAGCGAAGCGACAATGGCGAACTCGTCGCCGACAACGCGCGCAACCGTCGCTTCGTCGCCTGCCGTTCTGGCCAGGCGTCGGGCCACATCAACCAAGAGCTGGTCGCCTACCGTGTGGCCGAGGGTTTCGTTGATGTTTTTGAAGCGGTCAAGGTCTATGTAGACCAGTGCAATAAGGTTGTGGCTTTGGCGTGCTGCGGTAATGAGTTGATTGGCACGGTCTTTGAGCAGTTGACGGTTGGGCAGGTCGGTTAACGTGTCGTAGTAAATCAGCTTTTCGATGCGGGCCTCGGCTTCGAGCCGGGACGTAATATCAACAATCGAGGCCAGCACAAAAGTGCGCCCGTCGATGGTAAGGGGGGTTAAGCCCACCTCAACCCTGAACAGTTCGCCGTCGTATCGCTTGGCATACAAGAAACGGTCTTTCCCCATGGGCCGATCGGTCGGCGCAGCTAAATAACTGTGGATGTGTCCATGGTGCGCATGTCTCATGCTGTCGGGGATAAGCATGTCGAGCTTTTTTCCAACCAACTGGCCTGTATTGAAACGGAACATGGCATCGCTGCGGGTATTGCTCAGGACGATGGTTTGCGTATCGTCGACCATGAGCATGGCGTTAGGCGCCGCCTCGACGGCTCGCCGAAAGCGGACCTCTTCTTGTTTGAGCGTTTTTTGCGCAATTTCAAGGTCTTTGTAGGGGCGTTCGATGGCTTCGACGACGAAGGCGCGGTAAATCAGTACATAAGCAATGACTTTGTAAATGTGCCCCAGTGCGTTGTAGGCCCCGTGCATGGTGCTGTAAAGCGTAAAGAAGAGTTCGCTCATGGCCAGCACGCAAACCGCACCAAATAGTGCGACCACGTGAAACGGCTGGGGCGCCCGCATGCGCTGCCATAAAATTGCGGCAGCCAAAAAATTAAGCGCGATGATCAGGTATTCGGTGTTGATTTTGAGGGCGGTAAGCCCCTGCCCGGCAACAAACCATTGGGGCATGTGGTTTGGATATTGGATGACCAGCCACTGCCAGCCAAGGACAAGGGTGAGCATGCCAGCCAGCACGGTGTATTTTTGACGCGTCGTCAGTGGCGTTTTCCAGGGCCGCAGTGAGATGATCAATAGCCCAACTGCGGCCAGCAAACGGGCCGCCATCCAAAAATTAATGTGTTTGTCGCCCAGGTTGGGTGAAAAATAATCGGGCATGCCTGCATACGACAGAGTATGGGCAAAATCGAGAACGGCGACGGCTAAAAAGATGGCAGCCAGTACGGTAAAGCTGGCCGAGAACCCCTGTATGCGGGTGCTCCAGGCGACGGCAAAAACCATGGCCGATACGATAATGGAGATGATCTCCATGAGCGTATGTAGTTCGAGGTAATGGGGGATGCCGTTGAAGCCGGGGGTTTCGGGCCACACCACCGAGACAAATTGCACCACCGCCAGCAGCAACAGCCAGCCCAATGCTTTGCGCATGGGATCCTGATAGTTGATATGCAACGTGTTCAGGAAACGCTGAAATACGCCTAGCGGTAAGGGGGTGTCGGGCATCAGGGATAAGCCAGGTAAGGTGTGTTAACGCCGGTGTGTAGCATACCTTGGGTCGGCGATTGGCGTAATGCCAGTGTGTGTACCTGACTTAACCTTGATATTAGCGCGGTTTTGTTTAGTCTGGGGAGACCTCTGCGGCCAAGGGGACATTGAGGTGCGCTTTTGCGCGCGGGATGACGCTAGACAGGATATCGGGCTCGGGGTGACTGGCGACCAGCAAAATGACCAGTTTGGCCAAAAACACTTCGCGCTGCGCCGGGTCGATCTGGTCAATTGATGTGGCCAGTTGTTCGAAGTCGCGTTCGCTGAACGACGTGCCGTGGTGTGGAGTATTCATGGGGCCTCTTGAAATTGGGCTGTGCTTAAGGCGGCGTGGTCTAGTGCAGCAGCCAGCGCTTCGGGGGTAATGTGCCGCCAACGGCCTGCGACGCGCTGGTCTGGGCGCAACAAGTAGACGGTGTCGGGTTTGGCGTCGAACAGGTCGGCAATTTGGCATTGTGCAGGGAGGACCTGGAACCGCGCGTCGGTATCAGAGGCATGCACGGATCTTTCGAGCGCCAGTATTGCGGGATCGTTGGCCGTGTCGGAAAACACCAGTACCGTAAAGCAGGGGCCTAACAGGTCATAAAGCCGATCACCGTTTTTAGTGGCGATGCCGTCGGGTGGAATGGCGCCGACATCGGCCCGCGATGTAAACGCAGGGTCTTTGGCCGGAGCAGCGTTCAGAGGGCTGTCGGTGTATTCGTAAGGCGGCGAGGCGTAGGGGTCAAACAGGTTATTCAGGAATTTCTCGGTGATAGACAGGGACAAGACCGCGTCGCGCATCAGCGAGATGCCGGGTGACGGCGTGGTAATGAACAAGGTGGTCTTGGTCAGCTCGGCTAACGTATCCAGGATGGCACCGCGCCTTTCCTGGGTATAGGTGTCCAGCAGCTGGGGGGCCGATTGTCCCTTCACGACGCGGGCCAGTTTCCAGGCCAGATTGTGGGCGTCGGCGTAGCCGTGATTCACGCCGCGCCCCCCAAAAATGGGCACCTGGTGTGCGGCATCGCCGGCAAACAGCACGCGTTGTTTGTTATAGGTGGGCAGGCTAAGTGCGTTGGTGCGATAGATCGACGTCAGGATCAGTTCATAGTCGATGTTATCCAGACCCATTAATTCGAAGTGGGCCTTGATTCGGGCGTGGACTTTTTCAGGTTGCATTTCTTCGTCGGCATCCTGGCCATCAAGCAACTGGAAATCGAGCCGCCACATATTGAAGGGGGCGCCGTGCATGAGCACGGCCTTGCCGGGCAGATAAGGCGGGTTGAAGTACAGCCGCCGGCCGGCCGGAATAGGCAATTGGCAAATAATGTCGTTGATGACAAATTGCTGGGTGTATGACGTTCCTTCGTAATCAAGCCCCAATTGGCGCCGGGTGGTGCCCCGAGGGCCGTCTGCGGCAACCAGGTAGTCGGCCGACAGGGTGTAGTTGCCCGCAGCGGTGTTTACGTCCAGTACGACTTGGGTATCTTCGGGTGTCAGGGCAACAACTTCGTGCCCGAAACGTACCTCTACCAGCGGGGTTTTGGCGATTTGCTCAAGCAGCAACTGCTCCATCCAGCATTGTTGCAGGTTGGTTTGACCATGCTTCTCGTTGGGCGGGGGCGCAATGTTCATGTAGTGCACCATCTCCTTGCCGTAGTAGGTCCAGCCTTCGCCCCACGGCATGGCGATATCCATAACGGCTTTGCCCACGCCTAAATGGTCAAGAATTTGCAGGCTGCGACGGGTCATGGCCAGAGCCCGGCTGCCCTTTGAAATCGTCGTGCGCCGCTCTAGAACTATGCAAGGGACGTTGTGCTGCGATAACCCCAGGGCAATCGCCAGGCCGACCGGGCCTGCGCCGATAACAACTACGGGGCTACGGGTTTTACCGGTTGCGGCAATTTGTTCAGGCGTGATTAGAGGGAATTCTTCCCAATTGAAATACATGGGGTCTCCTGGGGGGCTAGGGTTGGATGCGCGTCGTTCTCACGCGGTAGGCTGTCCAAGAAACGCATCAGTGCCGCGTTGAAGGCGTCGGGCTGCTCAAGGTTGCTGATATGGCCGGCACCGATGATTTCGGTGTGCAGGGCGTGAGGGATGCGTTGGCACAATGCCGTCGTAACGCCGGCAGGGTAGACGGTGTCTTGGTCGCTGGTAATGATATGTACCGGGCATGTAATGTCTTCCAGGCGGTCGCCTCGGTCTTGCAGCGTCGAGGCGCGCAGCGTGCTTAGGTAGTTGGGCACGCGTAGTCGGTCGACCGCCTGAGCCATGACGTTGATGGCCGATAGCGGCGCGCCTGGTGCCATCATGGCCAGTGCCTGTTGGCGCCCGAAGTCGGGGGGCAGGCCGTTTTGTGTCAAAGCGCCCGATCGCGCTTCGACGAAGGCCTCGAGCTGGGTGGCGGTCATGTGGTCGAACCCGGGGCTGGTATTGGCCAGTGTTAAAGAAGCGACCCGGTCGGGCATTTGCAACGCGGCGGTGCGACACACCCGGCCGCCCATGGACAAACCCACCAGGTGTGCGCGCGGGACATTGAAGTAATCAATCACCGCCAGCAGGTCGGCGCAGAAATCTGCCTTGAACTGGATGGGCAAGGGCGGATCTTCGCTGTCACCGTAACCGCGAAGGTCGACGCTGACGGCGGTGTATTTGTGCTGCAGCGCTTCGAGTTGATGGGCCCAGGTGTTGCGATCGCCCCCCAGACCATGTACGAGAATGACAAGCGGCCCTTCGCCCGCAACGGAAATGGCTAACCTGGGCGATGACGAAATGGTATGGTGATGTATAGGCATAGGCAGACACTGACACATGGCTTTGCGGTCATTCTAAGTGCCTTGCTAACTATGTAAACCATGCAAATTCGTTTTATCAGTTAAACGAATTGCGCATAACGGGCGCGATCATCGGCGCGTCTTAGACGTGGGGAAAGGTTTCTGGCAGGTTGCTCAGGTGTTCGAAAATATGTCGTCTTAACCAGGAGTTGCCGGCGTCTTGGTGATAGCGTTCGTGCCAGTATTGGCGGATTTCGTAGGGTGCAATCTTGAAGGGTAGTTCCAGAGCCTGCACTTTGCCTTGTTGCGCCAGGGTGCGACCCAGGCGGCCCGGTACGATGGCCAGCAGGTCAGTGGCGGTAATAAGGGCCTCGAGGCCCAGGTAAGAGGGTACGCGTAAGGTTACATTGCGCTCAATGCCTTGTTCAAACAGCGTCTTTTCAAGCCGGGTATGACCCGTGCCGGGGGCGTCGAGCGCCAGATGCGCCTCTTCCAGATATTGTGACCGCGTCAGCGAGCCGGCGATGCGCGGGTGAGCCGTGCGCACGATGCACACATAGCTTTCGGTAAACAGGCGCTGCTGATAAAACCCGGTTTGCAGGTCGGTGGCGTAGCCGATGGCCAAGTCTAGCTTGCCCGACTCCAGCAGGTTTGCCGTGAGCTCGTCCAGATCTAACGCGTCGATTTTGATTGCGGGGGCAATGTCGCGAAGCGTGCCCATGAGTTCGGGCAGCATGACCAGTTGCCCGATATGACTGAGCCCCAGTCGAAAGCGGCGGGTTGACTCTCCCGGGTCGAAGGAGCGGTATGGGTTGCCTTGCGTGTTCAGCAACAAGACGGCCTGGTCGATATGCGGCAGCAGGCTTTCCAGAAACGGGGTGGGCATCATCCCGCCCGATGTCCTGACAAACAGGGGGTCGCCAAAGTGGCGGCGCAAATGACCCAGGCGTACGCTGATGGCGGGCTGGCTTAGACCGACCTGGTTGACGGCCGCGCTGATACTGCGTGCGGTAAACACTTCTTTAAGCAGCAAGAGATCGTGCAGGTCGAGTCGCGTCATGATTAATCTATTCGTTATTCGAATAAGTGATGCTTAAAGTAGCTGCTTGGCGGTTATTATTTAAAACAACAATAATGGCTATTATGGCTGAAATATTGCGTCCGCAATGGTGTTGTCGCACACTGGTTTCATCGCGTCGTCGCTTCCGATGCCGCAATGAACGAAACCGGAGACTTCAATGACAGCAGAAGCTACTTCCCGCGTCTCTAGCGAGCGCGAGCACTATTACAAGCAAATCGACCGCGAAAGCATGACCCCTTTGTGGGAAGTGCTGCACAGTGTGGTGACGCCCGAACCAATCACACCCTGTGTGCCGCATTTGTGGAAATGGGACGTGTGTCGCCCCTGGCTGGAAAAGGCCGGTGAATTGATTACCGCCAAAGAGGCCGAGCGCCGTGTGCTGGTGCTTGAAAACCCGGGTTTGCGTGGTCAGATCCGTATCACGCACAGTCTTTATGCCGGCTTGCAACTGATTTTGCCGGGCGAAGTGGCGCCTGCCCATCGCCATTCGCAGTCGGCTTTGCGTTTTATTTTGAATGGTAGTGGCGCCTATACCGCCGTTGATGGCGAGAAAGTCACCATGAACGTGGGCGACTTTGTCATTACGCCCTCATGGTCGTTCCACGATCACGGTAATCCGTCGTCTGAGCCTATGGTTTGGCTTGACGGTCTTGATGTGCCTATTGTTGAATTGTTCGATGCGCAGTTCATGGAGCGTGGCGCAGAAGACAGCCAGCATACGGGTACTGACGGTACGATCAATCTGGCTGAGTTCGGCAACACCATGAAGCCGGTTGAGTACAAGTCGCGCTCAAAAACCTCGCCGCTGTTCTGGTACCCCTACGACCGTACGCGAGAAGCGCTTTACACCATGAAGCGTCAGAGCCCCATGCACGAATGCTGGGCGTTCAAGCTGCAATACACCAACCCAGTCACCGGCGACTGGGCCATGCCCACGATTGGTACCTTTATGCAATTGATGCCGGCAGGCTTCAAGGGCAAGGCTTATCGTTCAACCGATTCGACCGTGTATGCCGTCGTCGAAGGCACAGGTCGTTGTGTTGTGGGCGATCAAACCCTGACCTTTGGACCGAAAGACGTCTTTGTTGTGCCATCGTGGATGCCTTACCACTTCGAGATTGATGGCGATGACGCGGTCGTTTTCAGTTTCTCCGATCGCCCCGTGCAGCAGGCGCTTGACCTGTGGCGTGAGAAAATCGGCTAATTCGGCTGCTATTGCGTCTGATTTTTTGGGTGCGCTCATCGCTGCGCACTCCAAAGCCCTCTGTTTTGCAGGGGGCTATTTTTTTGGGCTTGCGTCGTCGCAGCTCAAGAACAGTCGGCAGAGGGTGTCAATATCTTCGTCGCGCGCAGTTTGTCCATTCTTAAGGTGGAAGTTGAGTGCGTAGCCGTCGAAGGCCATGATGAGCAACGTGGTGACGGTTTGGTGGGTTGCGGTTGACGCGGCAGGCAGGCATTGTGTCAGCAGCCTTTTCAAGCTGGCTTCAATGGTGTTGCGTAGCCTGGGCGAATACTTGTCTTGTATCGAGCGATCCGACAGCGCTTCGATCAGCACGCTGCAAAATCCGTTGTCGGCAGCGGGCAATTCTTGCCACATGGCAACAAAAAGGGTTCTGAGTGCAAGCTCGGAGCTTGCGCACTGGTCTATTCGGGCTTTCAGTGCCTCAAGTTGGTTGGCAAACCAAGCGTCATATACCGACAGCAGAATGTCGGCCTTACCGTCGAAATAAACATAGATGTTGGCGGCCGACATGCCGGCTGCTTTCGCAATTTGCGGGATTTTGGTGCCAGCGTACCCGTGCGTTTTGAATAATGCGCGGGCTGCTGCCGTGATGGCTTGTTCTACCTCTGTTTTCTTGACCTGTACCAAAATGCCCCCTTGCTTGAAGGCTAATTTTTAGCATGTTTGAACATAACGGAGACCGTGTGCGATCGGGCGAGGGTAAACCACGATTTTTATGCGGACAGACTTAACCTTATTATAAAAACGAAAGACGTTCGTTTTTGATGGGGTGCATGGCGCTGGGTTTTTGGCGCATTCTCATCTTTCTCCATTTTTCAGGAGCATGTCCATGATTGCTGCCGACATTCGTACCCAAACACTCAATCCGGCCAAACTGCCGGGTTTGTTCAAAAAGCAGTTTGAATTGTGCAAAGTCGGGCCGGGTCAAACCGTGGCTATTGTGAGCGACTTGGGCACGCGTACCGAGTATATCGAGGCGGCATTCGCAGCGGCCGACATGCTGGGCGCCGATATTTACGAAATGAAGGTCAATATGATTCCGGGCTGGACCAATGTGGGTGTACCCACGATTGGAAAATGCAAGGGCACGCTGGAGGCGCTGAAGGCATGCGACATGATTCTGATTTTTCATGTGCCGCTTTTTGCCGCATGGCTGCGTGAAGTCATGCATGCCGGTGTGCGGGTACAGATGATCATCGATGCGCCCGACGATCTGTATGCGTTGCAGGCACCTGCGGGGCTCAAAGACGCGGTGATGCATGCGCATCGCATATATGAAAAGACCCGACGCGTGCACGTCACGAGCAAGGCGGGTACAGACCTGACCTACGCGTGCGGCGAGTATCCGGTGATGAGTCAGTACGGCTACGCCGATGAGCCTGGCCGTTTCGACCATTGGGGCGTCGGGCTAATTCATACGTTTCCGAATGAGGGCAGCGCGACCGGACGAGTGGTTGTTCAGCCAGGCGATATTGTGATCTTGCCCTACTGTCGCTATGTTCAGGATCAGATCGTCATCGAAATTGAAGAGGGACATATTCGTTCGATAGAAGGCGGGCTGGATGCCACCTTGATGCGCGAGTGGTTGGCCGACGGCAAAGAACATGAGGCCGATATGGACCCCTATGCTATTTCCCACCTAGGCTGGGGGATGAACCCTCAATGCCGTTGGGACGCATTGGCTTTGTACGGTGACTCGCCAGAACGCAGTCGGGCAGCTGCGCGGTGTTTTCCGGGGAATTTCCTGTTTTCTACCGGGCCCAACACGCAAGGCGGCGGCAAGCGAAAAACGCGAGGCCACTACGATTTGCCGATGCGAGATTGCTCCATCGACCTTGACGGGGTACGCGTTGTAGACGCAGGCCGTTTGGTCGATCCGAAAATGATTGTGCCGCGCGAGGCTCGATAACGATGGACATTGCACTTTACCCGGCCCAGGAGCCCTTGAATGAAAACGCTGCGGCGTATCACGCGTACCTGATCGAGCGTGCTCAGGGGCTAACGCCTCTGGAGTTCAATTATGGGCCCGACCCGTACCAAAGCCTTGCCTTGTTTCCTGCCGATAAGCCCGATGGGCGTGTACTGTTGTTCTTTCATGGGGGCGGCTGGACCAACGGCTATAAAGAGTGGATGTCGTTCATGGCACCCGCCCTAAACGCCAAAGGAATTACCTTTGTTACGGCAGGTTATCGCCTAGCGCCTGTGCATACCTTTCCGACGGGCTTTAATGATTGTGCCCAGGCGCTTGATTGGCTATGGTCCAACGTGAACGCATATGGCGGCGACGCCAGCAAGATATTTGTAGGGGGACATTCTGCCGGTGGGCATTACGCCGCCATGCTAGGGGTTACTGAGGCGACGGCGGCTGGCGTCCCCTGTCGTACACGGATACGTGGTTGTGTGCCCGTTTCGGGGGTCTACTACTTTGGTGATAACTCGGGTATGGCTGTTCGGCCGCGGTTCTTGGGGCCGCTTGAAGCCGGTTTGGATCAACGTGCCTCGCCCCTGTACTTGGTCGATCAGGGCTTGCCGCCGTTCTTGTTGACGTGGGGTGACAATGATTTTCCACACTTGAAGCGACAAGCTTTGGAAATGAAAGCAGCGCTGGCGGAACAAGGCAACATTGTGGATACGCTGGAATTGCCTGGCTGCAACCACTTTACGGCCAGTTACGCCGCAGGTGATATTGACGGGGTGTGGGTCAACGCTGTCGACGTATGGTCTGGGCGGCTTTTGACATAATCTGCTCCTTTCTTAAGGGGCGTAAGACGAACGCTATGCGGAGTTTGACAAAAAATGCGCATAATACGGTAAGCTAACCTTACCAAATTACTTCACCGAGGCAGGAGACCATGCGCGATATCGACGAATTCACGATTACGACGGCTGTAAAGCAAATGACGGGCCCCAAGGCAGACCCGCGCTTGCGCGAGATCATGGACTGTCTGGTCAGTCACCTTCACGATTTTGCGCGCGAGGTCAAACTGACCGAGGCCGAGTGGTTTCAAGCGGTGCAGTTCTTGACGCAAGTGGGGCAAATTTGCGACGACAAGCGCCAGGAATTCATCTTGTTGTCCGACACCTTGGGGTTGTCGACGCTGGTCACGGCACAGAACAACCGTAAGCCTAAGGGGTGCACCGAAGCGACGGTGTTTGGCCCGTTCTACGTCGAGGGGTCTCCGGTGTATAACCACGGCGACGATATCTCCAACGGGGCAAAAGGCGTGCCTTGTTTTGTTTCGGGCACGGTCAAGGGCCTTGATGGCGCACCGATTGCGGGCGCAGAGCTTGCGGTCTGGCAGTCTGATGATGAGGGCTTTTACGATGTGCAGCGGCCCGAGGTGCACGAACACCAGGCTCGTGGACGCTTGCGTACGCGTGATGACGGCAGCTTCGATTTTCGGTCGATTTTGGCGGTGCCGTATCCTATCCCGCACGACGGCCCGGTTGGGAAAATGCTCGACGCACTCGACCGTCATCCGTGGCGCCCCGCACATTTGCATTTCATGATTACCGCCCCGGGCTATGAACGCCTGATTACGCACATTTTTAACGAGACCAGCGACTACCTCGAGTCGGACGCGGTGTTTGGCGTGCGTTCAACCCTTGTGGTGGATTGGGATCGGCACGAACCGGGTACTGCACCCAATGGCACGACCATGAATGAGCCGTACTACACCGTCTCTTACGACTTTGTCCTGAATCCGCAAGCCTAAGTCGCGTTATACGGTTTTTGCATAAAAAGTATAGTCAGACAGCATTATCCGGATGCCCGCGCGGTTTGTAGACTGCATCGATAAAACTGCGTTATTGTCGTTTGCAGATAATTCGGGCCGTGCAGCGGCTTTAAAACAAAAGGAGGATTCATGAGCAATAAACCCAAGATCGTGGTGACGGTCGCCCCTACGGGCGGTATGGCCAGCAAAAAACAAAACCCTGCATTGCCGACAACCCCCGAAGAGATCGCTGCCGACGTCTACGATTGCTATAACGCAGGGGCCAGTGTGGTGGCGGTTCATGCCCGTCGTGCGAGCGATCAGGAAGCCACCTGCGACCCAGCGGTTTATACCGAGATCAATCGCCGTATTCGAGACAAGTGCAACATCATCCTGAACAACTCGACCGGCGGCGGCATTAACGGCGACATGATTCACCAGCTTAATAACGGGCTCTGGGAAATCAAGTTCGAAGAGCGCCTGAAAGGTATGGAAGGCGAGGGCGTGGAAATGTGCACGCTCGACGCGCAAACCATTTGCGCCACGTTTGGCGACAAAGAAATTCTGGTCCCCACCACACCCAAGCGGGTTCGCGAGCTGGCCGACAAAATGAAGGCGCGCGGCATCAAGCCCGAATGGGAAGTCTTTGCGCTGTCCGACTTGCTGGAAGTGGGCAAAATTCTCAAAGACGTCGATGAAGAGCCCTATTTCATCAATATGGTGTTGGGCGTGGCGGCGTTCCAAGGGGGCTTGCCCTATACGCCTAAAATCATGCAGTTGCTGGTCGACCATCTGCCTAAAGGCGCGATTTTCAACGTCAGCGCCATCGGCCCGGCACAGTTGCCGGCCGCCATGCAGTCGTTATTGCTGGGTGGCCATGTGCGGGTTGGCCTTGAAGACAACCTTTATTACGAGCAGGGTAAGCTGGCGACCAACGTGCAATTGGTCGAGCGCATCGTTCGCCTGGTTCGCGAAATGGGTTACGAGCCGGCCACGCCGGACGAGGCTCGCCAGATCATGGGACTGCCCCGTCGCAAGTAAACGGTCAACCCACTTGTGATGAGCACAGATACTTTCTGCGCCGTTGCTGCCGTCCGGCAAGTATTGCCTGACGGCAGTTTTATTTTGCGCAATGCCCACCCTTTGCAGCCGTATGGCCGTTGCATTACCGATGCCTTGTTGTATTGGGCCGAACGTACGCCCGACGAGACCTTGCTGGCGCAGCGCGCCGGTAATCTTGATGCGCCCGAAGCGGGTTGGGAGCGGCAGTCTTATGCTCAAACCCTGGCGCGCGCGCGGGCGGTTGGGCAGTACTTAATTAACGCGGGGTGCGGGCCGCACGCCCCATTGGCTGTGGTGGCCGAGAACAGCATCGACACCGCCAATATTTTGCTGGGGGCGCTGTATGCTGGCGTTCCGGTAGCGCCGGTGTCTCCGGCATATGCTTCAGTCGACGCGGCATTCGATAAATTGCTGGCGTGCTTTGCGGCACTTAAGCCCGCTGTGATTTATACCGACAACCTGTCCCGGTACGGTGCAGCGTTGCTCAAGGCGTGCACCGAAGACGTTATTGTGATTGCTCCCGGGGCGCCTACGGGGGCGGTAGCACTTGACGAGGTGCTGGCTACGCCGGCAGACAGTGTTGACGTGCGCAACGCAAGCATTGCCCCGGACGATGTCGCCAAAATTTTGTTTACCTCGGGCTCAACCGGTGTGCCCAAAGGGGTCATCAATACACAGCGTATGTTGTGCGCCAACCAGCAGCAGTTGGCGCAGATCTTCCCGTTTGTGCAGCAGCGCAAACCTGTGCTGGTTGACTGGTTGCCCTGGCATCACACCTTTGGCGGCAACGAAGTGTTTTTTCTGGCCTTGAGCCATGGCGGTACGCTGTATATCGATGCCGGCAAGCCCGCCGGCGCTTTGTTTGAACGTACCGTCAGTAACCTGCGCGAAGTCTCGCCGACGATTCACTTCAATGTGCCTTTGGCCTTTCATCAACTGGTTAACCGCATGACGCACGACGACGTGTTATGCCAAAGCTTCTTCAACCGGCTTGACCTGATTTTCTATGCCGGCGCGGGCATGCCGCAAAAAACGTGGTCTGACCTTGAAGACCTGGCTGCCAAGGTGCGTGGTCACCGCGTGCCTTTGGTTACCGCATGGGGCGCCACCGAAACTGCGCCGCTGGCGACGGGGGTGTTTTTCGATTCCAGGCGTGCCGACAATATTGGTTTGCCGGTGCCGGGTTGCGACATCAAGTTCGCGCGTGTCGATGACCGTTACGAGCTGCGCGTCAAAGGGCCTAATGTGTTTCCAGGTTATCTGGCGCGCCCTGATTTAACGTCATCGGTTTTTGATGATGAAGGCTATTTCCGCTCGGGCGATGCGGCAAGGCTGGTGGACGACGCCGATCCGGCCCAGGGCATTGTTTTTGAGGGGCGGATTGCCGAAGACTTCAAGTTGCAAAGCGGTACCTGGGTCTCGGTAGGGCGCTTACGTGGGTTGTTGTTGGGTGAGCTATTGCCGGTGGTGGCCGATGTCGTCATTGCGGGGTCTGGCCGCACCGATGTCCGTGCATTGGTTTTTATCGACCTGGCGGCGGCGCGTCGTTTGGTGGGCGATGCCACCCTAAACTACGAAGCGCTGGCCCAGCATGTCGATGTGGCGTCATTTGTGCAGGCGGGGGTGAGTCGTTACAACCAGCGCAACCCAGGCAGTGCCATGTACATTGCCGCTTATGTGCTGGCTACTCAGCCACCCTCTGCCCAAGCTCGTGAAATCACCGATAAGGGCTCGCTGAACCAGGCGAATGTACTGGCCAACCGCGCTCAGGCTGTCGAGGCGCTTTATGCCGATTAGGCAGGCTGGCAGGCCGCGACACCCACCTCGAAGTACTGGCTGGGGCGCAGATACGGAAATGGGTTGTCTTTGTGCGTGACGACAGTCGTTATATGGTGCTCCTGAATCAGATGTTCCAGCGTGGCCGGCAGCCAGGCCAGGGTGGCCGTTTCAAGCGTGGCGAAGGGTTCGTCAAGTAGCAGCACGCGCGGACGTACTACCAGTGCCCGGGCAATCGACACACGCTGTTGCTGGTCTTGCGTTAGCCGACTTGCCCGCGTGTGCATTACATTTCCTAATTGCATGCGTTGCAAGGCAATGGCGGTATCGACATGCAGTTCATCACGCGATTTATGTCTTCCGTGGGCCCGGTTCACTGCCAAAAAGACATTCTGGTAGGCGGTCAGCCAGGGCAGCAGGGCGGGCCACTGAGGCACGAGTGCCCGTTCTGGTCCAGGGCCTGTCACCTCTTTGCCGTTACAAATCACCCCGCCGCGTCCGGGCTCGATCAGACCTGCGATCAGTAATAAAAAGCCCGACTTGCCTTTGTTGGGTGGTCCATGCACTACGAGGGTAGTGCCTTGTGACACGGTGACGTCGACATTCAGCAGCGACAACCCTGCGGCTTCTGCGCTGTCGGTGCAGACCTGTTCCAGTGAAATGAACTTTGGGTTATGCATAGTGACGTGGTGTAAAGCGTGTTTCGGTTGCCTGGTGGGTGTGGCGGCGCAAGCAATGGGCTCAGCGCCGTCTTATCAGTCGAAAAGGCACGCGCAACCACGCCGGGAAAATGGCGTATCGGAAAGTTTGCCATGGGCTCAGGGCAAGCATTTTTGCGGTGAAGCGGTAGTTGTTGTCCATCGGGCACCTTTTACATGTCGTGGCCGCAGGCGCGGTATATAAAGCTATTTAGCAAAAAGCGTGCCATTGTTTAGGGTCAACCCTAGGTGCAGGGTGCGCCATTGTGGTGCGGTCGCATTGCGCGCTGCTCCGAAGCGGGGCAGCGCGTTAAAATGGCGATTCTTCCCGGAGGTCGATTCATGCCTATGTCGCTGGCAGAGCATCTGCGTCAGTTTCGCGCTGTACTTGCGGTGTGCAAAACAGGCAGTACGTCGCAGGCGGCGACCATTCTCCCGTTGTCGCAGTCGGCTATTGCGCGCGCCATCCGCGAGCTTGAAACCGCCGTGGGCGTCCCTATTTTCGACAGAACCGCGCGTGGCATGTTGCCGACGACTATCGGCCAGTTGCTGGCGCACCGCGCCGAACGTGCTTTTGCGCAATTGCGTCAGGGCGAGCACGAAGCCTTGAGTTTGGCGGAACAAGACCCGCCTCACGTCCCCGCCGGGCGGTTTGCCGGTACTTGCGGCTACCGTCATTTGCAAACGTATATTGTGTTTTGTGAGGTGCGCAGTGAGACGGCCACCGCCGGTCGTCTGCAGGTTAGTCAGCCAGCCGTTAATCAAACCTTGCGTCAGCTCGAACACATGCTGGGGGTTCGTCTGTTCCACCGTTCTGCTCGGGGCGTACGGCTAACCGAAAGCGGCGAAGTCGTTTTGCAGCGGGCCAAGCTGGCGCTCGACGAGTTCCGGCAAGCTTCTGAAGACCTGGCTGCGTTTCAGGGACGCATGCGTGGGCGTCTGGTGATCGGCTCGTTGCCGCTGTCGTCGGGGGCGCTGGTGCCGCGTGCCGTTGACCGCGTGTTGGCGCAATACAAAGATTTGAGCGTCAGTATTGTTGATGGCACGTACGACGGCCTGATGTATCAGCTGCGTCATGCTGACATCGATGTGCTGGTGGGGGCGTTACGCCCACAGGCGCCGGGGGCAGATGTTATTCAAACACCTTTGTTCGAAGACACCTTGTCGGTGGTTGTCCGCAAGGGCCACCCACTTGAGGGGCTTACCATCGCGGGCCTTGACCAACTGGTGGGCGAGTCCTGGATTGCGCCGTTGCACGGTACGCCGGCACGCGATGCTTTCGAACGCGCCTTTCACGCGGTTGGCGTCCAGCCGCCATCAACCGTGCTCGAAGTGAACAGCGCCATTGTGCTGCAGGCGTTATTGCAAGACAGCGACCGATTGGCCTTGCTGTCGCGCCGGCAAATGTTTCACGGGATATCTGCCGGCGCGTTCAGTGTCTTGCCCGTTCCGGTCAAAGAAACGACTCGTTATATTGGCTTGACCATGCGCGCCGACGCCGACCCCAATATCACCATGAAGTCGTTTATTCATGAGCTTGGCAGGTTGGCCGCCTCGTTGGTATAGTGGCTGGCGTATAACCAGAACGCCTAGGTAGGGTGCCGATTGGCATTGGTGGCGCAAACCGTGTGGTGCGATGATAGTGACCATTCCAAAGTGTTTTGGAAGTCACACAGATCTATAACTATATACGGAGATGCGCCATGTATTCTTTTATTGGTAAGCGTTTTAAAGTGGGCGCCGCGGCCTGTGCAGTGGCCGGCAGCCTGCTCGCAGCACCGGTTCTGGCCGACGAAATCAAGGTTGGCTTGCTGAGTCAGTATTCGGGCACTTATTCCTGGTGGGGTCAAGAATACGACCGTGGTGTCGAAATGTTCATGGCCGAAACCGGCGGTAAAGTCGGGAATCACACGATTACCGTGGTCAAGCGTGACGAAGGCGGCGCAAACCCGCAGCGCGCCCGTCAACTGGCACAAGAGCTTATCGTTCGCGACAAAGTGCAATACCTGACCGGCGGTGTGTTTACGCCTACCGTCATGGGCACCTCCGACATCGTCGACCAAACCAAAACGCCTTACGTTTTTGTTAACGGCGCAACGTCCAGCATGACCAATAAAACGCCCTACTTTGCGCGTGTGGGCTATACGTCCTGGACATACGCCGTTCCCCTGATGAAGTGGGCCTACGAACAGGGTGCTCGCGAAGCCGTTACGGTTATTGCCGACTACGCGCCGGGTACAGACATTGCTCAGGCGTTTGATACCAGCTTTACCGAGTTGGGCGGCAAAGTTACCGACCTCATCAAAGTGCCGCTCGGTACCACCGACTTCTCTACCTACCTGCAGCGCATCTCCGATTCGGGTACCAAGCACGTCTTCATGTTCATGCCTGTAGGCCCTATGTCGGCTAGCTTCATCAAGGCCTTCCAAGACCGTGGTTTAGGTAAAGCTGGCGTGCAGTTGTATGCTGGCGCCGAAACGCAAGAGTCCGACTTGCCGGCTATCGGTGATTCGGCTCAGGGTATTGTCACTTCGTTGCACTATTCGCCTTACCTCGACAACCCTGAAAACAAAGCGTTTGTAGAAAAATACAAAGCAAAATTCGGCCCCGATGCAATCCCTAGCCTGGCTTCCATGGGTGCTTACGACGCCATGCAAGTTATTGCGCACATGATCAAGGCAACCGACGGTAAAAAAGACGGTGACGCTGCCATGGCATCCATCAAGGGTTATTCCTGGAAGAGCCCTCGTGGCCCCGTCACCATCGATCCGAACACACGCGAAATTACACAAAACATCTACATTCGCAAAGTTCAGAAAGTTGACGGCGGTTTGCTGGGTAACGTTCCTGTCCACACCTACGAAGCCGTTGCCGAGCCCTGGCACGCGCGCAATCCCAAGTAAAGCCAAAATTACGTAGTACACGGCGCGGCTCCAATATCACCGGGGCCGCGCCTATCAAAATAGCCGCTGGTTTCAGGTGGCAAATCTTTCCTCAAGGGGGACATCATGGGTGTACGTTTTGCCGCGCGTATGGCGCGGGGTGCTGTGTCGTTCGCGGCGTTTTCAATGTTGGCGGTTGGTGCAGCTCAAGCAGCAGAAATCAAGGTTGGTTTGCTTAGCCAGTATTCGGGTACGTACGCTTGGTGGGGGCAAGAATTTGACCGCGGCGTTGAGCTATTTCTGTCTGAAACGGGCGGTAAAGTAGGCGATCACACGATTACGGTCGTCAAGCGTGACGAGGGCGGCACCAGCGCCCAACGTGCCCGGCAGCTTGCACAAGAGCTGGTTATCCGTGACAAGGTTCAGTATCTTTTGGGTGGGGCATTTACGCCCACCATCATGGGTACCGCAGATATCGTCAACCAGACCAAGACGCCTTATGTCATGGGTAATACAGGCACATCCAGCGTTACTGATAAATCGCCGTATTTTGTTCGCGCAGGCTTTACCCAGTGGCAGTTGAATATGCCGTTGACAAAGTGGGCGTACGAACAAGGCGCCCGTAAGGTTGTAACGATCGGCGCCGATTTTGCGCCCGGGCACGATGCGCTTGAAGCATATGCGGTTGGCTTTAAAGATATGGGGGGCGAGGTTGTTGAAGAAATTCGTGTCCCATTGGGTACGACCGACTTTTCTACCTATTTGCAACGCATTCAAGATGCCGGCGTTAAACACGTATTTATGTTCATGCCCGTTGGCCCTATGTCGGCAGGCTTTATCAAGGCATTTTATGAACGTGGCTTGAACAAGCAGGGCATTGCGCTGATGGCGACCAACGAAACCATGGAATCTGATTTGCCGGCAATTGGTGATGTTGCGATTGGCATGGTGACCGCCCAGCATTACACGCCTTATCTTGATAATGCAGCAAACAAGGCGTTTGTTCAAAAGTACAAAGCCAAGTTTGGCGCCGACGCAATACCTAGTTTGGGGTCGTTGGCTGTTTACGATGGTATGCATTTGATCGCCCAAATGATTAAAGCGACAAATGGTGAGAAAGATGGTGATAAGGCCGTGGCTGCAATTAAAGGCTATGCGTGGGAAAGTCCGCGCGGGCCAGTAAAGATCGACGCAGATACGCGTGAAATAGTGCAAAACGTCTATATGCGCCGTATCGAAAAGGTCGATGGCGTTTTGGGTAATGTGCCTTTTCAAACCTTCGAGGCTGTCGTAGAGCCTTGGCACGCCAGAAAGGCCAAGTAATTCCTGTTGTCAAAGGGGCGGCTCGTCTAGTCGCCCCACGTTTATACGAGTTGTCCCATGCCAAATGCGCTATCTACATTTCTTACCCTGACCATCGACGGGGTGTCCTACGGGATGATGCTGTTTCTCATCTCGGTCGGCCTCACGATTACGCTTGGGGTGATGCGGGTCGTTAACCTTACGCACTCCGCGTTCGCCATGATTGGCGGGTTTATTACCTTGTGGCTGATGCGCTCAGCTGACATGAATTTTTTTGTGGCGCTGCCGGTCGGCGTTCTCGCCACCATGGCACTGAGTCTGATCCTCGAGCGTACCTTGTACCAGTGGGTGTACAAGTGCGATCCGCTCGGACAGTTGCTCATGACTATTGGTATGACCTTCGTCATTACGGCGCTGGTCAAAAACCTTGCCGGCCCGCAAATTCAAAGCATTGCGCTGCCTGACGTCTTGTTGGGGCAGTGGTCGTTGGGCTCGCTCAATATTTCGGTGTATCGCTTGTTCGTGCTGGGCTTAAGTGTGGCGGTGGCTGGTGCGCTTTGGCTGTGCCTTGAATACACCACGTTCGGTGCGCGTTTGCGTGCGGCGGTCGATAACCCGCGCATGGCGCGTTGCGTGGGCATTAATGTGCCGCTGGTGTTCTCGGTAACGTTTGCGATCGGCTGCGGCTTGGCGGCGCTGGGTGGTGCTGTTGGCACACAAATGCTCCCGCTCGAGCCCTACTACGGCCTGAAATACCTGGTGTTGGTCCTGATCGTGGTTGCCGTTGGCGGCTTGGGCAGCCTGAAGGGGTCGCTGTATTCGGCGCTGTTGCTTGGCCTGATCGATACGATGGGTCGTTATTACATCCCCGCGTTGGGCGGTTTCATTATTTACCTTGCTGTATTGGCTATTTTGTTGGCCCGCCCGCAGGGTCTGGTTGGTCGTGCAGGCTAAGGGGGGCACATCATGAACAAACAATCTGATGCAAATCTGGTCGTTGGGGCATTTCGTCGGCAACGCTATAACTTGGCCGACGCCGCGCTGGTGGTGGCCGCTGCATTAACGCTGTTATTTGGCGAGTACTACCTGGCGCTGGCTGCGTTCGTGGTCATTATGGCCATCTTTGCGCTGTCGTTAGACCTGGCGCAGGGGTACGGTGGGGTCGAGTCCCTAGGGCACGCGGCCTTCTTTGGCGTGGGCGCTTACGCTGCGGGCTTGTATTCATTGCATTTCTCACCCGAACCCATCAGCGGGTTGTTGGTGGCCGCCATTGCAGCCGGTGTCGTGGGTTTGTTGTCGGGTTTTGCCGTGCTGCGTACGCAGGGCCTTACCCAGTTGATGCTTACCCTGGCCGTGGCGACCTTGCTGTACGAGCTGGCCAACGTTGCCAAAGGCATTACCAATGGCGACGATGGCCTGACGGGTTACGATGTCGCCCCGTTGCTGGGCATGTTCCAGTTCGATATTTATGGCTACACCGGTTTTGTATATGCCTTTGTTGTGCTGGTGCTGGTGTATGCGCTGCTTAAAAAACTGGTGAATTCATCCATTGGTCAAACCGCCCAAGGTATTCGCGAAAACCAGACCCGTATGCGCATGTTGGGCGTGTCCGTCGAAAAGCGCTTGTGGGTGCTGTACACCATTTCGGCAGCGGTCGCAGGTATTGCGGGCGGCTTGTCGGCACAAATCAATCGCATCGTCGGTCTCGATTCCCTGGCGTTTACGTTGTCGGCCAACGTCGTCGTGATGTTGGCGTTGGGCGGTACTGGTCGTCTTTATGGTGCGTTGTTCGGCGCCTTATTGTTTGTGGTGTTGTCCGATCGCGCAGCCGCCATCGACCCCACCAACTGGCTGGCGGTGCTGGGCGTTGTCCTGATTCTTATCGTACGTTATGCCCCCGATGGCCTGGCCGGCTTTGTGGCGCGCATGGTCGCCAAAAGGAGCGAAAAATGACAGCAGCACTTGAACTTCAAGGGCTGAGCAAGCAGTTCGGTCAACTTAAAGTTACGCAAGACGTTAGTCTCAAGCTTGAAAAAGGGGTGCGTCATGCACTCATCGGCCCTAACGGTGCGGGCAAAAGTACGCTGGTGCACCAAATTACCGGCTTGCTTCAACCGTCGAAGGGTCGGGTATTGCTTAACGGCACCGACATCACCGGCATGTCACCCGAAAAACGTGTGAAGCTGGGTCTGGCGCGTACGTTTCAAATCAATTCGTTGTTCAATCGCCTGACGGTTGCCGAGAACATCGGCTTGGCGTTGTCGGCCCGCGAGGGGCGCGATGGCCGTCTGTTCAGCAGTATCACGCAATCGCCCGAACTGATGGATGAAGCGGCTGCGCTGCTGCATTCGCTCGGTCTGCTCGAGCTGGCCGGCAAGAGCATTTCCGATCTGGCCTATGGGCAGCGCCGGCTCATCGAAATCGCGTTGGCTCTGGCGCTCAAGCCGTCCGTGCTTCTGCTCGACGAGCCCGTAGCCGGGGTGCCGTCAACTGAAGGGGCGCGTTTGTTCGATTTGCTCGAGCGTCTGCCTGATGATGTGGCTGTGCTGGTCATCGAGCACGATATGGATCTGGTCTTCCGTTTTGCCCAGCGTATTACCGTGCTGGTCGAGGGGGCGGTACTGGTCGAAGGAACTGTTAAAGAAGTGCGTAGCGACCCACGTGTACGCGCGGTATACCTGGGGGAGCGTCATCATGGCTGAACTGTTGAAAATTGATAACCTGTTTGCCGGCTATGGTGAAACCGTGGTTATCGAAGGGCTGTCGCTTGCTCTTTCCGAGGGCGAGGCTATTAGTGTGCTGGGTCGCAACGGTGTGGGTAAATCCACCTTGCTCAATACGGTGCTTGGCTTAACAACGCAGCATTCGGGCAGTTTGCAGTATTTGGGTAAAGATATTGCCAAGGTGCCCAGTCACGAGCGTGCCATTGCGGGCCTTGGCCTGGTGCCCCAGGAACGCGAAATTTTCCCTTCGCTGACCGTGCACGAAAACCTTCGGGTCGCGCAGCAACCCGGCGAATGGGATCTTGACCGCATCTACGAGCTATTCCCGCGCTTGGCCGAGCGTCGGCGCAATATGGGCAATCAGTTGTCGGGCGGTGAGCAGCAAATGCTGGCCATCGGGCGTGCACTGATCGGCAACCCGCGTGTTCTGTTGCTCGACGAGCCCTTCGAGGGCTTGGCGCCGATCATCGTCGATATGTTGGTTGATGCTTTCCAGAAGCTGCATCAAGGCTCGCGCATGGGTATTGTGCTGGTAGAACAGCATGCCGAATTGGCGCTTGAACTGACCGAACGCGCAATTGTGCTCGACCGGGGCAAGGCGCGTTGGGAAGGGGAAAGCCACGTGTTGCTTAACGACCCCGACCAGTTGGCACAGCTGATTGGCCTGGGTGCCGAAGAAGAATGATTTTTTATTTATAGCAATATAAGTAAATTGCGCCGGTGTGCGCCTTATCTCACTGGTCGTTTCCGGAGGGTTTGGGCACACTAGCCCAGATACTCAAGTTCAGGTTTGAAGGGGATTCCTAATGACAACATCTAAAGACTCCACACCACTGGCTGGCCTGGTGGTCAGCGCGCATTCGGCCGACTTTGTCTGGCGTGCGGGCGGTGCTATTGCCGCTCACGTCGAACAAGGCTATCGCATGAAAATCGTTTGCTTGTCGTTTGGCGAGCGCGGCGAATCGGCCAAGTTGTGGCGCAAGGGCGAAATGACCCTCGAAAAAGTTAAAGCGGCGCGGCTTGAAGAAGCGCAGAAGGCTGCCGATATTCTTGGCGCCGAAATCGAGTTCTTCGATCTGGGTGACTACCCGTTGCGCGTCAGCGACGAGGCCCTGATGCGTTTGGTCGATATTTATCGCGAACTTCAACCCGCCTTTGTGCTCAGTCACTCGGCCAAAGACCCCTACAACTTCGACCACCCGCTGGCCATGCACGTGGCACAAGAAGCGCGTGTCATTGCCCAGGCCGAAGGCCACAACCCAGGGCAGAAAGTAGTGGGCGCACCGCCGGTTTATGCATTCGAGCCGCATCAAACAGAGCAATGCGAATGGGTGCCCAACACCTTCCTCGATATCACCCATGTATGGGACAAAAAGCGCCAGGCGATCGAGTGCATGGCGGGCCAGGAACACCTGTGGGCTTATTACACGCGCGTTGCACAGCAGCGTGGCGTACAGGCCAAGCGCAACATTGGTATTACCGCGGCACGAAACATTGAATATGCCGAAGGTTATATGCGTCTTACCCCCAGCGTCGTCGGAGACTTGTCATGAATCGTGGTGTTGTCGTTCGTAAAGTAACGCGTGCAGCGCAAGCCGATATTGACATGCTGCGTGAGGCCGGATCGGCCACTGTGCACGAGGCACAGGCTCGCCTGGGCCTGCTGGCGCCGTATATGCGCCCGATCTGGTCGGGGGCGCAAATTGCCGGTTCGGCCATTACCGTACTGGCCCCACCCGCAGACAATTGGATGATCCACGTCGCGATGGAGCAATGCCAGGCTGGCGATATTCTGGTTGTGGCCACCACTTCCGAGTGCACCGACGGCTATTTCGGTGATCTGCTTGCGACGTCGGCCATGGCGCGAGGCGTGTTGGGTCTGGTTATCGACGCCGGGTGCCGTGACGTTGCAGTGCTTAAAGAAATGGGCTTTCCGGTCTGGTCTAAAGCTATCTCGGCGGCCGGTACCGTTAAAGAAACCCTCGGGTCGGTGAATATTCCGGTTGTTTGCGCTCAGCAGGTGGTCAACCCGGGTGATGTCATTGTTGCCGATGACGATGGAATCGTTGTGGTTCCGGTTGCACAAGCCGCCAAGGTGGCCCAGGCCGCGCGTCAACGCACCGAAAAAGAAAACGCTACGCGCGATGTGCTGGCGACCGGAAAGCTGGGGCTTGACCACTACGGCATGCGCGAACGCTTGGCCGAAAAAGGTCTGCGCTACGTCGATTCACTCGACGAACTTTAAGCACGCCAGGGCAACGTATGCAAACCAGGATTCCATGCGTGCAGATGCGAGGGGGTACGTCCAAGGGGGCGTACTTCCTGGCGACCGATTTGCCAGCTGATACGGCCCTTCGAGATCGCGTTTTGCTTGCCGTCATGGGTTCGCCCGATGCGCGGCAAATCGACGGTATCGGCGGGGCCGACCCGCTGACCAGCAAGGTGGCCATTCTCGGGCCTGCTTCGCGCCCCGATGCCGATATCGACTACTTGTTTGCCCAGGTGGTCGTCAATGAAGCCCGCGTCGACCTTGGCCAGAATTGCGGCAATATTCTGGCGGGTGTTGGCCCCTACGCTATCGAAACCGGCATGGTCAAAGCCGTGCATGGGGTGACACGCGTGGCCATCCATATGGTCAACACGGGGCAAATTGCTGTTGCGTCGGTACCCACGCCTAATGGCGTGGTCCAGTACGACGGCGATCAGGCTATCGACGGCGTGCCGGGTACGGCTGCGCCTATTCCCATTGAGTTTCGGGACACGGCAGGCTCGACCTGCGGCGCGCTGTTGCCGACAGGTAATGTTAGCGACATCATCGATGGCGTTCAGGTGACGTGTATCGATAACGGTATGCCGATGGTGCTGCTGCGTGCAGCCGATCTGGGCCGCACGGGGCGCGAATCGCGCGCCGACCTCGACGCAGATGTCCAGCTCAAGCAGCGTATCGAAGCCATCCGCCTTAAGGCGGGGCCAATGATGAATCTGGGCGACGTGGCTCAGCGTACTGTACCCAAAATGTGCCTGGTCTCCGAGCCTGCCCAGGGCGGCGCTATCAATACGCGTTGTTTTATTCCTCATCGCTGTCATGCCTCTATTGGCGTCTTGGCGGCGGTTAGTGTCGCTACCGCAGTGGCTTTGCCCGGGTCAGTTTGTCAGGGTGTGGGGCAGATGCCCTCGGGTTCGAATCCGTGCCTCGACATCGAACACCCCACGGGGCATTTAAGTGTCGAGCTGACGCTGCAAGGCGAAGGCAGCCAGGTTAGCGTTGTCAGCGCCGCGCTTATTCGCACGGCACGTTGGCTTTTCGACGGGCGTGTACATATTCCGTCGCGTATCTGGTCGGGCCCCGGCCAGTAAATTTATACAGGTTCACCATGAGCAAACAAGCACTACTGCTATTGCCAGGTCTGTTGTGTGATGAGGCCGTCTGGACACATCAGCAGCGGGCTTTGTCGGCCATTGCCGATTCCTTTGTGCCCGACTACAAGTCGTTGGACTCCATTACCGCCATGGCCGAAAAGGTCTTGCGCGATGCGCCCACCCAGGTATTCGCGCTTGCAGGACACTCTATGGGCGGGCGTGTGGCCCTCGAGGTGGTGCGTATGGCGCCCCAGCGCGTCTCGCGTCTGGCTTTGCTCGATACTGGGTTCGAGCCGATCGCTGCAGGCGAGGCTGGCGAGCAAGAGCGGGCTAAACGCATGCGTTTGCTCGACATTGCCAAGGCCGAGGGTATGCGTGCCATGGGTAAACAGTGGGCGCCGGGCATGGTTCACCCCGACCGCGTCAACTCGCCGCTTTTCGACGATATCCTCGACATGATCGAGCGCCGTACTCCGGCCGAGTTCGAAGCGCAAATTAATGCGCTGTTGGGTCGCCCCGATGCCGGCCCGGTACTGGCGTCGCTGTCGTGCCCCACCAGCCTGATTTGTGGCCGTCAAGACGCCTGGAGCCCCTACGCGCGACACGAAGTCATGCAGGGCATGATTCCCGCATCGCTGGCTACCTTAAGTGCCGTCGAAGACAGCGGGCATATGTCGACCATGGAGCGGCCGGATGCGGTCAGTGCCTTGCTGGCACAATGGTTGTTGCGTTAACTGATATCTGAGGTATACATGAGCTCATCTGTTGAAGACGTCCTGGCGATTCAGGCGGTATGTAAAGACTTGGCCGCCCGCACGGCCTATTACTCCGACTTGCAAGACTACGAATCGTTTGCGCAGTTGTTTACCGAAGATGCGCAACTGACACGGCCCGGCGGCACGCCGTTAGTGGGTCGTCAGGCCATTCTCGATTCATATCGCGCCAAGCCGGCCGACCGCATTACCCGTCATTTTGTGACCAATTCTGTGGTGTACGACATTACGCCCGGCAGTGCGTCCATGAGCAGCTATGTTTTGCTCTGGAGCAGCTCTACCAACGAGCCGGTCGAAGCCTTTGGCCGCAAAGCCAATGCGCGCCAGGTTGCAGGCGAATTCATCGACAAGGTTGTACTGACCGACGAGGGTTGGAAAATTGCCGAGCGCAGCGCAATTTTTCATATGTACACCGACTGACTTCATTGATCATCGTCTTGCCGGAGGATGCTATGGCGAATGACAAAAGCGCGCCCGAGATTCGCAAGATCGGGCTGATTGGTTTTGGCGAGGCCGGCGGCTTGTTGGGCGAAGGCCTGGTCAAGGCGGGCCTGTGGGTCACGGCTTACGACATCAAGTGTCACGACGCGAACGCGTTGGCATCGCTCGAGCAGCGTGCCGAAGCGGCAGGCGTTTTACTCGCTGCATCGCTTGAGCAGGCCGTTTCCTCGGTTGATCTGGTGGTGTCGGCGGTAACGGCCAGTTCGGCGGCGCAGGTGGCTGAACAAGCCGGCCCCCTTATGCGGGCCGGCCAGTATTTTCTGGATATCAACTCGGTGTCGCCCTCGACCAAGGCGCACGACCGTAATGCCATAGAAAGCGCCGGCGCGGCCTATGTCGAAGCTGCAGTCATGGCGCCCGTGCCGCCCTACGGTTTGCATGTGCCTATGCTGCTAGGGGGCTCGCAAGCACAAGCGGTATCGACGGCGTTGAATGCCCTGGGCATGCGTACCCGGACGGTGTCGGCCGACGTTGGCGTGGCGTCGGCGATCAAAATGTGTCGCAGCGTCATGATCAAGGGCATTGAGGCCTTGACGGTCGAATGCCTGACGGCGGCCCGTCGTTACGGTGCCGAGCACGAAGTGCTGGCTTCGCTCGCCGAAACCTTTCCGGGCATGGGCTGGACGGAAAAGCAGCCTCATTATTTAATCAGCCGCGTGGCCGAGCATGGCCGTCGACGTGCGGCCGAGATGCGTGAGGTGGCAGAAACCTTGTCCGACGCGCAAGTCGACCCCGTTATGGCGTTGGCGACGGCAACGCTGCAAGACGCCTTTGTTGATTTGATGGCGGCCAAAGGCGTGGCTTACCCCAAAGATCAGGCCTTCGATTGGCCGTCGTTTATTGATCAACTACGCAATTGAAAGACAGGCCACCGTTGTGTCCATCTCGAGACCGTCGGTATAAAAACAGCCCCGGCTTTGTAAACCAAAGTCGGGGCTGTTTTCATGCCGCGGCATAACGCTGCGGCATTGGGTTGAGGCGCTTAAGCAGCCCGAAGGTGTTTAAGCTGGTTGTGTGGGTCGATGACGAATTTCTTGGGTGCGCCGTGATCGAAGGCTTCGTAGCCGCGCGGTGCATCGTCTAGCGAAATCACCTGCACACCGACGATTTCTGCGATGTTGATGCGGTCCCACAAGATGGCTTGCATCAGGGCACGGTTGTACTTCATGACGGGCGTTTGGCCTGTGAAGAAGCTGTGCGACTTGGCCCAGCCCAGCCCGAAGCGAACACTCAGTGAACCGTGTTTGGCGGCATCGTCGACGGCGCCGGGGTCTTCAGTGACGTAGAGGCCGGGAATACCGATTTTGCCGGCGGCACGCGTGATGTTCATGAGCGAGTTCAGGACCGTGGCGGGCGCTTCGACCTGCGAGCCGCTGTGGCCGTGGCCGCGCGCCTCGAAGCCAACGGCGTCGATGGCGCAGTCTACTTCGGGGGTACCCAGGATAGCGGCAATTTGTTCGCCCAGCGGGGTGTCGAGCGAGACGTCGACGGTTTCAAAGCCGACGGCACGGGCATGTGCCAGACGTTCGGCGTTCAGGTCGCCCACAATAACGACCGCAGCGCCCAGCAAGCGTGCCGATGCGGCGGCCGATAACCCGACCGGGCCAGCGCCGGCCACATACACCGTACTGCCTGGGCCTACCCCTGCCGTTACCGCGCCGTGAAAGCCGGTGGGCAAAATATCAGACAGGCAGGTCAGGTCGCGAATTTTTTCCATGGCCTGATCACGATCGGGGAACTTGAGCAAGTTGAAGTCGGCATACGGCACCATGACGTACTCGGCTTGGCCGCCGATCCAGCCGCCCATGTCGACGTAACCGTAGGCGCCGCCCGCGCGTGACGGGTTGACAGACAAGCACACGCCGGTGTCTTGTTCTTTGCACGTACGGCAACGGCCGCAGGCTACGTTAAAAGGTACCGAAACGATATCGCCCTTTTTCATGGTTTCGACGTCACGGCCGACTTCGAGCACTTCGCCGGTGATTTCGTGGCCCAGAATAAGGCCGGTGGGGGCGGTGGTACGGCCGCGCACCATGTGCTGGTCTGAGCCGCAGATATTGGTGGACAGTACTTTAAGAATGACCCCGTGTTCGGCTTTTTTGCCGTTGGGGGCGACGAGCTCGGGGAACGGGATGGATTGAACTTCTACCTTGCCTGGGCCGACGTAGGCAACGCCTCGATTAGATGACATGTCTCTTGCTCCTTTGTGGTTGGGGTAAAGCTTTGGGTCTTGTTATGTACGGTTTCCTGATAATAGCAACTCCGCACGGTTATGACGTCTTGCGTTGCAATACTTCGGGTCGCCCCCAATCGGGGTCGCCGCGCCAGGCGGGTTCGATCGTGACACTGCCGCCGGCAATGCGTGAAACGCAAGTACACATTTTGTGCTGTTCGGCTTGTTGGGCCGGGCTGTAAAAAACGTCGCGATGGTCGATGGCGCCATCGGCAGCAATGATATCGACACTGCACAAGCCGCATTCGCCGCGACGGCAATTTGACAGTGTGGTGACACCGGCGGCATTCAGTGCGTCTAGCATGGTTTGCCCAGTGCCCACGCTTACGTCAATGCCCAAGCGCGGTACATGTACGGTAAACGTTTGTGTGGGGTGGTGTCCGCTGGCGCCAAAAGTTTCGTATCGAAGATTGGCGCTGGGCCGTCCTTGTTGAGCCCAAATGCTGCGTACCGCTTCCATCAGGCCGATCGGGCCGCACATGGCCAGTTGGCCGTCGGGTGGCAGCGCGCCGATCAAGGCATTTAGGTCGGGTGCCGGGTGGGTGTCTGCGACGTGAATATCAAGGGCATCGCCCAGCAGGGTACGTAAGGTGTCGGCATAGGCCTGCTCTTGCGTGTTACGCACCAGGTAAGTCATGTGTACGGGCCGTTGGCGCTGAACCAGTGCGCGGGCGTGACTGACCAGTGGCGTAACGCCGATTCCGCCGGCCAGCAGTAATACTTCGGGCGCAGTCCAGGAAGGTTCGAACAGCGAAACGGGTTCGCTGGCGCGCAAACGTGTGCCGGATTTGAGCGACCACATGTATTGCGAGCCGCCCCGACTGACATCGACGGCTTTGACCGCAATGATGACTTGCCCGTTGGTATGGCTATCGACAATGGAGTAAGAGCGGGTTTCGGGCAGGTTGCCCACTATGACCTGGACGTTGATATGCGCGCCTGCGGCTGCGGTTACCGCTTGGGGGAATTGCAGCGTAAATTCGCGGACGGTGGGCGTCAGGTCGCGTACCTGCACAACCTGCGTGTCGAACCATGTCAAACCGTTCACGCCCGCACCTCTTTTAGTGCAATGACTTTGCCAGCAGGTGCGACGTTGGTTTCTTTGTCGATCATCTGGTCAATCAGGCGGCGCGCCCACAGCGAACCGGCGTCGATGCTGAGGTTGTAGAACTCGCGGTCAGGCAGGCGATTCATGGCTTGTTGCTGGGCTTCGATAATGGTTTCGTCTTCGTGCAATATGCCGCCGGCCGCTTGCAGAACTTCGCGTGTTACGCGTTGCTCGTTGATGCGGTAATTACGCATGTGACACCAGAAGTAATAGGTGTGTTGTTCGGTAGACGGGGTGGGAATATGAATGACCCACATACCGACGCCTTGAGAGCGATCACCTTCGGGCGCACCACTGCCCGCCGGGGCGACACCAACGTCAAGCGCAATGGTGCTGGGGGCTTTGAAATGAATGATTTGCCAGCGGTCGACCGGGCCGGGCTTGCCCAATTGAGCCGCCCAAAAGGCCGGTGCCTCTTCGTTCAGTACCCAGCGACGTACCGTGGCAGTGGTTTCGCCGTGTACGGCATCGAATGGCGCTTCGGCCAGGGCTTCGTTGCCGATACTGGAGGCGTGTACGTAAGTTTCGTGGGTGAGGTCCATCAGGTTGTCGAGCACAAGGCGGTAGTCGGCCTTGACTTCCACCATGTTGCCATCGCCCGCCCATTGCGCGTCGGTCATCCATTTCAGGTCGGGGATGAGTGCCGGGTCGGCCAGTGCCGGGTCGCCAGGCCATACCCAGATAAAGCGATGCCGCTCGACGATGGGGTAAGACCGTACACAGGCTGACGGATTGATGGTTTCCTGGCTGGGCATGTGTGTGCAGCGGCCGTCGGCATTGAATTGCAGACCGTGGTAACCGCAGCGGACTTCGTCGCCCACCAGCGTACCCAATGAAAGCGGTACCAGGCGATGCCAGCAGGCGTCGGCCAGGGCTACGGCTTTGCCGTTGGTTTGGCGGTACAGCACCATGGGCTCATTGCAGATGGTGCGCGACAGCAGTTTGCGGCCGACTTCGGCGTCCCAGGCGGCCACATACCAGGCGTTCATGGGAAAGGTGGGGCGTGCCGACATGGTTGTCTCCGGCAAGATAATTGTTTTGATAGAGGGCGGCCCCGGCGGGCGCCGGGGCTTTGGCGTGCGACGACTAGCGTGCGTCGGGTACGCGGCGGGTTTTCATGAAGTCTTCGAACGATTCGCCGCGCATGATCGCGTAGACCTCGAGGTTGGATTTGCGTGCAACGCGGGCGAACTTTTCGAGGACGAAAAAGTTGACCCCGTGCTGCACCAGACCCAGCCAGTCTTGCTTGCGAACCAGGTCTTTTTCGGTGTCGTTCAGCCCGGCTTCGGTCATGACCCCTTCGGGGTCTTTCAGGTAGCGTTCACGCCACTCGGCCTTGATCATGTTCCAGAAAAACCGGTTGACGTTCAGGGTGCGATTGCAGGTACGGATGTCGAAGGCATAGGTGCCTTCGATGTTTTCAATGCCTTCAAGTTGTGGATTCATGTCGAGCCCCTTAAGCGTTGGCAGCGGCAGCGGTTGCCTGGTCGGCACTGGCGCTGACTTCGTCGCCTTCAAACAAAACGACAGTCATGGCGGTGGTGGTGGCCAGGTAGTAGTTTTGATGGATTTTGTTGATTTTTTCGGGCATGGCACCGCGCATGGCCAGCCACATGATTTGTTCGACGCTTTCGGCGCCGCCCAGTCGGACATAGTCGGCGTGGGTCATGTCTAGCAGTTTTTGCGGGTTGTGCTGCAGCAGCTCGAGGAATTCGAGATCCCATTCTTCGTTGTTGAAGCCGGTGCGTTCGCCATGAATCTGGTGCGACAGGCCGCCGGTGCCCACAATGACGACATTCAAGTCTTTGGGGTAGGACTCGATGGCGCGACGAATGGCTTGACCCAGTTTGTAGCAACGGCGGGGTGTAGGCAGGGGGTACTGCAATACGTTGACCGCAATAGGGACAATTGCACCGGGCCAGTCGGGCTCGTGTTTCCAGAGCAGTGGTAGTGGCGAAGCGCAACCATGGTCGATGGGCTTGTTCTGGAAGATGGTCAGGTCGAACTCGTCGTTGACGAGGGACTCGGCAATATGCGCCTGAAGATCGACGTCGCCCTTGATTTGCGGCAGGTTGCGCAGGCCAGCGCCTTCGTCGGCAATGGGGAAGCGTTCGCCGACGCCCAAGGCAAATGTCGGGTACATGTCGAAGAAGAATGTGGTGGCGTGGTCGTTATAAATGAAGACCAGGACATCCGCTTTTTTGTCTTCGAGCCATTGGGCTACGGGTTTGTAGCCGTCAAACAGCGGCTTCCATGCGGGATCTTCTTGACGACCGCGGTCGTAGGCCAGGGCGATGGTGGGGACGTGGGAGGTGCCGATGCAGCCAATGATTTTAGCCATGATGGTTCCTGGTAACGATTAAAGTGACACGTACCCGGCTTCTTCGGCCGCCAGCTTGTACAACACGCTGCGCATCATCAGGCCGGGTTTGTCGGGAGCAAAGTTAAGGTCGAATTGAGGTTCGATATCAGTTTGGACTACCTTGAGGATGGCTTCAAGGGCATCGACATCTTCGAGGTAGGCCTTTGTTGAGGCGTCGTACATGAACTGGTTGATTTCGGCGTCATCGTGGGCGAAGTCGCGCGAGTTGAACCACCAGTAGTGAATACGACCGTTGGACTCAGGCGTGATCAGGTGGGTGATGTTGAAACGGTACACCGACGGTTTGCCCTCGTCGGGTGCATGATCGATGATCTGGGCAAATGCCGTATGAATGGCCGGTGAAGCAAAGCGTGCTTCGGACAGTCGGTCGACATCTTTGTGCATGATTTTTGCCGGAATGCCGTAAATGCCCGGGGGCGGTGAATTCTTAAGCGATCGGTCGATGATGACGACATTGCCGTCTTGGCGCACCTTGAGTTTGGACCGGGCGTAAGCCGCGGTGCCGACGGTACCCGGGTGCAAGAACGGGAAGTGGGTTTGATCGAGCAGGTTTTCGTGCATCGATACATAGTCGCAGTCCATGGCAAACGAACCGCCCACGCTGGCCCAGGCCGGGTCGTTCAGCCAGGAGGTGTCAGGGATAAGGCTTTCGTCGGCCAGGTCGGGGTTGCCCATCCAGATCCAGACCAGGGGGCCGCGCTCGGCCAGCGGAAACGAGCGGACATTAGCGTTGGCCGGCACGATTGGCATGGAGGGCATGTTGGTGCAACGGCCCGATGGGTCGAATGCCATGCCATGGTAGCCACAGACCAGGGTGTCGCCTTCGAGGCGGCCTTTGGCCAGCGGGAATGAGCGGTGCGGGCAGCGGTTGCGCACGGCGATGGGTTCGCCGGCCAGGGTGCGATACAACGCGACGTCGACACCCAGAAAGCGGCGCGCGATGATATCGCGGGAGATTTCTTTGGCCAGCCCAGCGACATACCAGGCGTTGCGTACCAGGGGTGTGTTGTGGTCGGCATAGGCGCCGCGTTCGAATGTAAAGGCAATATCGTCGGTGTAAGTCATGAAGTGTCTCCTAGGCGTCGAGGACAAGGCGCGCGCCGGTTGTGCGGGAAACGCAAATACAAAGCGTCTCGCCGGATTGTTTTTCGTCTTGATCGAGATAGCGGTCGCGGTGGACCAGTTCGCCATCGGTGTCGAGGACGGGCAAGGGGCACAGGCCGCATTCGCCGCGTCGGCAGTCGGACAGTACGCTGACGCCGGCTTGCGTAAGCGCATCAAGGATGCTGACGTCGCGACCGACGTGAACGACCCGGCCCGACGCGCGTAATTCGACATCGAAGGCGACGTCGTTAACCGTAGGGCCGGATGAGAACAGTTCACTGCGCACCCGACCGGTGGGCCAGCCCAGTGCGTCGGCCGCGGCCTGAACCGCGTGCACCATGGGTGCGGGGCCGCATACGTAAACGTTGGTGTGGGCCGGCTGCGCGGCTAGCACGCTACGAAAATCGAGCGGATTTTGGTTGGATTCGCCACTGATATGAATTCGGGCCTGGGCCCCGCCCAAACGCTGGACATCTTGCCGATAAGCCATGTCGGCGGCGTTGCGCCCGGCATAAATCATTTCGAAAGGCTTGTTGCGACGTACTACGCTGCGCAGCATGGACAGAATGGGCGTGATGCCGATGCCGCCCGCAATAAGCAGGGTTTTGCCGTCGCGCCGATCGAGCGGGAAATGATTTTTTGGAGGCGAAATGTGAAGAGTGGTGCCGACAACAAAGTGGTCGTGGATATAGGCCGACCCGCGTTGCCGGTCTTCGCGCTGTATGGCAATGCGGTAGATGTCGGGGGTGTCGTCCCAGGTGCCCGTACCGCCAATAAGCGAATAGTGCCGAACGATGGGGCCGCTGATGGGCGATTGGGTGTGCAGCTCGATGTGGGCGCCTGGTTCGAAGCGGGGCAGCGGCGCACCCGAGGGCGCACGCAGCAGGTATTCGCGGATGCGAGGGGTGAGCTGGCGTATGCCTGCGACCACGACGGGGATATTGCTTTGGGGCACGGCTTGTCTCCGGGGAACGTATAAACGTCGTTCACGAATATTGGATTCAAATTTTACTATTTGGGATCCAAAAAAAGCAAATAATTTTATTTTTAATGAAAAATAATGTTTTTTGGATCCCAAATTGGATTCAATTTGGTCGATAAAACGAGATTCATGTGCGGTTTGACGCATCAATGAGGTGTGCATCCCCGTACCGAGCGTTTATCATCGCACTCATTCCGGCCGGTGATTAATCTTTGTGTATCTGCTTATGACTCAGCAAACTTCAGTAATCGTTCGTCTTCGGGAAATGATTTTGCACGGCGATATCAAGCCGGGCGAACGTATGCCGGAAGCCGAGCTGGCCACGCGGCTGGGGGTGTCTCGCACGCCCGTGCGTCAGGCGTTGCCAGCACTGGCCCAGGAAGGCTTGCTGGTGCCTGCCGGCAAGCGTGGCTATTCGGTGCGCGCCTTTACTGCCCAGCACAGTATCGAGGCTCTGCGCTTGCGCGCCGTACTTGAAGGGTTTGCCGCTCGCCAGGTGGCCGACAGGGGGGCGTCACCGGCTTTGTTGGCCGCTCTGAAGGCATGTCTGGCTGAAGGCGATGCCATTTTTGCAAATCGTCAGCTTCAGGAAGATGATGAATTGCGCTATGCCGAAATGAATGCGCGGTTTCATGGCCTGATCATGCAGGCGGCCCAAATGCCGTTGCTTGAAAGTCTGACGGAGCGGTGCAATGTGGTGCCGTTTACTGCGCCGCTAAGTATCGCGTTTTCCAGCACCAGCAAAGAGCGGATGTTCGACTTTTTGTTTTACGCACACCGGCAGCATCATTCAATTGTGCAAGCCATCGAAGCCCGTCAGGGTGACCGTGCCGAGTTCCTCTTTCGCGAGCACGCATACACGCAAGAGCAAAGCCAGACCCTGAACCCTGAGCTTGGTGCCGTGATGTCGGTTCGCTCCGACGCCGTCTAAGTAAGCCGCAACCGTCGCTGTAGTGGGCAAGCTGCGGCCGAACTCTCTGCTAGAATTGTTATGTTATAACATTGCAATTTTAAAGGGGAGCTTATGAGAAAAATCATCAAACCTGTGCCGACCAGGCTGAGGACCATTTTGTTGGCCGGCATGTTCATTCCGCCCGGACTGGCTTGTGCGCAAGCGCTGCAAACCGCGCCGGTGACGGCCGACCCGGCGCCCGCTCGCACGTTGGCGCCAGTTGTGATCACCGCCAACCCACTGCGCCCGGATGCTGACACAGCGACCGTGCCAGTCGAGGTCATTGAGGGTCGCCAGCTACTGATGGCAGATCAGACCAGTTTGGGTGTAGCACTGGAAAGCTTGCCCGGGGTACATGCTGATACGTTTGGTTCAGGTGCCAGTCGGCCGGTTATACGTGGGCAAACCCTGCCGCGTGTGCAGGTATTGACCGATGGGGGTGCCGTTTTTGATGCATCCGGTGTGTCGCCGGACCACGCCGTCATGGCCGACCCCATGCTTTCCGAGCGTATCGAAGTCATACGCGGGCCCGGTGCGTTGCTGTACAGCGGCGGGGCCATTGGCGGGGTCGTCAACGTGATTGACGGTAAAGTACCGACAGCCGTCCCGGAAAATGGCGTGGAAGGGCATGTTGATGTGCGTGGTGCGACAGGGCTGAACGAACGGGCAGGCGCATTTTCTGTCACCGGCGGGGATGGCCCAATCGCGGTGCACGTCGAGGGCATGAAGCGTCGTACCGGTGATTATCGTGTGCCGGACTGGAAGACCAACCGTCTGGCGGGCTCGGATCAGGATACGTCGGCCGGCAGCGTCGGCCTGTCGTGGATTCACGATCGCGGTTACACCGGGATTGCCGTCACCCGCACGCGAAGCCGTTATGGCATCCCTGGACACAGTCATGGCTATGACGACTGCCATCCGCACGGCGATCATTTGCATTGCGGCGGTCATGACGATCATGACGACCATGACCATGACCATGGCCACGAGGAAGCAGAAGCACCGCCCCGCGTCGATCTCAAGTCGCAGCGCATTGACTTGCGAGGAGAGTACGCCCAGCCCTTCACCGGAATTGAGCGTATTAGCTGGCGTGCCGGGTTCGCCGATTACCGGCACGACGAGCTTGAGCACGACGAGGTTGCTGCCACGTACAAGAATCGTGGCCGCGACCTGAGGCTTGAGGTTGCACATGCGCCGATTGGTGGGTGGGAAGGGGTGGTGGCCGTCCAGGCCGGGCAGTCCGACTTTCGGACCTCAGGCGAAGAGCGCTTCATGCCGTCGGCCTTGACCCGAACGCAAGGGCTGGCGCTGCTTGAAGCCTATGAGACCGGCAACTGGCGCTTTGAACTCGGGGCGCGATACGATCGTCAGCGGCTTCGACCTGACAACACCGCCCCAGCTTATGGCGCGTCTGGCGCGTCGTTCTCGGCGGCAGCTACATGGCAATTTGCACCACAGTACGCGTTGTCGGTGTCGCTAACACGCGCTCAGCGTATGCCATCGGCACAAGAACTGTACGCCGATGGGGTCCATTTGGCCAGCAACACTTACGAGCGCGGCGATACCAACCTCGATAAAGAAACGGCGCATGGGATTGATATTGGCTTGCGCAAAACCGACGGCGACCTCACATTCAATGTCAACGTTTTTCACAATGAAGTTCGCGACTACATTTACGCCCGAACGCTCGATCGCTACGAAGACTTTCGTTTGATTCAATATACCCAGCGCGATGCACGTTTTACCGGGCTTGAGGCCGGTATTGATTATCGCGTCAGTCATCGTATGACCATGGGTGTGTTTGGCGATCTGGTGCATGGCCGTCTGCGCGGCGACGGCAACCTGCCGCGTATGCCGGGAGCGCGTCTGGGTTGGCGGGGCCAGGCAAACTGGGGGCCTGTTACAGCCGATGCGACGTTCTATCGGGTATTCAGCCAGCATCGTATTGGCGCGGGTGAGTCTGAAACGCCGGGCTATAACATGCTCAATCTGGGTTTATCGTACGATACGCGTGTGGGCCAGTCTGATCTGACCCTTTATGTGCGCGCACGAAACTTGCTGAATGTGCAGGCTTTCAACCACGCGTCGTATTTGGCGCAAGCCGCCCCGTTGCCGGGTCGCAGCATTATGGCGGGGGTGCGCCTTGATTACTAACCACCCTGTGCCATGTCGCCGCCGCGTCGTATTGCTCATCTCGATATGGATGCCTTCTATGCATCTGTAGAACTGCTGCGTTACCCCGATCTGCGGGGTCAGCCCGTCGTGATCGGGGGGCGCAGTACGCCTGCGCCTCGAACGCTGGCCGATGGGCGCCGCGAGTACGGCAGATTGCGTCAGTATGCGGGTCGGGGCGTGGTGACAACGTCGACCTACGAGGCGCGTGCGCTAGGTGTGTTCTCGGCCATGGGGATGATGAAGGCGGCTCAGTTGGCCCCCGAAGCTATTTTGCTGCCTGCCGATTTCCAGGCCTATCGGCATTACTCTCGTCTGTTCAAGCAGGCTGTCGCTGAAATTGCGCCGCGTATCGAAGACCGTGGCATTGATGAAATTTATATCGATTTGACGGACGTGCCGGGCGAGGCTGCGCAGCTGGGCCGACAATTGAAAGCGGCGGTGTACGAGGCCACGGGCTTGAGCTGTTCTATTGCCATTTCGCCGAACAAATTGTTGTCGAAAATCGGTTCCGAGCTGGACAAGCCCGACGGCCTGACGATTTTGACTCATGATGATCTTGACGGGCGTATCTGGCCGTTGCCCGTGTCGAAAATTAATGGCATTGGTCCTAAGGCCAACGAAAAGCTGGCGGGGCTGGGGATCGTCACGATCGCCCAACTCGCCGGCGCAGACCCCGCTTTGTTGCAGGCGCATTTTGGCCTGACCTACGCACGATGGCTGGTTGAGGTTGCACATGGTCGCGATGATCGTCCGGTGGTGACCTTCAGTCGGCCAAAATCCATCAGCCGCGAAACAACATTTGATCGCGATTTGCATGTGGTGCGCGACCGCGCAACACTGTCTGACGTGTTTCGTCGGCTGTGTGAACAGGTGGCCAATGATCTGATGCGTAAACAGTGTCGCGGGCGCACCGTGGGTATCAAGTTGCGGTTCGATGACTTTCGCACCGTGACGCGCGATATCACGCTGCCGCACGATACGGTCGACCCCACAGAAATACATGCCGCAGCGCGCCAATGCCTTCGTCGTGTTACGTTCGACGGACGCTTGCGCTTGCTGGGCGTGCGCATCAGCAGCCTGGTCGACGACTCGTCCGCATCGTTGGCCGGCCCAGGCCCGGCGCGACAGCTGACGCTATACTGAAAGCGTTTGCTCCAGAATGTGGAGCGGTTCCATGCCTGTCTGCATGTGGTGGTTTTGCATTAAAAACCGTATGGCAGGTGTGGGAATTAGAATTGCTCGGTATACTGACAAAAGAGACATCAACACCCAATTATCATGAAAAAAATACGCGAGCCCGCACAGCCTAAAAACCCGCTATCGCACAAAGAAGATCTACCTGACGACATTACCCCTGAAGTCTTCAGCAGCCATGGGCTGTGGTCGCGCCCGGGCTTTTTGGTGCGTCGCTTAAACCAGATTCATTACGCCATGTTCTTCGAAGAGTGCACCGAAGGCAGTATTACGCCGGTGCAATATGGCATTTTGACGGTGCTTTCGCAAAACCCCTGGCTAGACCAGACCACGATTGGTTACGAACTGGGGCTTGACCGCACCACGTCGGCCGACGTCATCAAACGTCTCGAAGACAAAGGCTTGCTCGAGCGACGCGTCAACCCCCAAGACAAGCGGTCGCGTCAGGCCAACATCACGACGGCAGGGCTCGAGCTCATGGTGTCGCTCAAAGACAGCATGGCCCGCGCCCAACAGCGCCTTATCGAGCCGTTATCGCCTTCCAATCGCAAGTTGTTTTTGTCTTTGCTGACCGAGCTGGTCGAGGCCAATAACCAGTACGGGCGCGCCGCGCTTAAAGCCGTTTAACGTTCACCGCGCAGGCTCTAAGGGTTTACGCCATGTTAACTTTGGCGTAATTGTCAGTATACTGACTAGAGGACTTTTAGAGGAGATCCGCTGTGAGCCGTATTCGTAAAATTGCGCTGGAAGAGCACTTTTCCGGGGTGGGTTTTGGAGACTATTCCAAAGCATTTGTAAGTTTGATTGATCCCCAGGTTGCCGCCGATCTGACCCGACGCCTGACGGATTTTGACGATGTTCGTTTGAAAGAAATGGACGCTGCCGGTATTGATTATGTGATCTTGTCGCAAACCGGCCCGGGTGTTCAGGTCGAGCAGGATGTGCAGGTGGCGATCAAGCGCGCCAAAGAAAACAATGACTTTCTGGCCCAGCAAATTGCCCGTCACCCCACGCGTTTTGGCGGCTTTGCACATTTGCCCATGCAAGACCCGCTTGCCGCCGCCAACGAGCTCGAGCGCGCGGTTAATGATCTGGGCATGAAAGGGTCGCTGGTCAATGGTCATACCAACGGGGTGTACTACGACGACCCGGCCTACGACGTGTTCTGGGAACGCATGCAGGCACTCGATGTGCCCATGTACTTGCACCCGTTTAACATGTTCGATTCGCCGCACATGTTCAGCCGTCACCCCGAACTGACGGGAGCGACGTGGGGGTGGGGCGTAGAGACGGGCACGCATGCGCTGCGCTTGCTGTTTGGTGGCGTGTTCGACCGCTTCCCCAACCTTAAGCTTATTATTGGTCATATGGGCGAAGGCTTGCCGTTTTTGCGCTGGCGCTTCGATAGCCGTTTTGCCGTTTACCCGCAGGGCGTCACCCTCAAGCGCAAGCCGTCAGAGTACTTCGGCTCTAACATCATTATCACGACCTCGGGCGTATGTTCGCACCCCGCCCTGATGGGCGCCATCGGTGAAATGGGGCCTGAAGGCGTGCTATTCTCGGTTGACTATCCCTACGAAGATACCGCCACGGCCGCGACGTTTATTGAAACCGCCCCGATGGATGAAAAAACGCGGGCGCTGGTTTGCCATGGCAATGCCGAGCGTCTGTTCAAACTGAACGGAGACAAATAAATGACGACTTTCCTGTATGGCGCCAATGTGCACGCCAACGGTATTCGTCAGCACTACCTGCGCTACGGCGGCACCGACGGTGCCCGTGCTCAGCGCGATGCTGTCATTATTGTGCCGGGCATTACCAGTCCGGCCATCACCTGGGGTTTTGTGGGCGAGCGTTTTGGTCGTCACTTCGATACCTACGTCCTCGATGTGCGTGGCCGCGGTTTGTCCGAGGCCTCGGATTCGCTCGATTACAGCCTTGATGCGCAAGCTGCTGACGTACTGGCATTTGCCCAGGCCTTAGGCCTGAAACGTTACAGCATTGTTGGGCATTCGATGGGCGGGCGTATTGGTGTGCGCGCCGCACGCACCAAGCCTGCCGGCCTGACCCGCCTGGTTATGGTCGACCCGCCCGTATCGGGTCCTGGGCGCCGCGAATACCCTTCAAAGTTGCCCTGGTATGTCGACTCTATGGCGCTGGCCCGCAAAGGTTGCGACCTCGAAGCCATGCGTGCGTTTTGCCCCACATGGACCGACGAACAACTTCGCTTGCGTGCCGAATGGCTGCACACCTGCGACGAGCGCGCCATTATTACCAGCTTCAATGCATTTCATACCGATGACGTTCATGTCGATATGCCGGCTGTTGACGTGCCCTGCATGCTCATGGTCGCCGAGCGTGGCGACGTGATCCGCGAAGAAGACATTGCCGAAATCAAGACACTCATCGCCGATGTTCAGGTGACGCATGTGCGTGATGCCGGTCATATGATTCCCTGGGATAACGAAGAGGGCTTTTATCAGGCCTTCGGCGATTTCCTGGGTGCGTCTTTAACTTAACGCGCAGCTTGCGCATTGCATCATCCAGGAGCTCAACATGCCTGTCAGTGATTATCAGCTTATTTCGGCGTGGCAGCAGGTGCTGAAGCTGTCCAACCTAGAGGCCGGCCAAACCGTTACCATTTTGACCAGTTCGGCCACCAATCAGCAAACACTGTTGGCCGCTACGGTTGCTTCGCAGTCGATGGGGGCCGTGGTTAACCGTTTAGACTTGCCGCCGGTCAACGCCGAAAAGGCACTAAGCCGTGATCCGCTGGCGTACTTAGGTACTACGCCGCTTACCGGCAACAAAGCGGCAATTGCCGCGCTCAAAGAAAGCGACCTTGTCCTCGACTTGATGACTTTGCTGTTTTCGCCCGAACAAATCGACATCTTGAAGGGTGGCACCAAAATTTTGCTGGCCGTTGAGCCGCCCGAGATCTTGGTGCGCACGGTGCCCACAGAAGCCGATCGCACCCGCGTCAAGGCCGCCGCTGCGCGCATTGCCGCCGCGCGCGAAATGACGGTTGTTTCCGAGGCCGGGACCGATCTGCGTTGCCCCCTGGGTGAGTTCCACCCCATCAGCGAATACGGCTTTGTCGACGAACCCGGCCGTTGGGACCACTGGCCCAGTGGTTTTGCGCTGACCTTCCCCAATGAAGGGCAAGCGAGTGGTCGTATCGTGATCGACAAGGGCGACATTTTGCTCCCGCAAAAAATGTATTGCAGCAGCCAGATTATCCTGACTGTCGAAAACGGCTATGCCACAAAGATCGAAGGCGGCATCGACGCCGATCTGCTCAACGAGTACATGGCGTCGTTCAACGACCCCGAGGGTTATGCCATTTCGCACATTGGCTGGGGCTTGCAGCCGCGTTGCCATTGGTCAACCCTGGGCCTGTACGATCGCGAGCAAACCATTGGCATGGACGCCCGTGCATTCGAAGGTAACTTCCTGTTCTCTTTGGGGCCCAACAACGAAGCCGGTGGCAAGCGTACAACGGCCTGCCATATCGATATCCCGCTGCGTCATTGCACGGTCAGACTCGACGGCGAAGACATGGTTCGCAACGGCAAGGTGCTTGACGGGGGCGTCAAATGAGCCAGTCTGACGCACAAACCTATGCCAAACAGGGGTTTGGCAACAGTTTCGAACTGAAAGCGCCGGTGGGCCTGCTGATCATTGACTTCGTCAATGGCTTTGCCGACCCAGCCGTTTTTGGTGGCGGCAATATCAAAGAGGCCATCAACAATACGGTGCCTTTGCTTGCCGAGGCGCGCAAGCGCGGTTGGTCGGTAGCGCACAGCCGTATCGTGTTTGCTGACGATGGTGCCGACCACAATATTTTTACGTTAAAAGTGCCCAGCATGCTTGGCCTTAAAGAGCACGATCACAACAGTGCCATCGTGCCCGAACTGACGCCGGTCGATGGTGAGTTGGTGGTGCGCAAAACGGTGCCGTCGGCGTTTTTTGGCACGTCGTTGGCTGCGTGGTTGGCCATGCGCGGGGTGCAAACTCTGGTGGTGGCGGGCGCTGTTACCAGCGGTTGTGTGCGGGCTAGCGTCGTCGATGCAATGCAGTGGGGTTTTCGTCCGCTGGTGTTGTCCGATTGCGTGGGCGACCGCGCGTTGGCGCCTCACGAGGCCAATCTGTTCGACATGAAGCAGAAGTACGCCGCAGTCATGACTCGCGACGAAGCTTTAGCAGCTTTATCGGCATGACGTGTGTCTACCCCCGGCTTAGGTGGCCGGGGTATGTTTAGAAAAAAAGGGAGGCATTTTTTAAATGCCTCCCTTTTTTACGACCTGCAGCGTTATTTTTGCCAGCGACGTCCGGTCGCGCATCATGACGCTCGGGTGTGACGGGTACCTATGCCCGCCGCACCCGTGTGCAGGTTAAACCGGGTACACCAGATCGGTGGCCAGAATTTCGGTGTCGTGAATGACCTGGCGCTCTTTAAGTAGAAGGCGGTCGCCGTCGCGTACGAAACGATCGTAGTACTTGCCGGCCAGATGCACGGTCGAGGGGCCTTCGATCAGAGTTTGCACCAGAAGGAAGTTGGCCTCGGCTTCGATGACGCCGTTTGCCTCGTCGACGATCCGGATGTTGGACACCAGGTGCAGTGTGTGGCGCGGTGCAAACATCTGGGTGCGACCGATGGCAACAGCACGGTCGTGCATCATGTTGCGGCCTTCGGCGTACACCAGGCCCACCACCAGGCCCAGGTCAGCGTTCTCGCGCGAGGTAATGCGGTACAGGCCGTCTTCAGTAAAGAAGTTGGGCCAGAGTTCGACATTGTTAGTGTCGAGCACGGCGCAGTACTCGTTATGAAATGCTTCGACCTCGGCGCGCAATTGCTGGGCCCGCGCAGCATCGATACGTGCGGGTTGAAACGAATAATCAGTTTTCATGGTCGAAAGCATCTTACAACTCCATTACGCCGCGATAGTATTGGTACATGGCACGGATGGCCGCTTCGGAAATCAGGGTGTTCGACGTTCCGACGGTGCCGGTGTCGAGTTTGATGATGTTCACGTCGGTGCTGGAGCGGCGCACGCCTTCTTGCACAAAACGCATGGCTTCGTTGTCTTCCAGCCCTAAAAAGCCCGACGGGCCCATCAGGTTACCCTGGCGTAAACGATGACGCAGCATTTCTTCGGTATCGTCTTCGTAGCCAAACATGGTCCACTGCATGATCATGCTGTTCGGGCCGTTGGGGATAATCTGACGCACGCCCAAGGTATTCATCTCGCGCTGAACCACCAGGTTGGGCCAGATGGTGGTCATGGTCACCGACCAGGGCGAGTTGAACTCTTTGACGAAGTCCAGGAAGCGTTCGTCGCGCAGACGCAACTCGTCGCTGAACGAGCGCATTTCTTTCTTGGTCTCTTCGCTGACGCTTGCGTATATTTCGTCTTTCTTTGCTGAACCCATAATGCCGTGGCGCCCGTGTTTGTTGTCGGCAAACATCATGGACTTGTTGCCGGCAACCAGCAGCCCGAACACCACCAGGAAGGAGTGCAGCAGCGTGGCGTGATAGGGGTCTTTCAGGTTCTCGTGGTACATCTTCCAGTTGCAGGGCAGCTCGTTACGGTAGTAGCCCAGCAATTTAAGTTTTTTACCTGGGAACACCACCTTGAAATCTTCAAGAATTTCGGGGGTCAGGTACTCTTCGATGGGCTCGACCTTGTCGGAATACGATGCGAAGATCACGCCATTGAGTGCTGTAACGTTCAGTTTGCGCAGGCCGTGGTCCTCGTTGCGAAAATCGCGAGGCATACCGCCTTCTTTGTTAACGCCACGCTTGAACGGAACGCCTTGCAAGTCGCCCTTAAGGGTGTACGACCACTGGTGATAGGGGCAGACGAATTCTTTGGCATTACCCTGGCTTGAACGGCAGAACTCTGCGCCACGGTGCGCGCAGCGGTTTTCGAATACGCTGATAGTGCCGTCTTCGGCGCGGGCAACCACAACAGGAATGGCGCCGACGTACGAGCGCTTGTAATCGCCCGCGTTGGGGATTTCGCACTCAAGTGCAACGTAGTTCCAGGTGTCGCCCTGGAAAATTCTTTCCATTTCGCGGTCGTAAACGGCCTGGCTGGTGTAAACCCAGTCGGGGATGGCGTCCAGGCCTTGTTCGGGCCAGACGCACTGATCGAGTGCCGGGTCTTTTGACGCCACGGTTTGCCCGATGACGGTTTGTGACTGATACATGAAGATCTCCTTGGAAATCGGGGCTAAGCCGGTGACACCGGCGTGGCTTGGGCCAAGACTTGTTTGGCAAAAGCACGTACGGTGACCGAAGTGTCGGTAAATTGGGAAGGGTCGATGGCCAGGCGCGATTCGAAAACTGGTCGCAGGGCGCGCAGGTCGCCACCGGCATTCACGGCAATCGCGTGTACCGGAATGTTGTCGAGCAAGCCGACCATAATGAATTTTGCCGGCGTGGCGCCCCCCGAGGTGTCGCCCCGGGTGACATAGCGCAGACCTGCCTGCGGTAAACCCAGCATCTGGATATTGTGGCCAAACTGGTCAGTCCAGAACCAAGGGTAGGCCGCAGGCTCGGCGGTTTCGCCCAGCATCGCTGCTGCGGCAATGCGCGCCTGTTCGTTGGCGTTTTGCCAGGACTCCAGACGCATGCCGGCGCCCGAGGCGTCCCGAATCTGGCTGGTGCAGTCGCCGGCGGCAAAGATATCGCCATGGCTGGTGCGGCATTGCGAATCAACGACAATACCGCCATTTTGGGTATCGACGCTCAGGCTGGCGTCGCGCGCAAGCGCGGTGTTTGCGGTCAGGCCAACGGCCACGACCACCAGGTCGGCCGAAAGCACGGTACCGTTATTGAGTGTGAGCTGCCAGGCGCCCTGCGAAGCCGCGGGAGCGACGACCTCGCGGGCCGCCTGCCCTAAATGCAGCGTCGCGCCGGCCCGGGCGGCTTGTGCCTCGAGCCAACCAGAAAATTCGGGTGGAACCACTCGCGCCAGGGCGCGCGGGGCGTATTCGATAACCGATGCTGTCAGCCCTTTGCCCAGCGCTGTCGATGCAATTTCAAGCCCTAAAAACCCGGCGCCGATAATGACGACATGCTTGCCGGGCTGCATGGCGGCACGCAGGTGCCGTGCGTCGTCGAGTGTGCGCAAATAGAAAACATTGGGCGCTGTTTCCGGGAAGTCGGGCAGGGTGCGCGCCAGACCACCGGTTGCCAGCAGACATTTGTCGAAACCGACGGTGCTACCGTCAGACAGGGCGGCGACTTTACCGTTAGTGTCCAGGTGCGTCACGCTCAGGCCGAGTTTCAGGTCGACCTGACTTTCTTCGTAGAACCCGGCGGGCTTCACGCTGATGGCCGGTTCAGTATCGGGCGAGGCGGCGACCAGCAGATCTTTGGAGAGCGGCGGGCGCTCGTAGGGCGGGTGGGCTTCGTCGCCCACCAAACTGATGCGACCGCTATAACCGTGGCCGCGCAGCGCGGCAACGGCAACGGCTGCCGCCTGCCCCGCGCCGACAATCAGAATAGATGATGGTGAGCTCATGCGTTGGCCTTGCCGGTTCAGAAGCGCACGAAAATTTCGTTGCCTTCAGTTTTGACTTCGTAGACTTTCATGTCTTCGGTAGCCGGTGCACACATGGCTTTGCCCGTACGCAGGTCGAATTTGGCCTGGTGCAAGGGGCATTCAATACAGCCGTCTTCCAGAAAGCCGTCGGACAGCAGTGCGTACTGATGCGTACAGATATTGTCCGAAACAAAGAATTCGCCTTCGGTGTGGTGCACGGCCAATTGATGACCATTGACGTCGACAGCCAGGGACTCGTCTTCGGCGACTTGATCGACGGTAGCGATTTTTATCCAGTTCATAGTGTTTTCTTTGATTTTAGTGGCAATATAGTCAGTATGCTGTATATTTATTTTTGCCTATATAGGGGTTTACACCAAGTAATTAGGGATTGCCCGAAAATGGCATGAATAAAGGCTTTCTCGGTGTTTACCCTCGTTGACACCTGTGCAGATTGATCAGCATACTAACAAATAACCTGCTCTGGTGCGCCAATTTTTAACCGTATTCGGCGTCTCGCATTCAGTCATCGGGTGGGTTGGCGAACTTTACGTTTTGTCCCCTTTTCGGCCCATGCGGGCCACAGCAGTTGTCTGTTCTATTCATAACAAATCACAAGGAGCTGTACATGCAACGACGTCGCTTTCTAACACAGGCAGTCGCCGCGACCGGCGCAGGTTTGGCCGCTGTCGGGATGCCCGCAGTCGCTCAAGGGACGCCCAGCGTGCGCTGGCGTATGTCGACCGGCTGGCCCAAAAGTCTTGACGCGATTTACGGTTCGGCCGAAGATCTGTGCCGTCGCGTCAGCCAATTGACGCAAGGCAAATTTGAAATTCGCGCGTTTCCGGGCGGCGAAATTGTGCCTTACGCCCAAAACATGGAAGCGGTCAGCAACGGGACCGTCGAATGTAACCACGTGCTGGCTACGGCGCACATTGGTACCAATACCGCCATCGCTTTCGATACCGGCATGTCGTTTGGCCTGAACGCTCGTCAGCACAACGCCTGGCTGAACTACGGCGGGGGTATGGATTTGTTGCGCGGCATGTACAAGCAATACGGTATTACCAACTTTGTGACCGGTAACGTCGGTGTGCAAATGGGTGGTTGGTACCGCCGTGAAATCAAGTCCCTGAAAGACATCGAAGGCCTGAAAATGCGTGTGGGCGGCATTGGCGGCATGGTGCTGAGCAAGCTTGGTGCCATTCCACAGCAGATTCCCCCCAGCGATATCTACCCTTCGCTTGAAAAGGGCACCATCGACGCGGCTGAATGGATCGGCCCCTACGATGATGAAAAACTCGGCCTGAACAAAGTGGCGCCTTACTACTACTCGCCAGGCTGGTGGGAAGGTAGTGCGTCGATTACCAGCATGGTCAACACCAAGGCCTGGGAAGCGCTTCCACCCGAGTACAAGGCTGCGTTCGAGGCGGCGGCGGCCGAGCAAACGGTTCGCATGCTGGCCAAGTACGACGCCCTGAACCCCGGCGCGTTGCGCTCGCTTATCGCCAACGGCGCCAAGCTCAGCTTCTTCCCGAAAGACGTTATGGACGCAGCGTACAAGGCGTCGCAAGAGCTGTGGACAGAGTTGTCTGCCAAGAACCCTGACTTCGCCAAAATCTATCCCCAGTGGAAGAAGTTCCAGGAATCGGAAGCCAGCTGGTTCCGCGTCACTGAAAACGCGCTCGATAACTTTACGTTCAACGAAGTACTGAAGAAATCGTAATCCGGTCTCTTCAAAAGGCGCGCCCGGTTAGCGGGCGCGCCTTGTGGTACCCCGAATTAAGCAGGCAACAGATGCATTACAGGCAGGTTCAGGCATGACAGACTCACATCACTCAACATTCACCGCAAAGCCGCAGGGCGTTGGCGCGCGAATTCCTCGTAAAGAAGACGCGCGTCACCTGCATGGCAAGGGCAACTTCATTGGCAACATGAGCATGCCGGGTCTCAGCGAGGTCGCCTTCTTGCGCAGTCCGCTGGCGCACGCGCGTATCACTGGGGTCAAAGTGTCGCCCGAGGCCGAGGGCCATGTGTTTCTGCGGTCGTCCATGCCCGACGCCAAAGATATTGTTGCCAACTCGACGTTACCGACTTACCAGGCCTCTGGGCAGCCGCCATTGGCGCACGATAAAGTGCGTTTTGTGGGCGAACCCGTCGCGATGACGTTCGCGCCAACGCGTGCCGAAGCCGAAGATCTGGCAGAGCTGGTCGACGTAGATTATGACGAGCTGCCGGTTTATGTTGATATCGAAAGCGCCGAAGCAGCTACTGAAAATTTTGTACACGATCACTGGAAAGACAATGTGTTCGTGACGTTGAATGCCAATACCAATTTTGATGAACTGTCGGCAAAGGCCGAGGTCGTCGTCAAGCGTGATATCGACCTTTCCCGCCAGTGCATGCTGCCCATGGAGGGCATCGCGGTATTGGCCTACTGGGATAACCAGGTCAACCAGTTGGTGATTTACACCGCGACTCAGGTGCCACACCTGATCCGTACCGGTTTGTCCGAATTCCTCGACCTGCCTCAAGAGCAAATCCGGGTTATTTCGCCCGACGTGGGTGGCGGGTTTGGATACAAATGTATTTTGCAGCAAGAAGAGCTGTGTGTTGCCTGGCTGGCCAAAACTTACAAGCGTCCGTTTCGTTACCTCGAAGACCGCCGCGAGCACTTGATTGCGGGTGCCAATACGCGCGAACATCACTACGAAATGACGGCGTACGCCGATAAACAGGGCAAATTGCTTGCGCTCGATGCCAAAGTCACCATCAATGGCGGCGCGTATTCGGTCTGGCCGTTTACCGTAGGCCTGGAAACAGGCCAGGCTTTGGGTAACCTGCCTGGGCCTTACGCGTTTCGCGGTTACCGTTGCCAGACACGTTGCGTGGCGACCAACAAACCGGGCTTTCTGCCGTATCGTGGTGTAGCGCGTACAGGCGTGTGCTTTGCTATCGAGCTATTGCTCGACGCCGTGGCGCGTGAAGTGGGCCGCGAAGCTTGGGAAGTGCGTCTGGACAATCTGGTGCAGGCCGAGCAAATGCCTTATGTCAACGTGACCAACAAGCATCTGGACAGTGGCGACTACCCGGCCAGCCTACGACGCGCACTGGAAATGATTGATGTCAACGCCGTGCGTGAACGCCAGCAGCGCGGCGAACCCGATGGTCGTCTGATTGGTCTGGGCGTAGCCACTTACACCGAGCAATCCGCGCACGGTACGTCGGTTTTTGCCGCCTGGGGCACGCCTGTAATTCCAGGTTTTGATCAGGCTGCAGTCAAGTTGACGCCCGACGGCGGCGCCGAGTTGCGTGTGGGCGTTCACTCGCATGGTCAGGGCATGGAAACCACCTTCGCCCAGATTGCCAACGAGATTTTGGGAATCGACGTCAATCGTATCCGTCTTGTGCACGGCGACACCGGGCAGACTCCATATTCATCCGGCACCTACGCGTCGCGGTCCTTGGTCATGTCAGGCGGTGCTGTGTCAACGGCATGCAAGCAGTTGGTGCCGCGCATCAAAAAAATCGGCGCTCATTTGTTAGGCGCATCGGTCGACGATGTGGTGCTTGAAGACGGCTGCGTAAAAGCAGGCGATCGTCAGGTGCCCATGTCGCAAATTTGTAATGCGTGGTACGTCAACCCCCAGCATTTGCCGCCCGATGTCGACCCTGCCGGTCTGGAAATCAGTGTGGGTTATCGCCCCAAAGTAGATACCGGTAGTTTCACTTATTGCAGTCAGGCCGCTGTGGTCGCTGTAGATCCGAACACTGGTGCCATCGAAATTCTGGATTATGTCGTGGTCGAAGACTGTGGCCGCATGATTAATCCCCTGGTGGTTGAAGGGCAGACCATTGGCGGTATTGCGCAGGGCATTGGCACCGCGTTGTACGAAGAAATGCCCTACGACGATCAAGGTCAGCCCTTGGCGTCAACGCTGGCCGACTACATCATGCCTGGCGCCACCGAAGTGCCCAATATCCGTATCGACCATTTCGAAACCCTGTCGCCGCACACCGAGTTCGGTGCAAAGGGTATGGGCGAAGGCGGGGCCATTGCACCGCCCGCCGTTATTTTTGGCGCCGTCAACGACGCTTTGAAGGATTACGGCGTCGAATTCACCCGCACGCCGCTGTCGCCGCATCGCGTGCTCGATGCGCTGGCCGATGCGGGCCGCTCAACCGAATCACGTCCCAACGCAACAACAGGGGCTACCGTATGAAAGCTGCAAAATTTGAATATCAACGTGCCGTAACGGCCAAAGAAGCACTCGCTGTCTTAAAAAACACCGATGGGTCGGTCAAAGCCATGGGCGGCAGCCAGTCGCTGGGCCCCATGCTGAATCTGCGTCTGGCGCGTCCGGCCAAGGTCATTGACGTTTCCGGCGTCAATGAGTGGCGACAGGTCGCTGCCGAGGGTCTCAAGATTCGTATCGGGGCGGCTGTCACACATACCGACATCGAAGACGGTGTGTTCCCCGAACTGCGTGGTCATATGCTGCAAGAAGTGGCCGGCCGCATTGCTTACCGTGCTGTGCGTAACCGCGGCACCATAGGCGGCAGCATTGCGCACGCCGACCCGGCGGCCGACTGGGTGCTGGCCACCAGCGCCCTGGCTGCCGAGCTCGAATTGTCGTCTGCCGCCGGTACGCGACGCGTGCGCATGCCCGAGTTCATGCTGGGTGCTTATGCCGTCGATCTGCAACCCGAAGAATTGATCACGGCCGTCATTGTGCCCGCGCGTACGGCCCAAACCCGTTGGGGTTACTACAAGTTTTGCCGTAAAACGGGCGAGTTTGCCGAAGCCAGCTGTGCTGCGTATTTCGAGCCGTCTACCCAAACTGCCCGCATTGTGGTGGGGGCGCTTGGGGGCGCACCGCAGTTGTTGGCCGAACTGTCTGCCCAAGTGGCTAAAGGCGGCCTTGCCGCAGCCGACGAGCAGGCCATCGGGCAGGCTCTCGCCGCCGTCGCACCCGAAAAAACCGCCGCCGACCGACGGTTGTATATCACGGTCATCCAGCGTTGCCTGCAACAGGCATTGGGTGAGTAAAGGAAAGTAGCTATGTCCGAGTTGAATATTGAAGTTAATGGTCGCCGTTTCACGCGCGATGTTGTTGATCGCACGCATTTGGGCGATTTTTTGCGCGAAGACTTGCGCATGACCGGTACCAATTTAAGTTGTGAGCACGGGGTCTGCGGGGCATGTACCGTGCTGGTCGATGGTAAGCCAGTGCGTTCGTGCATTACGTTTGCCAGCGCCTGCGAGGGGCGCCAGGTCACCACCATCGAAGGTTACGACAATGACCCCGTCATGCTTCGCCTGCGTGAAGCCTTCAATACCCACCATGCGTTGCAATGTGGTTTTTGTACGCCGGGGATGTTGACGACGTCACGTGACATTATCTTGCGCTTGCCCGATGCCGACGAAGCGCGTGTGCGAATCGAGTTGTCGGGCAATATTTGCCGTTGCACCGGCTATCAGGGTATTACGGCCGCCGTTATGTCGGTGCTCGACGCGCTGCGTATGCAGCCCGATCCTGCTGTCGAGGCGTTGCGTGAGGCAGCCATGCAAGGCAAGGCCGCCTTGCCGCCCGCTGCCGATGCGCCCAAGCCGTTTACCGGCTTTGACGCGACAGTGCCGTCGACCAGCACCAAAGCGCCAGCGGCGCCTGCCGCGACGCCTTCGGCGTCTACCGGTGCGTCTGCTCCCGCCGCAGCAGGCAAGGGTACAAATATCCAGGGCGGTTTCGAGGTCCCGTTTTCTGCGGATCAGGTGTGGGCTTTTATGGCCGATTTGCGTGCGGTGGCCGGCTGCCTGCCGGGCGCAGTCATCGAGTCGCAGGAAGGCGACGAGGTCAAGGGGAAAATTGCCATCAAGTTCGGGCCGATGGCCGCAGCCTTCAATGGTGCGGCAACGCTCGAGCGTGACGATGCTGCCAAGTCTGCGGTGCTGCGCGGCTCGGGGCAAGATTCGCTTAGCCAGTCTCGCGCTAAAGGCGATGTCAGCTATCGGGTCACGTCGTTGTCCGCCGACAAAGCGCGTGTCGACGTTGATCTGCTTTATTCCCTGCAAGGGCCGCTGGCGCAATTTTCCCGGTCGGGTCTGGTGCAGGACTTTGTTAAACGCATGATTGCCGACTTTGGCCGCAACGTGGCATTGCGCATGGCGCAACCCGCCGGTTCGACCGAGCCCCTGCCGCAGGCTGAGTTCAGCCCGTTCAAGATGTTCATGAGCGTGCTTTGGGCCCGCCTGAAGCGGATGCTCGGCGGTCAATAAAGGCGCACCGTTCCAGATTTTCTTTTCCACCAAAACCACAAGAGGTTTGCCATGAAGAAATTGCTGACGAAGTCCTGGGCGCGTGTACTGACGGGTACCGTGGCTTGTCTGGTTGCCGGCACGGCCGCGGCACAGTCATTAACGCCTTTAAAAGTACGTCTTGATTGGACGCCCTGGGGTATACATGGCGCGTTTCATCTGGCCATGCAAAAGGGCTGGTACAAAGATGCGGGCCTGGACGTCAACTTCGAAGATGGCAATGGGTCGGTGACCACGGTTCAGATCGTGGGATCGAGCGACAATTTTGATGTGGGTCATGCGGCTTTGGCACCTATGATCATTGCGCGCGACAAGGGGTTGCCCGTCAAGGCAGTGGCCCCGTTTGCGCGTCGTAATGACATTGGCGTGCTGGTGCCCAAAGACTCCAATATCAAAGGGCCGGCTGATCTGAAAGGTAAAAAACTGGTGTACACGGCGGGCTCGCTTGAGGCCCCGTTTGTAGATGCGTTTTTGGCGGCTGGGGGCGTAAAGCGCACCGACCTTGAATTGCTTAATGTTGAAGCGGCAGCCAAGGCTACAACATACGCTGTTGGTCGGGCCGATGCCGTCGTATCGACCATCCCGTTCATCATTGCATCGGTTTCAAAGACCCGGCCTTCAGTGGCCATTCCTTTTGCCGATTATGGTCTGAATATCCCCAGCTTTGGCATTTTTGCTAACGAAGGCAAATTGGCTAGCCACGGCGAGGCCATTTCGAAGTTTGCTAGTGTGACCGCCCGTACCTGGGAATACATTTGGGCGGGCAACGAAGATGAAGCCGTCAAAGCGATTATTGCCGCGCGCCCCCAAGCCCGTCTGGATGCCGAGTCGCTTCGTGGGCAGCTTGATGCTTTGAAGCCTTATTTCGGCAAGCCCGTCGAGGGCTACCGCATGGGGATGCCGATACCCGCCGAATGGGATGATGCAGTCAAGACCATGACCAAGCTTGAGTTGATCAAGGGCGGCTTGCCAGCCACTGACTTTTACGTCACCGGTATGGTCAAGCCCGAGGCTTATGACGGGATGATTGGCAAATGAGTGTACCGGCTGTTAGCGCAAGGCGTGTTCAAAAACAGTATCCAGGTGCCCGAGGCGTATTGGCTCTGGATGGAATCAACATTGATATCCCTGAGGGGCAGTTTGTCAGCATTCTGGGCCCCAGCGGCTGTGGCAAAAGTACATTCTTGCGCTGTGTGGCCGGGCTTGAAAACATCACTTCGGGCGACCTCGAGGTTGGCGGTCGCCCGGTATCGGGCCCGCCCGACGGCATCGGTATGGTGTTTCAGCGCGACGCCCTGCTTGAATGGCGCACGATTCGAAAGAACTTGTTGTTGCCTGTTGAGTTTGCAAAGAAGCCTGTAGCCAATTACCAGGCCAAAGTCGATCATCTGCTTGACCTGACCGGGTTGCGCGATTTTGAGCAAAGCTATCCGCGTGAGCTGTCGGGGGGTATGCGTCAGCGTGCGGCAATTTGCCGTGCGCTGGTCGATGACCCTTCGCTGTTGCTGATGGATGAGCCTTTTGGTGCGCTGGATGCATTTACGCGTGACCAGATGAACTTTGAGCTGCAGCGTATCTGGATGGAGACCCGTAATACGGTGTTGTTCGTGACGCACGGGATTTCCGAGGCGGTCTTTTTGGGTGACATCGTCATGGTGTTGTCGCCGCGCCCCGGCCGGTTGGTTGAAATCATAGAGGTTGATTTGCCGCGCCCTAGGCCGCTGTCGGTGCGAGAAACGCCAGAGTTCGGCAAGTATGTCTCTCATATCCGTGGCCTGTTCGACAACATGGACACAGGGTCAGAAAAGAGGAAAGCCTGATGACAATGAATCATTTGAAAACGGGTGCTGCCGGTACGTTCTCGCTGGTCGTGGTGTTGCTGGTCTGGGAGTTTGTGTGCCGGGCATTCGAGATTCGCTCGATCATGTTGCCTCTTCCGTCGGCAATTTTGACCGAGTTGAGCAACGAAGCCTCGTGGTATGTAGAGCAAAGTCTGTACACCCTGTTTATTACGTTGGGTGGTTTCGTGCTGGCCGTAGTGGGGGGTGTGCTGATCGCAGTGGCACTGGTCAGCTCACGTATTTTCGAACGGTTTCTGTATCCGCTGATTATCGGTTTTAACAGCGTACCCAAGGTAGCGCTGGCGCCGCTGTTTGTGGTCTGGATGGGCACTGGTGCCGAGCCCAAGGTGGCGATTGCGTTCCTGATAGCGGTGTTCGCCATTATCGTCGATACGGTTCATGGGTTGCGGTCGGTGCCGTCCGACATTACCGATTTAGGCAAGGTACTGAAGGGGTCGGCTTGGGACTTCTTCTTTAAGGTCAAGCTGCCTTGTGCGCTGCCTTCGGTGGTGGCGGGCATGAAGGTCGCCATGTCGCTGGCGCTGGTCGGCGCCATTGTCGGCGAGTTTGTCTCGTCGCAAAAAGGGTTGGGTTACGTGATCATGAGTGCGCAGGGCACATTCGATACGGTTCGGGTGTTTGCGGCGCTGTTCATTCTTGGGGTCATGGGTGTTGTGCTTTACGGTGCGCTGGCCTGGATCGAGCGCCACGCAACGCCTTGGCGTCAAGGACACGAAGAATAAATTGTTGGTCTGGTGGTTTCAAAGGAGCTGTTATGGGTGGTTTGCTGGCGTTGTCCCGGTTGATCGATGCGATCAATGTCAGGGTGGGCAAAGCGGTGTCGTGGGTAATTTTGGTGGTTGTGGTGGTTAGTTCGTTTAACGCTGCGTTTCGCAAGGCTTTCGACATGAGCTCGAATGCCTGGCTGGAAGTGCAGTGGTACATGTTCGGGATGATTTTTTTGCTGGCCGCCGGTTATACATTTTTGCGTAATGGGCACGTGCGTGTCGATATCCTGGCGTCGCGCCTTTCCGAGCGCGGGCAGATCGTGATCGATATCATCGGCATCCTGGCGTTCTTCTTGCCTGCGTGCATGTTTATTCTCTGGCTTTCTGTGCCTATGGCCATCGAGTCTTACGTGCATCACGAAGTGTCATCCAACGCGGGTGGCCTGGTGCGCTGGCCGGTCAAGGCGCTGATCCCGCTGGGGTTCATTTTGTTGTCTTTGGCTGGGGTGTCGCACCTGATCAAGTGTGCCGGGTTTTTGATGGGCAAGTGTCCTAATCCCACGCATCCCGAAGGTCACAAAACGTCTGAAGAGTTGTTGGCCGAAGAAATTGCCAACGCGGCATCGTCCAAATAAAAAGATAAGGTGGTTTGATCATGGAGTTCTTAATTGCCAACATGGCCCCGGTCATGTTTGCCTCGTTGATCCTGTTTTTGCTGATGGGGTTTCCGGTGGCTTTCACCCTGGCCGGGCATGGCTTGTTGTTTGGCCTGCTGGGCGTAGAGCTAGGTTTTTTCCAGCCAGCGTTGTTTCAGGCGTTGCCTCAGCGTATTTTCGGCATTATTGCCAACGACACGCTGCTGGCAATCCCGTTCTTTACCTTTATGGGGTTGATTCTTGAACGTTCTGGCATGGCCGAGGACCTGCTTGAAACGATTGGTCAGTTGTTCGGACCATTGCGTGGCGGTTTGGCTATTGCCGTGGTGGTTGTCGGTGCTCTGCTGGGCGCCACCACCGGCGTCGTGTCGGCGTCGGTGATCTCCATGGGCTTGATATCCCTGCCCATTATGTTGCGCTACGGGTACGACCGCCGGTTGGCTTCAGGCGTGATCGCTGCGTCGGGTACGTTGTCGCAAATTATCCCGCCGTCTATCGTCCTTATCGTGCTGGCCGACCAGTTGGGCCGCTCAATTGGCGACATGTATCGTGGCGCCATGGTGCCGGCCATGATGACTGTAGGTTTTTACATTGCCTATATCTTGTTGCTCGCGCTGTTCCGGCCACGCAATGCGCCGGCCATTCCCGAAGAGGGCCGTACCTTTATCGAACCTAACGGCAGTCACGGCATTCCGTCGTTGCTGGTGTTGTTGGCGGTGGCTGTCGGTGCGTCGTGGTTGTTGTCGCCCATGATCTTGTCAGCCGATGCACCCATTGATGAAACCGTTGTTGTGGGTACGCTGGTAGGCGGCGTGGTGGCGTTTGCTCTGGCCGTGCTTAACAAGGTTTTCGGGTTTGGCTTGCTGTCGCAAATTGCCGAACGGGTCACGTTTGTCATGATTCCGCCCCTGGCCCTGATCTTCTTGGTGCTGGGTACTATTTTCCTGGGTATAGCCACACCTACCGAAGGGGGCGCTATGGGCGCGGTCGGCGCCATTATCATGGCATTGGCCCGTAAGCGGTTGTCGTGGTCGTTGCTCAAGCAGGCTATGGACACGACCACCAAACTGGCATCGTTCGTGATCTTTATTTTGGTGGGCTCCACCGTGTTCGGCCTGACCTTCCGTGGTGTCGACGGCGACTTGTGGGTTGAGCATTTGCTGGTGGGCTTGCCCGGCGGCGAAACCGGCTTCTTGATCATCGTCAGCATCTTCGTGTTCGTCATGGCGTTCTTCCTGGACTTCTTCGAGCTGGCTTTCATTATTGTGCCGCTGCTGGGCCCGGTCGCCGACAAAATGGGCATTGACCTGATCTGGTTCGGGGTGTTGCTGGCGCTGAACATGCAAACCTCATTTATGCACCCCCCGTTTGGCTTTGCCCTGTTTTATTTGCGGTCGGTAGCGCCTAAAGAAGATTACAAAGACAAGCTGACGGGTCAAACTATTGCCAAGGTCACGACGGGCCAGATTTACTGGGGCTCCATCCCGTTCATCTGCATCCAGCTGCTGATGGTCGCGTTGGTGATGATGTTCCCGGCAACCGTCATGCACTACAAAGATGGTGCGTCCAAGGTCGATCCCAATACGGTCAAGATTGAGGTTCAGGCTGACTACGGCGGCAGCAGTGTCTTTGGCGGTGACAGTTCGGGGCCGATATTTAAATAATCTGGATGTGTGCCCGGGGTTACCGCCGGGCCTAGGTTTGCACTATTTTTCTACCGTCGTTATCGTCGTGTTGCCGGGTGGTGAAAGCCACCCGGTTTTTCTTTGGGCGAGCGATTGTGTGTTGCGGCGCCCAGCGCGGCTGGGCCGTTGGCGGCGGCGATTCGACCGCGCGTGTTCGTCAAAGTGGCTGCGTCCGCTTGCTCTTCCCACTGCGTTAAAATCCACGTTTTGCAGCATGTGCTGTTTTGCCCTTTATTTTTTGGGAAGTCACTATGGAATTCGATCAGTCCGGCGTCAAAGCCCTTATGGAAATCACCTCGCGGCCCGATCTGGTATTTGTGCGTGGCCAGGGGTCTTGGCTTGAAGACCATAATGGCAAGCGATACCTCGACTTCCTGCAGGGCTGGGCCGTGAACTGCCTGGGGCATTGCCCGCCGTCGGTGGTGGCTGCGCTTACAAAGCAGGCTTCAACGTTAATTAACCCCTCGCCGGCGTTTTACAACCAGCCGTCTATGGATCTGGCCAAACGTATTACGGGGTCGTCGTGTTTCGACCGCGTATTTTTTGCCAACAGCGGTGCCGAGGCCAACGAAGGCGCCATCAAGCTGGCCCGCAAATGGGGCAAGCTGCATCGCAATGGCGCCTACAAAATCATTACGTTTAACCATGGCTTTCATGGCCGCACATTGGCCACCATGTCGGCCTCCGGCAAGCCCGGCTGGGACACCATGTTCGCGCCGCAAGTCGACGGTTTCCCCAAAGCTGAGCTGAACGATATTGAATCGGTTCGCAAGTTGATTGACGACAAAACCGTTGCCGTCATGCTCGAGCCCGTCCAGGGCGAGGCGGGCGTTATTCCGGCCACCGTCGAGTTCATGCAGGCATTGCGTGCTTTGACACAAGAGCTGGGCCTGTTGATGATTGTTGATGAAGTCCAAACGGGTATTGGTCGGACCGGCAAGCTGTTTGCGTATCAGCATGCCGACATCGCCCCCGACATCATGACGCTAGCCAAAGGGATAGGCAGCGGCGTGCCTCTGGCTGCCTTGTGCGCACGCGAGGCCGTGGCTTGTTTCGAATACGGTGATCAGGGCGGTACTTACAACGGTAACCCGCTCATGGCCGCGGCCGGTATTGCGGTATTCGACGAGGTCAGCGCGCCCGATTTTATGGCGGCTGTTAATGCGCGTGCACAACAGTTGTCGGAAGGTTTGCTGGCGCTTTCGACCAAGTGGGGGATGGATGGCGAGCGTGGTACAGGTTTGCTGCGTGCACTAAAACTTGGCAAACCCGATGGCGCCGCTATTGTGGCTGCGGCGCGCGACCGCGGGCCCGAGGGCCTGTTGCTGAACGCACCGCGTCCCGAGCTGCTGCGTTTTATGCCCGCTTTGAACGTTACCGCTGAAGAAGTCGACCTGATGTTGCGTTGGCTCGACGAGATCGTCGGCCAGGTTCGGGCGTAATCTTCAGCGGTGTTGGCCAGGCTTACCCTTGCTTGGCCACCTGCCGCCAGTGATGCAGCAGCGGCTCGGTGTAGCCGTTGGGCTGTTCAAGCCCTTTGAAGACCAGGTCGCAGGCGGCCTTAAACGCTACTGACGTATCAAAATTGCCGGCCATGGGCTTGTACAGCGGGTCGCCATTGTTTTGCCCGTCGACGACAGCCGCCATGCGTTTCAAGGTTTCCATGACTTGCTCTTTTGACACAATGCCGTGACGCATCCAGTTGGCGATGTGCTGGCTGGAAATGCGCAGCGTAGCGCGGTCTTCCATGAGCCCTACGTTGTGAATGTCGGGTACTTTTGAGCACCCGACGCCTTGGTCGACCCAACGCACGACGTAGCCCAGAATGCCTTGGGCATTGTTATCGAGCTCTTGCTGTTTGTCGGCTTCAGACCAACAGGTGTCGGTGGCGACCGGTACCGTCAGGATTTTGTCGAGCAAGGCTTCGGTTTTACCTTCCATGCCGCGCTGGATATCTTGCACGTTGACCTGGTGGTAGTGCAAAGCGTGTAGGGTGGCGGCGGTAGGCGAGGGCACCCACGCGGTGTTGCCGCCAGCTTTAAGTTGCCCGATTTTTTGCACCAGCATGTCGGCCATCAGGTCGGGCATGGCCCACATACCTTTGCCGATTTGGGCGCGTCCGCGCAAGCCGCATTCCAGACCGACCTGTACGTTATTGCGCTCGTAAGCGTCGATCCAGAGGCTGCGTTTCATTTCGCCTTTGCGAATCATGGGGCCGGCTTCCATGGCGGTATGGATCTCGTCGCCGGTGCGGTCCAGAAAGCCAGTGTTGATGAAGGCGACGCGTTCAGTGGCCTGGGCAATGCAGGCTTTCAGGTTAACGCTGGTGCGGCGTTCTTCGTCCATGATGCCCATTTTCAGGGTATTGGGGGCCATACCCAGCAGCTGTTCGACGCGGCCGAACAGTTTGCCTGCGAAAGCGACTTCGGCAGGGCCGTGCATTTTGGGTTTGACGATATAAACCGACCCCTTGCGCGAGTTGGCCTTGCGCTCAATGTCGCGCAGCGCAATCAATGACGTGATGACGGCGTCCATAATGCCTTCGGGGACTTCGTTGCCGTCTTTGTCGAGAATGGCCGGGTTGCTCATGAGGTGGCCGACATTACGGATCAGCATCATCGAGCGCCCGCCCAACATCTGAGGTTTGCCGTTCAGGTCAGTGTATTCGCGGTCGGGGTTCAGGGTGCGGGTGAAGGTTTTTCCGCCTTTGGAGACTTCTTCGTTCAGCGTCCCGGTCATCAGGCCCAGCCAATTACGATAGGCCAAAATCTTGTCTTCGGCATCGACGGTGGCCACCGAGTCTTCGCAGTCCATGATGGTGGTGAGCGCCGCCTCCATGAGAATGTCTTTGACGCCGGCGCTGTCTTGCTTGCCTATAGGGTGGGTGCTGTCGATTTGCAGTTCGAAGTGCAGGCCGTTATGACGGAACACCAGCGCTTCGGGTGCGTCGGGGGTGCCCCGGTAACCGAGCAGGCATTCGGGTTGCGCCAGGGTTGTGGCGCCGTTGGCGAGTTGCACGACCAGTTTGCCGTTTTCAATCCGGTACGCGGTGGCATCGGCGTGTGAGCCGTGTGCCAATGCAATGGTGTCGTCAAGAAAGCGGCGCCCATATTCGATGACCTTGTTGCCGCGCACCGGGTTATAGCCGCCCGCACGCGTCGCTCCGTCGTCTTCCGAAATGGCGTCGGTACCGTACAGCGCATCGTACAGACTGCCCCAGCGCGCGTTGGCGGCGTTCAGGGCATAACGCGCGTTGGTAATGGGAACCACCAGCTGCGGGCCGGCCTGGTCCGAGAATTCGAAATCGATGTTTTGGGTGTTGACGCGAACCTGGGCCGGCGCGTCTTGCAGGTAGCCAATGCGTTTCAGAAAAGCCTTGTAGGCACCCATATCGCGAATCGGACCGGGGTTGGCACGGTGCCAGGTGTCTATTTCGGCTTGAAGGCGGTCGCGCTCGGCCAGCAATGCTTTGTTTTCGGGCGCCATATCGTGAACGATGCTGTTAAAACCGGCCCAGAAGGCCGACGACGTGATGCCGCTGCCGGGTAGGGCTTCTTTTTCGATGAAGTCGTAAAGGCGGGTGTCGACCTGGAGCTGCTGGCATGTTGTTCTTTGTGTCATGGCGCTTCCTTGTTGCATAGGTATTGGACAAAAATCGGTAAAGTTTTTAGCGTACGATGCTCGTATAGTATGGACTGTTGAAGGTGTCGGCTCAAGACTGTGCGGGTTCAATCACCTTGAACTAAAAGTTAATAAATAAAATCAACATGGCCACAAATAGTTCGTAATGAGTTGCCGGTTTGGGCCGGTAGGGTAATTGTTGGGGGGCGTAATGAAAGGTTTGCCAAAACTGATTGGGGCGCCGTCGGCGCTGTTGCTGCTCGAGGGCTGGACGGCGGTCGCCGGCCGGGATGCTATCCACAAAAATTACATGTTTAAAAACTTTAATGAAGCCTTCGGCTTTATGACACAGGTGGCGCTGCAGGCCGAGCGCACCGGGCACCACCCCGAGTGGTTCAATGTATATAACCGCGTGAGTGTGACGCTGACCACGCACGATGCCAACGGCGTTACCGATCGCGATGTCGCGCTGGCCGCTTTTATGGACCAGCTGGTTTAGGAGAAAGTATGTCTTATCGATCTGGCGAGGGCCCGATTGCCCCGCTGGTAATGCCGCAACTGATCCCTTTTGCAGGGTTCGAGCAGGCAGATGCCGCTGTAGCGCGGCTGGTTGAAATCTACGAACGCAATACCGCATTTATTCGCGATGGCTTCAAAATGTACGCCGAAGGCCGACTGCTGCCTGGGCAGCGAGTGCGTGCTTATTACCCCGCCATTCGTATCAAGGTCTCTACGTATCAGGCCGTCGATAGCCGGCTTTCGTACGGGTATGTGGTCGAGCCAGGCACATACATGACCACCATTACGCAACCGCGTTTGTTCGAGCGCTATTTGCGCGAGCAAATCCATTTGCTCATCCAGAATCATGGTGTTGCGGTTGAAATCGGCGAGTCCGATGTGCCTATCCCGTTGCATTTTGCCTTCCCCGAGGGCTATTACGTTGAAGGGGTGTTTGCCGATTCGGTGGGCGGTGCATTGCGCGACCACTTCGATGTGCCCGACTTGGCGGTCACCGATGATTCGATAGTGAACGGCACTTGGCGCAGCCGGCGCGGCGAACCCGAGCCGCTTGCGCCCTTTACCGCTCCACGTATCGATTACTCGTTACATCGTTTGCAGCATTACACGGCAACGGCTCCGCAGCATTTTCAAAGTTATGTGCTGTTCACCAACTATCAGTTTTATATCGACGAGTTCTGCCGGTGGGCCAAAGAGATGTTGGCTAGCGGCGAGGGCGGCTATACGGCCCTGGTCGAGCCGGGCAATGTGATTACGCTGGCGGGCGCTGGGGCTCAGCCCAGCGGCCCCGCCCCGGCCCGTATGCCACAGATGCCGTCTTACCACTTGCTGCGCGAGAACAATACCGGCATTACGCTAATCAACATTGGCGTCGGGCCGTCAAACGCCAAAACCATTACCGATCACGTGGCCGTCTTGCGGTCGTCGGCCTGGATCATGCTAGGCCATTGTGCGGGCCTGCGTACAACGCAACGGCTGGGCGATTATGTATTGGCCCATGGCTATGTACGCCAAGACCATGTGCTCGACGACGACTTGCCCGTTTGGGTGCCGGTGCCGCCGTTGGCCGAAATCCAGGTGGCACTGGAAGACGCCGTGGCTGAAGTGGCGGGTTTGTCGGGTTGGGAATTAAAGCGAATTATGCGTACAGGAACGGTGGCCACCACCGACAACCGCAACTGGGAGCTGCGCGACGATAACGAGCCGGTGCGCGGTTTGTCGCAGTCGCGAGCTATTGCACTCGATATGGAGTCGGCAACTATCGCGGCCAATGGCTTCCGTTTCCGGGTGCCTTATGGCACGTTGCTCTGCGTCTCCGATAAGCCCTTGCACGGCGAGCTTAAACTGCCGGGCATGGCCAGTGAGTTCTATCGAACGCAGGTGGGGCAGCATTTGCAAATCGGTATCCGAGCCCTCGAAAGCCTGCGCCAGATGCCATATGAGCGCTTGCACTCGCGCAAGTTGCGCAGCTTCATCGAGACGGCATTCAAGTAGGTTTGTCAGGCGGGATAACGTGGTTTATGCCATCGTTATTCCGTAGCTTTCGTGGTGGCGGCCAAAGGTGCTGTCCCACATTTCGGCGATGGTCTCGGCGCTCCAACCCCCTTGCTTGAACGCTATGTGCTTTTCGTCGGGGTGCGACCAAAGCGCCAGTTTGTCGCCGCCCAAGCCAATGCATTGGCCACTGATATGTTGTGCCGCGTGCGACGCCAGGAAAACGAACAGCGGTGCCACATCCTCGGGTAAGCCAAGGCCCATCCCCATGCGTACGTTCGGGGGTAGCGGCTCGCCGCGCTGTGCGGCGGCTACATGATCTTGCATGCCAGGAATGGTGGCGACCATTTGGGTTAGGGCTGTGGGTAGCACCGCGTTGACGGTGACGTTCATGCGGGCGCACTCCAGCGCCCAGGTGCGGGCGAAAGCGGCAATGCCGGCCTTGGCGGCGGCGTAGTTGCCTTGGCCGAAGTTGCCGCGCTGCCCGGCCAGCGACGATACCAACAGCAGTCTGCCGCCTTCACCTTGGGCACGAAATTGGCGGACGGCAGCTCGGGCGCAAGTAAATGTGCCGCGCAAGTGTGTGTGGACGACGCTGTCAAAATCGTCATCGCTCATGTTCCAAAGAACTTTGTCTCGCAAAATGCCCGCATTGGTCACCATAATGTCCAGGCGCCCGAACACAGATACTGCACGCTCGACACACAGGTCGGCCGCTTCGCTGCTACCGATTGGGGCGACGGCTGTGGTGGCCCGGCCACCGGCCGCCATAATGGCTTGGACGGCAGCGGTGGCGTGTGCTTCGCTGATGTCGTTGACGACAACTGCCGCACCAGCTTGTGCCAGGGCCTTGGCTGTGGCTAACCCCAGCCCTTGGCCGCTGCCCGTGACAACGGCGACTTTGTTTTCCAGACGGATCATGCGGGGTATCCTGTTCATTGCCCGCGAAACTCGGGCTTGCGTTTTTCCATAAAGGCCACCGGCCCTTCTTGCGCGTCAGCGCTGCCTATTATTGTGCGGTAGCTCTCGTCTTCCAGCGCGTAGCCAGCGTCCAGGGGCATGCCGATGGCGGCGCGGGTTACACGTTTGATTTCGCGCACTGCCAGCGGGCCATTGGCCGCAATGCGTTGCGCGATACGCTGCGCTTCGGTCAACACGTCGTCGGCCGGCAATATCTGGTTGATCAGGCCCAGGTTCAGCGCCGTTGGCGCGTCTATGGTGCGGCCTGTCAGCAGCAGGTCCATGGCCTGGCAATAAGGGATCTGACGGGGCAAGCGCGCCAGCGTGCCGGCAAACGGAATCAGCGCATGCCTGACCTCGGGCCATCCGAAGGTTGCTGTTGAGGTGGCCAGGCGGATGTCGGTGCCTAGAAGGATTTCTGCGCCAGCTGCCATGCAGAGGCCATTGACGGCTGCGATTAGTGGCTTGCTTAATGGCGCTTCACGCAAGGGCGCCAGCGTCCTGATGCGAGGGTCATCGAGCAGGCGATGATCCCAATCGTCTTTGGGTTGAAGGCGTCCTGAAAGCAATTGCAAGGTACTGCCCAGGTCTCCACCCGAACAGAAGGCACGCGGGCCTGCGCCCGTCAGGATAGCGACATGCAGGTTAGGGTCGGCTTCGAAAGCGTCCAGTGCATCGACCAGCCTGCACAACAGCTCCGGGTTGAGCGCATTGTGTGCGTCCGGACGATTCAGCGTCAACGTCAGGACGCCGTCGCAGGTTTCAGTAAGCAAGGGCGGATTCACGCCAGGTCCTCCCAATGGATTTGCAGCGGCAGGCCGGTTAAGGCTTGATCTAGCGCGGTGCGCTGGTCGGGGTTAAGCGCTGATGGTACTTTTAATCGGGCGACGATGCCGCGAGGCTCAGCCGCGCAATCGACGACAACCGCCTCGGGAAGGTCCAGCGAACTGATCAGGGCTGCAATTTTTTCTTGGGCAGCCAGCGCTCGCAACGCCGGCTTGTAAATCTTGCCGACCGGTGTTGTCGGGATTTTATCCAGGATCAGCACGCGTTTGGGCAGGGCCGGACGCTCGGGGATGTGTCGGGCCACATCGGCCAGTAGGTCGGTTGGTGTGGCATGCGCCCCTTCTTTCAGGCTGACGAAGGCCACCGGCAGCTCGCCAGCGTAGCTGTCGGGCTCGCCCACTGCTGCACAAGTGTTGACTGCGGGCAATTTTAAAAATGCTTCTTCGATCAGACCCGGGTCGATATTGTGACCGCTGCGGATGATGAGGTCTTTGCTGCGCCCGGTCAGGTAAATGTAGCCATCTTCGTCGACATGGCCCAAATCGCCCGAGATCAACCATTGATCGTCGGTGAATGTGCCCGCGCTGTGCGCGTCGTCGAGATAACCGGGGCTGACATGAGGGCCGCGGATCACCACAATGCCGGTTTCGCCAGGTTTGCAGAAGGTACTTAACCTTTTGTCTGATGCTGTTTCGAGGGGAATGGCCGCTACATCGGAATAGGGCAGGCGAATGCCCACCGAGCCGACATGGCGTGGGGCGTGACAGGGCTCGATGGACACCAGGCCGGCGCATTCTGTCATGCCGAAAATGCTGCGTATGGGAATGTGATGTTCGTTTTCGAAGGTTTGTGCCAGTTCGTTGGGTAACGGCGACCCCCCCGAAAGTGCCCAGCGAATGTTCTCCGCTTCCCCGGGCGATCGGGGTACGTCGAGTAGTGCCGATAAGACGGTAGGGACGCATCCCAAATGCGTGAGTTTTTCGCGTTGCGCAAAAGCCCAGGCCTGTTTTACGAACGCCTGGTTGCGCATCCCCGTCAGTGTGGGCAAGAACAGCGCAGCACCCGCGGCCAGCGGTGCCAGGCCATAAACGAAAGTCCCGGCCACATGGAAGATCGGAAATCCGTTCAGAATCCGGTCGCCCGGCTGCATGTCGTAGTAAAGCGCACCAAACCAGCTCGTATGCACTTCATTGCGGTGGCTATGCCGCAGAATTTTGGGCAGACCTGTTGTTCCGCCAGTGTGAAACATCGCCGCAATGCGGTCTGCGCTTAGCTCGGCTTCGTAGTTTCCGGTTGCGGGTTGTGCGTTTAGCAGGCGTTGAAAAGAGCCTGGTCCGGGGTTGCGTTCGTCGGGGTCAATTTCAATAACATGCGTGACACAGCCGGCCAGCTCGGCGGCTCGCCGAGCTTCTGCATTGATGGGTAGCGTATCGCTCGGCGCCAGCGTAATGACAACACGGGTATTGGTTTTGCGTAGCAGTTCGGCAATGTGTTCGGCGCTAAGCAAATAGTTGATAGGAAAGGCGCAGCCCGCCATTTGCGCGCCCCACAGCGCAAATAACGCTGAGGGGATGTGCGGTACCAAAAGCGCTACAGGGTCATCTTGTTGAACACCCAAAGTGCGCAGGAGGTTGGCCGCCCTTATGCAGGAATCGAGGAAACCCTGGAAAGACCAGGTTAGCGGCGCCTCTGCGAGGTTGGCGCTTTCCTGGAAATAGAGGGCGGTTGCCGGGCCGTAGGTGTTCGCTGCGTAGCTTAACAGCGCCGCAGTAGAAGGGAACGGCACCATGGTCTCGTAGGGCTTTTGCTCGAGGGCCCGGATATCTTCCAGCGTTTTGATTTCCGGGCGCAGGGCGGTGGCAAAATTCATGATACTTACTGCTCCAACTTCCATTTGCCGTCTTCCACTTTAACCATGACCTGGCCGCGGGCATCCAGACCATTATGGTTGCCAGGGCTCATGTTAAAAACGCCTTCCGGGCTTACGACTTCTTTCATCCCTTCCAGCGCGTCGCGCAGGGCGCTGCGGAATTCGGCGGTACCAGGCTTGGCCTTTTGCATGGCGAGCGGAATCGTGGCGTCCAGCATGTTGTAGGCCGTCCAGGCTGTAGAACCGAAAAGCGAGCGCGTCCCAGGACCATATTTGCCTTCGTATTTAGTCACGTACTCCAGCCCGGGCTTTTTGGTGGGGTTTTCGTCAGGCAATTGTTCGGCGACCAAGACGGGGGCGACGGCCAGTAGTGTGCCATTCAGGGCGGCGCCGCCCAGGCGCAGGTAGTCGGCATTGGCTACGCCGTGGGTTTGATAGATGATGCCTTTGTAGCCGCGTTTAAGCAGTTCCATTTGCGGCGTTGCGCCGGGTGTCCCGAAGCTGAAGATATAAACTGCGTCGGGTTTGGCGGAAATCATTTGTACGGCCTGGGTGGTCGCCGAGATGTCTTGGGCGCCAATGCGCGCTGTTGCAGTGATGTCGATGCCTTCGGCTTGTGCTTGCTTCTGGAAAGCATTCAGGAACCCGTCCCCGTAGCCTGTGGTCACGGCAATGACGCCTACTTTCTTGACCTGACGAGCCTTCATGTCTTGAATGGCTCGCTGTACCGAGAGTGCTTCGGGTGCAGGTATTTTGAAGGCCCAGGTACGTGGCCCTTCTTGGGGTTCGATGATGGCGTTACCACCACCCAGCGATACCAGGGGCGTACCGTTGCGGCCCGCCACTTCGACGATGGCAATGGACGGTGGCGTAATCGAGGACCCAACCAGGACGTCTACTTTTTCTTCAGTGATGAGTTTGGCGGCTTGCTTGGCCGCTTCGGTCGGGTCGCTGTTGTCGTTAAGGACGATGACTTTTGTTTTTTCGCCACCGATGGTTTCGGGCCAGAGTTTGACGGTGTTTTCGGCCGGCTTACCCAGCGAGGCCGCCGGTCCGGTCAATGAAAGGATGACGCCGATAGTGACCTCGGCATTGGCCGATGTGGCGCCCAGTAGCGCGATTGCCGTCGCGCATGACAGCACGGTTTTTCGCCATTCGGCGCGCGGTGCCGCCCCAGCGCGTTTGGTGGGTTGATTCTGCGGTGCAATGAAAGTCTTGGGGAACATGTCTAAGTCTCCTGGTAACCAACGTTTTGTTGTTTTGCTATTCTTTATGTACGACGTACTACACTAACAAGTAAAAGCAAAAACGCTGTCATCCCAGAAGATGACAAGCCCCCGAAGGGGTAGAGGAGATCAGGATGCGAGCATGGAGTCTTGGCGGCATGGCTTCGGGCCCCGACTTGACCGGCGAGGCCGTGGCCAATATCGTTGCCGCCATTGGCGAGGGTGATTTTTCCCAACGGGTTCTACACCAGGTCAACCGCGTTATACCCGTGGGCTGCTGGTCTGTGTACCGCATTGGCGGCGATCAGCCCCGCATGTTTTTGTCGGGCACTTACCATCGAAAAGACACGACAACGGGCAGTTGGCAGGCCTACCTTTCCGGCCCTCATCTGGCCGATCGTACCTTCGCTTTTGGTGAAATTGACCCGGCCGGCCCGGTGATAACGCACCTGACCGCTGAAGAAATTCCGACTCGGGCCCATCGCGACAAGGTGTACCGTCAATTCGACATGAGCGAGCGTTTGTCGGTTGTTGAGCCGCAATCGCGCGACACGGTGTTTGCATTAAACCTTTACCGTTACAACGGCCAGGGTTTTTTCACCGATCGCGAGCTGGCTGCCTTCGAGACCATTGCGCCTTCGTTGCTGGCGTCTGTGCATCGGCATTTGTTGCTTCACCCGCGTGCCGCCGCCTTGGCGAGCCCCTTGTCACTCGATTCGGTTCGGCAGGCTTTCGAGACCCACCGCCCAGACCTCACTGAGCGGGAACTCGATGTGGTCGCCAGGACGGTTTTGGGGATGAGCTACGAAGGCATTGCGGCCGATCTGGGCTTGAAGTTACCTACCGTTAAAACATACCGCAACCGTGCCTTCGAACGTTTGCACATCAGTTTTAGAAGTGAGCTGGTCAGGTACTACCTGACGCTTTCAGGCGGTTTTTTTGGCCTTGGTCTTTAATGCCAGCATGGTGCCACGGCAGTTGTCGTTACCGCACAGGCATTGGTATTCAAGCTTGCGTTTTTTAGTCAGGCGGCCGTCAAGCACCAGGCCATAGTCGTAAAAAAGCTCTTCGCCGCGTTTGATGTCGCGCAGGGCCACGATGTATACCCGCGTACCTTTTTCGTTTTCTTGCGCTTCGCAGTTGGGGGCGCAAGAATGGTTGATCCATTTGGCGTCGTTGCCGCGCACGCCGCCATCAATGACCTTGCCGCTGCTTAGCGCAAAAAAGAAGGTATGAAATGGGTCTTCCGGGTTGGTCGGGTGGCGTTCGTCGGCCTCGTCGGGTGAAATTTTTTGCCCAGTGTATTCAAAAATACACGTGCCTTCGGGGATATTGCGGGCGGCAAACACACCGTTGCCATGCGTTTTCGATTGCTTGACCTTATGCCAGACCGGGGTATCTTTTGCCATGTGCCTTATCGTTTTAAAAGCGGTGCCAGGTAACGGCCGGTGTGGCTTTCCGGGTGTGCCGCGATGTCTTCCGGCGTGCCTTGCGCCACAATGCGGCCTCCGCCATTGCCGCCTTCGGGCCCCATGTCTACCAGCCAGTCGGCGGTTTTGATGACATCGAGGTTATGTTCGATAACGACAACCGTGTTTCCCGCATCTACCAGCTGTTGAAGCACCTTGAGCAACAGGGCGATATCTTGAAAATGCAGGCCTGTTGTCGGTTCGTCGAGAATATACAAGGTTTTGCCCGTGCTGCGTTTGGACAGCTCAAGCGAAAGCTTGACGCGTTGCGCCTCGCCGCCCGAAAGCGTGGTGGCGCTTTGGCCCAGGCGTAAGTACGACAGCCCGACATCAATCAGTGTATTGAGCTTCCGCGCGATGGTGGGGACGGCGTCAAAGTATTCAAGCGCCTGCGCCACCGTCAGGTTCAGCACTTCGCTGATATTGCGGCCCCGGTAGCGGATGTCGAGTGTTTCGCGGTTGTATCGCTCGCCTTTGCAGACGTCGCACGGCACATACATGTCGGGCAAGAAGTGCATCTCGACCTTGACGACGCCGTCGCCCTGGCAGGCTTCGCACCGCCCGCCCTTGACGTTGAATGAAAACCGGCCTGGGTCGTAGCCGCGTGTGCGCGATTCGGGCACGCTGGCAAAGAGCTCGCGAATCGCCGTGAACATGCCGGTGTACGTGGCCGGGTTGCTGCGGGGGGTGCGGCCGATGGGGCTTTGGTCGACATTGATGATTTTGTCGAAATGCGTCAGGCCTTCCAGGTGGCTGAATGGCGCGGGTTCGGTTTGTGCGCGGTGAAGGTCGCGCGCTACTGCTGTGGCGAGCGTATCGTTGATGAGGGTGGATTTGCCGGACCCCGACACCCCGGTAATGCACACCAGGCGACCGGCCGGGATGGCCAGGTCGACGGACTTGAGATTATTGCCGGTGCAGCCCAGCACTTTCAGCCATGTGCCTTCGGGGTCAACGGGCCGACGCCGAGGGATGGCAATTTTTTTTGCGCCAGTCAGGTATTGACCGGTCAGCGAGGCTGGGTCGGCTGCCAGAGCTTGCGGGGTGCCTTTGGCGACGACCTGACCGCCATGCTCGCCCGCGCCGGGCCCCATGTCCAGTACAAAATCAGCGGCGCGAATCATGTCTTCGTCGTGCTCGACCACAATGACGCTGTTGCCCAGATCGCGCAAGTGTTGCAAGGTGGCGATCAGGCGGTCGTTGTCGCGTTGGTGAAGGCCAATGGAAGGTTCGTCGAGTACATACATGACGCCGGTCAGGCCCGAACCAATCTGGCTGGCCAGCCTGATGCGCTGCGCCTCGCCGCCAGAAATAGTGTCGGCGCTGCGGTCAAGTGACAAGTAGCTCAGCCCTACGTTATTCAGAAACTGAAGTCGGGCTTCGATTTCGCGCACGATGCGGTCGGCGACTTCTTTTTTCGAGCCCGATAGCTGTAGCGCCTGGAACCACGCCAGACAATCGGACAGCGGTAGCGCCTCGACCTCATAGATGGCGCGGCCCATACGTTGCGCTTCGCCGATTTCGTTGCCAATCAGTACGTTGCGCGCTTCGGGGCGCAAACGCGAGCCGTGGCAACTGGGGCAGGTGCGCGTGTGGCGGTACTTGCCCAGCTCTTCACGTACAGCGCCGGAGTCAGTTTCGCGCCAGCGTCGTTCCAGATTAGGAATGACCCCTTCGAAAGGGTGCTTTTTGACGCTGCTGCGGCCTTTCTCGTTGATGTAAAAAAATCCGATTTCTTCTTCGCCCGAACCGTACAACACAATGTTTTGCAATCGTTCGTCCAGCGTTTCGAACGGCGTGTCGATGTCGAACTGGTAATGCGCGGCCAAGCTGGCCAGCAGGGCATGGGTGAAGGCATTGCGACGGTCCCAGCCGGCAATCGCGCCGCCGGCCAGGCTGAGTTCGGGGAAGGCCACCACCCGTTTGGGGTCGAAAAAGTCGACATGCCCCAGGCCGTCGCAGCTTGGGCATGCCCCCACAGGGTTGTTGAAACTGAACAGGCGCGGCTCGAGTTCAGTCAGGCTGTGTTGGCATACGGGGCAGGCGTACCGGCTGGAAAAGGCCGACTCTTCGTCGGTATCCATGTTCAATGCCAGCACTCGTCCGTCTGAAAGATTCAGGGCGGTTTCGAAGCTCTCGGCCAGACGCTGCTGGCTTTCCGGTTTGATTTTGATGCGGTCGATGACGACATCGACACTATGTTTTTCGGTTTTCTTCAGGGGGCCGAGTTGATCGATTTCGACCATTTCGCCATCGACGCGCACCCGCACAAAGCCTTGGGCCTGAAGCCCGGCGCATTCGTCTTCGAAGCTGCCTTTGCGTGCACGCGCCAGCGGCGCCAAAATGGCCAGTCGTGTGCCCTCGGGCCAGGTTAAAACCTTGTCGACCATCTGACTGACGCTTTGCGCTTGCAAGGGTAACCCGTGGTCTGGGCAGTATGGTGTGCCGACTCGCGCGTACAATAGACGCAAATAGTCGTGAATTTCTGTAATGGTCCCCACCGTCGAGCGCGGGTTATGCCCGGCCGACTTTTGTTCGATAGAAATTGCAGGCGACAGCCCCTCGATCAGATCGACGTCGGGTTTGTCCATTAACTGCAAGAATTGCCGAGCGTAGGCCGACAAACTTTCGACGTAACGCCTTTGCCCTTCGGCATACAAGGTATCGAACGCCAACGATGACTTCCCCGAACCCGACAGCCCGGTGACCACAACAAGCTGGTGTCTGGGTAGGTCGACTGAGATATTTTTGAGGTTATGGGTGCGGGCGCCCCGGATGCGAATTGCGTCCATCTGGTCCATTAAGGTTTTTCGAAGGCTAACTTGCTACTATAACGCGCTGTGCCCGTCTTTATTAAATGAGTATTTATGGCTAACTCTGGTGCCGCAACGGTTAAACCGCCGCGGGTCAAGCTGAAACTGACCGCCACCGAGCGTAAAGCCAGCATCATGCTGGCCCTTTTATTTGCTTCACGCATGTTGGGGTTGTTCTTGTTGACCCCGGTGTTTGCTGTGGCTGCCTTGTCCATCCCCGGGGGTAACGATGCGGTCAAGGTGGGGCTTGCGCTGGGCGCTTACGGGCTAACCCAGGCGTTTTTGCAAATACCCTTAGGCATGGCCTCAGACCGTTTCGGCCGACGACCCGTTATTGTGGCTGGCATGGTGTTGTTTGTCGCCGGCGGGATCATGTGCGCGCTGGCGTCCGACATTAACTGGATTATTGCCGGGCGGGTGTTACAGGGGCTTGGGGCTATTTCAGCCGCGATTACAGCCTGGGTGGCCGACGCTACCCGACCCGAAGTGCGCACCCGTGCCATGGCCATGGTGGGTGGGTCGATCGGCTTATCTTTTGCCGTGTCCCTGGTGTTGTCGCCGGTGCTTGTCGGCGAGTTCGGGTTGTCGGGGCTGTTCTGGGCGATCAGTTTGCTTGGGTTTGTGTGCCTGCTGATTGCCGCCTTTTTAGTGCCGGCTGCGCCGCAATCGATGCAGCCCATTGTGCAGGCCAAGGTGTCCGACGTTTTGCGGCATGCCGATTTGCTGCGCCTGAATTTTGGCGTGTTTTGCCTGCATTTTGTGCTGATGGCCATGTTTGTGGTGGTGCCGGGCATTTTGGCGCGGCTGGGCGGGTACGATTCTTCCCGGCTCTGGGAAGTATATTTACCGGTGATTTTGTTGTCTTTTGTGCTGATGGTGCCGGCGGTGTTTTATACCGAGACACGACGCGCGCATAAGGTCGCCCTTGAAGTTGCCGTGGCCGGCTTGGTGGTGGTGCTGGCGTTTTTACCGTGGGCCAGTCAGCAGTTTGTGCCTATGGTGGCTTTGCTTATCGGTTTCTTTATTGCGTTTAACGTGCTCGAGGCCTTGCAACCGTCGTTGGTGTCTCGCGTCGCGCCGCCCGAATTCAAAGGCTTGGCCCTTGGTTTTTACAACACCGCGCAGTCGCTGGGCGTTTTTGCCGGGGCGTCGCTGGGCGGGGTTCTGGCGGCGGCGGGCAACACGTCGTACGTGTTTTTGGTGTGTGCGGTGCTGACTTTTGTCTGGTTTTTAACCGCACGCGGTTTTCGTAACGGGGCGTAAGCCAGATTTTGGGACGACGGTAGGACACCGCGTGTCTGGCCTGCTTGGCCCAGCAGTTTGACCTGCCGGCCAAGACAAAAATATGCGTTCGCATTACTACGTATTTTGCTGTTTCGTTGGTGTCGATTCAACGATAATGGCGCTGTGAAATTTATTGATTGGGGGTTTAGATGGCTTCAGTAAACAAAGTGATTTTGGTGGGTAACCTCGGGCGCGATCCCGAAGTGCGCTACAGCCCTGAGGGGGCGGCCATTTGTAACGTGTCGCTCGCGACCACATCGCAATGGAAAGACCGCAATAGCGGCGAAAAGCGCGAAGAAACCGAATGGCACCGTGTGGTGTTTTATAACCGTCTGGCCGAAATTGCCGGCGAATACCTGAAAAAGGGCCGTTCCATTTACGTCGAAGGCCGTATCAAGACACGTAAATATCAAGACAAAGAAACCGGCGCCGATCGTTACAGCACCGAAATTGTTGCCGAGCAAATGCAAATGCTCGGCGGCCGCGATGGTGGCGATATGGGTGGCGGCGCCGACTTCGGCTCTGAATCGTCCGCACCGCGTCAGCAGCGACCCGTAGCGCCGCGCCCGGCCGCACCGCAGGCTGCGCCAGCAGCCAACCTGGCCGACATGGATGACGATATTCCGTTTTAGTTCCGACCTAGATTTATTTGTAAACAAGGTCCCAGTAGGCCATGTGCTTGCTGGGCTTTTCTATGTCGATGTGGTGAAGGGTGCCCTCCTACCCCATCCGCACCATTGGCTTGATTGTGTGAAGCCTTTCATCACGCTGTAGAAGAGTATTCAACGTACGGTTTCTATGAAAAATATCCGGCAAAAATGCCGGATATTTTTTAGTCGATCATCGACACATTTACATTTTTGAGTTGCGTGAACTCATACAGCTCTTCGAGACATTCCTCTTTGCCAATACCAGAGCGTTTGTAGCCCCCAAAGGGTGCTCCGATAAAGTGTGATGAGCAATCGTTGACCCAGACATAGCCAGCTTGCACTTTAGCGGCCGCCCGGTGAGCAGTCACCAAGCTACGCGTCCAGATTGATGCAGTTAAGCCGAACTCGGTACTGTTTACATCGTTGATAAGGGCGTCTTCATCATTCCATTTAAGTACAGAAAGTACAGGGCCAAATACCTCTTCTTGGGCAATGCGCATGTTTGGCGTGACGTTGGTGAAAACGGTGGGTTCTAAGAAATATCCGTCCTTGAGCGCCGGATCGTCGGGTTTTTTGCCGCCGCAAACCAGGGTTGCCCCCTCGGCTTTTGCAATTTCGATGTACTCGAGACTGCGTTGATATTGCGCAGGGCTTGCCAGGGCGCCCATAGTTGAGCTTAGGTTGGTTGCGATGCCTGGCTTGTGCTCTTGGTGAATCTTTTGAATGAGAGCCTCGACAAATTGGTCATGTAAGCTTTCATGAATGAATAGCCGACTGGTTGATCCGCAAGACTGGCCGCACCAGGTGAAGTTCATTCCACGCACTGCTCCGCTTACGGCACGATCAAGGTTTGCATCCGGGTAAATGATCATTGCATTTTTACCCCCCAGTTCAAGTAGCGTGCGCTTCATGTCAGTGGCGGTTGCTCGCAGCACGGCCTGGCCTGCCTGTACGCTGCCAATTAGCCCTACTGCTGCAACTTCCGGATGGGCAACAAGAGCGGCGCCTGTATTGCGGTCGCCGACGACGCAATTCAGGACCCCTGCCGGAAAAATGTCTGCCAAAAGCTCCATCAACTTAATGGTGGATAAAGGCGCTTGCTCTGGCGGTTTGACAACGACCGTGTTGCCGGCGGCGAGTGGCGCTGCAATTTTGCCACCGGCAAACATAAAAGGGTGATTGAAGGGGAAAATGCGCGCAACTACACCCAGTGGCTCGCGCTGGGTGTAGTTCAAAGAGCCGTTGCCCGTAGGTATTGTTTCCCCCTTAACTTCAAGTACAAGGCCCGCAAAGTATTCGAGTTGGGTCGCGGCAATTTCTGCATCGAAGATCATGGCCTTGACGGGATTACCACAGTCGGCGGCATCTAAAAGTGCCAAGTCTTCCGCATGCTCCCTGATTCGTGTGGCCGCCTTTCGCATAAGGCGCGCACGTTCAAGTGGCGGTGTGGTGCGCCACTTTTCGAAGGCGTTGCTTGCCGCTGTGACCGCCAAATCTACCTGCTGATCGCTTGCAATGGGTAGTGATGCAAGTAGTTTGCCGGTTGATGGGTTGATAGATTCGATAAAGCCATTGTCAGCCGAGAAATGCCATTCGCCCCCCCAATAATGTCCGAGCTGTGACGGCATGATAGTTGGGACGCGGGAGGATAAATCTTCGTTGGTCAGGTTTGTTTTATGTTGTGTCATGACGGTTGCTTCAGGCGGTTGGTATTAAGGTAGCGAAGAAAGTTTGCGTACTTTTTGTGCAATGCGAATTAGCCGATAAGTCCCGGTAGCCAGGTGGCAACGCTAGGAACCAAAAATATGACGACTAGCATAAGCACGCTGATTATTACGAATGGCATTGCCGACGCGAACACCTGGTTTATGGATATTGACGGCGGTACTACGCTTTTCATGGTGAAGAGCAATAATCCGAACGGTGGCGTCATGAGCCCCATTTGCATGGCAATTAGGAATAAAACGCCAAACCAGATTTGGTCGATGCCTGCAGTTAGTACTAAAGGCATAAAGAATGGCAGCGTAAGCAGCATCATGCTGATTTGATCAACGAAGCAGCCCAAAACAATTAACACCAGAATCATCATGATCAATAGTGTTGTCGTGCCAAGGCTCATTTCGCTGATCATCCCCAGGAACCCGTTGGTTGCGCCGGACATTCCCAATAGCTGTGAAAATGAGGTGGCTCCTACGATGATAAAAAGAATGATTCCCGACACATGAACTGTGCCTTTCAGAGATGCAAGCAGGCTTGAGAGCGTTAGCGCGCGATAGGCTAACGCTAAGACGATGGTTGCCGCTGCACCTAATGCGGCCGCCTCTGTTGGTGTTGCTATGCCGCCGGTCATGGTGCCAATGACCACCGCGAAAATAGACATTAACGGCAAGACATACGTGACCAACGGCTTGTATTTTTCCCACCCGGAATATCGGGTGCCCACGTCGTCGGTCGGCACCATTGATGGTGAGATTTTTGCGCGCAGAAGAATGTAAAGTACAAAAAGACAGGCAAGTGCCACGCCAGGCAAAATCCCGGCAAACAAGAGCTTTGTGATTGAAATGTTTGCGAGGCTACCAAAAAGAACGATTAGTGCAGATGGTGGTATCAGCATATCGACACCGCCAATCGCGATAATCGGCCCCATGGCCAGACTAGGATGATATTTTTTCTTGAGCATGACGGGCGTCATGGATCTGCCCAGCATAGCTGTAGTTGCGATTGTCGATCCTGAAACAGCCGAAAATGCTGTTCCTGCAACTACCGAAATGATTGGAAGGCGTGCTGGGACTCGGTAGATCAATCTATCGAAGCCGTCGATGACTTTGAGTGCCAAGCCTGTTTGAAATAGCACTTCTCCCATTAATACAAAGAGAGGGATAGGTGTGAGTGAGAATGTAATGACCGAAGCAATTGAGTTGCGGGCCAATTGGTCAATGCCCGCAATGCCGCCCATGAACAGGAAGGCGCCAATAACATTCGAGGCCAGAAAAGCCATGGCGACGGGTAGGCCGATCAGCATTAAAAGTACGATCGTGCCCATCAGGAGAGCCAGGTTTGTCGTCCAGTCCATATGTTTGTCTCTTTTTGATTTATCTGGCGTTACGCTACTGACGTGGCTTCTGCCCGCAGGGTTCTGGTGCCCGTCAATAACCGATGAATTCGGAAGAGGAACTCGATGGCGAGAATAAAAAACATGGCCGCCGCGGGCGCCAGCACCCACCATTCTGGAAATACCAAAATTTTCAAGACAAGCGAACCACTGTCTGCGCTGGCGGTAACCGCGCGTATGCTTGATACGGTCAAGACAAAGGCTGTTGCGGCGCCGATGATGTCGGCGACTAATTCGGTCGCCCAGGCGGCTTTAGATGGAATCGCTCGTAAGAGCATGTCCATGCGGACGTGTTTGCCCTCGCGCAGCAGCCAAGGAGCAGCTAAAAAAGTGGATAAGTAGAGTGTATATTCGGCGACCTCAGGCGACCAGGGGATGTTGCCCCATTTCATCGCCCGAGTCCCTACGTCGGCGCAGATCACGACAACCATGATTATGATGAGTAGACAAGCAACTAATGCAAGTCCATTGAGAAGCTTTTCCCAATAATGATCGATTTGATCCAGCATGCTTTAAGTCCTCAAGCTCATGGTTGCCGACCGGCGTTATTTCGTTACTAGATCGCGGAGTTTTTGGCCATGATCCGGGCTTCGCGAAATAATGCTGGCCCAAATGGTGTTGTTTGCTTTTTCTACGTAAGCCGCGCTTTCTTTGGCGTCAAAACTAATGGTTTCGATACCTGCAGCCGCTTGACGTTTTTTCTCCTCTTCCCACATTTTTGCATTGTCGAGGTTAAGGTCTTCCATCCAGCGTGCAGCGTTATTCAGAATTTCCTTTTGTTTGTCGTTGAGCTTGTTCCAGGTGTTTGCGTTTATTAGTACACCAACCTCTGTGTTGTAAAAACCAGGCTCAACACGATATTTGGTTTGTTCCTGAAGACTGAGGTCGAAAATGCCCGATACAGGCCAGCCGTACCCGTCGACGACCCCCCGTTCGAGTGCTGTGTAAAGCTCGCCAGGGGCGATAGTTAACACCGAGCCTCCCAATGATTCAAAGAATGAGCGATAGATTGGGATGCCGCGCAGTCGCAATCCTTTCAGATCTGGCGAAGAGATCGATTTTTTCAGGAAAAGGTGATAGGGCATTTGATCAATGGCGCGACCAAGATATCGTGCATTGAGTTTCTCTCCCCAGATTTTGTTGATGTAGTCGTAAGCACCGTTTTTGTGCCATTCCTGGACGGGTACCGTGCTGACCGACAGCGCATCTGATTCGGGGAGCAGGTTCGTGTAGAAATTGCCGGTGACGTTTGCCATATCGATAACGCCAGCTTTGATTGCGTTGCCGACTTCGAATGGGGGCATTACTTTTGCCCCGCCGCCCAGATATTGAATCTGTATGTCGCCTTTTCCGTCTTCGTTCACCTTCTTGACAAACTTCTCGAAGTTTTGCGAGAAGAAGTTGCCTTCAGGCCATGCACTCACAGCCCGAATAGTAATTTGTTCGGCTTGGGCTGAAGTGCTCATTGCGAGTGTTATGGATGCTGCTGCCAGCAGAAATCGCTTGGTAAGTGTCATGATTGTCTCCTCTGGTTTTTGGGGGGGCTGCGTATTTATGTATTTTGTGAAAGGCGAGCGCTGCAACAATACTGCTGAGCCCTTGTTACAGGAAGGTCAGCCCGCCGTCTACGATTAATGACTGACCCGTAATAAAGCGGCTATCTTCCGATGCCAGGAATACGGCGACGCCAGTCAAGTCTTCGGGGTTCTCTTCCCTGGGTATAGAGCGCATCGCTATTTGCGCTTGTTTTTGCGCCGCCGTTACCGTTTCCCTCGAGATTTCCGTATCGGTTGCGCCCGGCAATATGGCGTTGACAGTAATGCCGTCGCGTCCAAGTTCTTTAGCCATAGAGCGGGTCATGCCTATAACTGCAGCTTTGGATGTCGTGTAGTGAAGATAATGCGGCCGGCCCATTGTTACTGCTGCGGACGAAATGTTGATGATGCGGCCCCAATTGTTTTTGCGCATTGTCGGCAGGAACGCTTTAACCATTAGCAGAGTGCCAGTGATGTTGACGTGCAGTACTTTTGTCCACTCGTCCATTGGGATTTCTTCGAAAGGCCGCATTTTGAGCGTCGAGAAAATGGCCGCATTGTTGATCAGGATGTCGGCCTGCCCATATGCCTCTAAGACTTTTTGATGCGCGTTTTGAACCGAGGACTCATTGCCGATATCGACGGCGACTGAAATGCATTGCCCGCCATTGGCCTGGACTTCGGCGGCGACATTGGCAACGCCTTCTGTGTTGATGTCTAACGCCGCAACTTTGTAGCCCAATGCCCCAAATCTATGAGCATAAGCCCGCCCAATGCCCTGCGCTGCGCCTGAGATTACTACAACGCGCTGTACCGAACTGCTCGTTTCCATTCTTGTCTCCGTTTAACTAGCTGATACTGGACTTTCTTGTGTATTTGAATGTAGTCTATCGATCAGTAAACATTGATTCAATCTCGATTCAACAATCGATCAATATAAATACCTAGGACGTATGCCAGAAACGAAAAACCCCATTTCTCCCGATAGCCTGCAGGACTCAGAGCTCTTGAGCGCAAAGCAGGCTTGCGAGGTGCTTGGCGTCAAGCCTGCAACGCTTTATACGTATGTCAGCCGTGGGAAATTACATCCGGTAGGGCAGTCGACGGGGCGTGAGAGCCTTTACTTGCGTCAGGATGTCCTTGGGTTGAAAGCGCGCAGCGAGTCTCGCCTGGGTCACGGGGCGGTAGCGGCCAGCGCGATGCGTTGGGGGCAGCCGGTTATTAATACAAGCATTACCGAGATTACGAGCCGGGGGCCAAAATACCGTGGGTACTTGGCAACCGAGTTGGCGACGTACCCAGGCGCATTTGAAGGTGTTGCCGAGTTGCTTTGGTCCGGGGTGCTTCCAAGCGGTCGGCATACTTGGCCCGTCGAGCCGATGGATATCGATGTTCAGGGGGCACTTGACGGCATGCATATCGAGCGTATGCCTAGTTTGCGCATGATGCGGGTGCTTGCTATTGCAGCCACCTCTATGGGGGGTGGGACGCTGGCCGAGGAGCTCCGAAGCGGGTCTTTAACAAGTTACTCGCGTCAACTGATCTTTGCTTTTGTGGGTTGCTGCGGCATTCTAGGGATAAAGAAAAAATTTCACGAACCAGTTGGCGAGCAGCCGATTGCTGCGCACATTGTTGATGCGTTGGGCATGCCCGCAGATCCGCTCTTGGTCGATGCGATCAATGCGGCGTTGATTGTCGGGGCTGATCACGAGCTTTCACCTGCGACATTCACGGCACGTATTGCCGCTTCGGTCGGCGCTGGTTTGCATGCTTGCGTTGTTGCAGCCTTGGCAACCCAAGTTGGAAGTACGCTCGGCGGGGGCTGTGACCAAGCGGATCAATTGCTTCGGGGCTTTGCGTCGCAGGCCCAGATTCGCGTCCGAGTAGACGAGGCCGATCGTCATCGCGAAAGGCTGCCGGGTTTTGCGTTGTCTTTATACCCTGAAGGAGACCCTCGCGCTGTTTTGTTGATTGAGCTTGCGAAGAAACTAGGAAAGCAGTCCAGGCAGTCAGAGTTGGCTTTTCGGTTTATCGAGGATGTTCAGAGTCGCCTTGGTATACATCCGAACATCGAAGTGGGGCTGGCGATGTTGTGTCTGGCCGGAGGCTTGCCCGAACGCACGGCTGGGGCGCTATGGGGAATAGGTCGATCGGCAGGATGGATTGCTCATGTTCTTGAGCAACGCCTGGCGGGCTTTGTATTACGGCCGCGTGGCAATTACGCGGCACGCTAAGATTTGTGGCGAGGCCGGGGAATGGAAGTTACCCGACCTCATGCTGACTTAAATCTTGACGGTTTCGTATGTGGCGGGATGGAAAATTTCATCGACACTCATTAAGCGTGCCGAAAGCCCTTGTTTGTGATGATGGTGGACGAAGGCCTCGAGTGTTTTCCTGTTCCGATCAACCCCATATGACCAATAGTCTTCGCCCATGAGTGCTTTCGCGGCTTTCAGCTGTTCTTCTACGAAGGGAAGCGTGACTTTTGTCGCAGACGTGTCAGCCAGCTTTTCAAGAGCGAAGCGTTTTGCTTGTTCAAACGCCTTATAGACCGCATTCGCTAGCCAGGGGTGCTGCTCTAGCAGGGTTTTGCGGATGCCTACGACATGCATAATTGGGTAAATGCCCGTTCGTTTGAAGTAGTCTTTTGCCGTTGCTGTGGGGTCAGGGAATAGCCAGCCAACGTTTGGATTTGTTGCGGCGCTGCCTGCGGGCGGTCGAGGTCCAATGAAGCCGTCGATGTCGCCTCGGCTTATCATTTCTGAAATGGTTTCGCCCTCGGGTGCGTTCTCAAGCCGAATGTCGTTTGGCAGTTGGAGTTTGATTTTCTCAGGCCGACCTGGCTCTGTAATACCGCCCCTTACCCAGGTTACGCTTGAAGGCGTCACGCCGTAATCATCTTCAAGAATTGCTCGCGCCCATACGTTAGCTGTAAGTTGGTACTCTGGCAGGCCAATGCGCCGGCCGCGCAGGTCTTCGGGTCGCTTGATTCGGTCGGTGCGAACGTAAATTGAGGTATGACGAAAGGCACGTGAAAGAAATACCGGAATGGCAACATAAGCATTTTGCCCTTGTGAGGCTTTCACCAGATAGCTAGAGAACGACATTTCCGCAATATCAAACTCAGTGTTCCGGAAGGCCCGAAAAAATATCTCTTCCGGTGACAGTGTCATGTAGACCGGATCGACGCCATCAATCAGCGCATTGCCGTCCAGCAGTGCTCTGGTGCGGTCGTAGTCACCCATAGCGATAGAAAGTTGTAGTCGTGCCAATTCATGCTCCTGTATTAGTTCTACGTAAATTTGGGTCGTGGGCAGTTACGCCGTTGCCTTGTCGGATTCCCAGACAGGGCCAACTTCATGTGTTCTCCAGTCAGTCCCCTTGGGTACCATGGTCTGAAAAGCGCAGATATGCTTGGGTATGGCGTAGGTGCCAGCGCCAATGACCTCACCGGTTTCCTGGAATGCGTGCACTGCCTTAAGCATTTGCTTGCGAAACTCTGCTACGGCGATATCGCTTGCCCCAAGGTGGTCGGCGGTCCGGTTGGCAATAGCGCCCATCGTGCACCACATGGCAACGTCTTGGTTCGGGAAACCGGTGATGCCAGTGAAGTTACCTGCTTTCATGGCGTCACGATCTTGCCAGAAATTATTCTCAACAGTGCGTAGTGGCCGATAATTCTGGTCCAGGTCTACACCCACAGTTTGGCCCAAGAACTTTCGCCATTGTTCGGTATTTGGGGTTTGAGCAGGATGACCCCACGCGATGAAATAGAAAACAGTAGTGGTGTCGTCTGCCGGCACGTTAATGTTGGCGACGTTATAAAGATTGTTTGGCGGTATTAGGGCAGTTGCCGGGGCTACGAATACCGTGGAGCGCACGTAATCGTTAACGTCGGCATTATGTATCGGGATACGAATGGCGGCGTAGCGAAAGCCGTATGGCGTTCTATCGATTTGAAGCCGTGGCGCTTTGTCGTTAGATGGACGAAGCCATAGGCTGTCCGTGGCTTCTGCGCCGCTGACTGATTCTGTGGAGACCATATCAGAAGAGTGCAGGCTCGAGCTATGTGCTGAGTCGATTGCGCCTTCGAGAATTTGGGCCCAGTTGCAAGGTAGAACGGCCTTTGCAATAGTGACTTGTGTATCTGCCGTTGGCGCCCATGCCGGCGGCTGAAACTCTGGGATAGCATCTTGCGGACCCATATAGGCCCAAATCATACCGCCCCATTCTTTAACGGGGTAGGCCGGATGTTTGATGCCGGCCGCCATGCGATTGCCACCCGGTTCGGAGACCATCTCGAGAATGTTTCCGTGAATATCGAATTTCCAGCCGTGATACAAGCAGCGCAGTCCCCCCTCTTCGTTTCGGCCCAAGGCTAGAGATGGACCCCGATGAGGACAGTGTTCTGCGATGACGCCTACTTTGCCTGAGGTATCTCGGAATACGACAAGGGGTTCCCCGAATATTTTTGCTTTTACGGGTGTGCCGTCGGGTTCTGCGACTTCTTCCCCAAGACAGACAGGCGTCCAGTGACGTCGCATCAGTTGCCCCATCGGAGCGTCTCCGGTAACTCGGCAAAGAAGATCGTTTTCTTCGGGTGTCATGACTACCTCCGTTTATGTTGTCGCGCGCAAATGAATGCGCCTGTGGTGACCAGCATTTATTGTTAGATATCTAACTATATTTGGACTATATTATTAGATATCTAACTTAGTGGCAATATGTTTAGGGGGGCGAATGGAGAAGAAACCGATCGGGTTGGGTGTCGTGGGTTTGGGGCGCGCGTTTACGCTGATGCTTCCTACGTTTGTTCAGGACGAGCGAATCCGCTTGGTGGCGGCCGTTGATCCCCAGCCGGGTCCCTGCGCGCAATTCGAGGTGGATTTTGGTGGACGCGTATATGACTCAGTGAAGGCGCTTTGCGGCGATCCGTTGGTTGAGGCTGTGTATATTGCATCCCCCCACCAGTACCATGCTGAGCATGTCGCTATAGCGGCGTCAGCTGGTAAGGCGGTGCTTGTAGAAAAGCCCCTGGCCATAACGCTGGAAGATTGCACACGTATTGTGGACGTAGCACATGAGGCAGGGGTTCCTATCGTGGTGGGACATTCGCATAGCTTTGACGGCCCTGTTTTGCATGCTGCTCGATTGATACAGTCAGGCACTTTGGGTAGGCCTCGAATGTTGCATACGATGAATTACACAGATTATCTATACCGTCCGAGGCGACCAGAGGAGCTGGATACGCGTCAGGGTGGCGGGGTTGTGTTCAGTCAGGCTGCTCATCAGGTTGATATCGTGCGCTTGCTACTTGGTGGCGAGGCTGTGAGTGTTAGAGCGTACACAGGTTGTTGGGACGCGACACGACCTACCGAAGGCGCCTATATGGCGCTGGTTGGATTTGAGGGCGGGGCGTTTGCTTCGTTGACTTACAGTGGCTTTGCGCATTACGACAGTGATCAATTAATGGGCAACATTAGCGAGATGGGTGAAATAAAGCCATTGGATGCCTATGGTCAGATACGTGCCCGATTAGCATCGGCGAATGCGGAGCAGGAGGCTCTACTTAAGGCCGCTCGTAACTACGGCGGCAGTGCCTATCGCCCGATGTCGGTTTCCGCGGGGGCCTATCATCAGCACTTTGGGCCTGTAATTGTTTCGATGGATCATGCAGATATTAGTTTGACGCCGGAAGGGTTATGGGTGTGTGGAAATACACAACGGGAACTCCGGCCAACGCCGAAATGTGATGTGCCTCGGGTCGAGGTGGTTGATGAGTTATGGGCTAGCGTGCGCGAGGTGCGCCCACCGTTACATTCTGCGGCTTGGGCACGAGCAAACATCGAGGTGTGTCTGGCCATTTTGGAGTCTGCCCGAACTGGCAAAGAGGTACGCTTATCCCATCAGGTAAAGGCCGGGATCGTGGCTTAGAGTACTGCGTAAATTTTGGAGCGTTATTGGTAATGACTGAGAAGAATGTTGTCCTGGGCCGTCGCGACTGGCTGGAATCAATCCCGCAAGACCGTTTGGCACACCTGATTAAAGATGCCCGGCGCGCCATGGAGAGGTCGCTTCAAATTCGACTTATAGATCACTCGGTTTCATTCGGGCATTGGTCTTTTTTGCGCATATTGTGGGAGCACGACGGATTAACTCAGCGCGAATTGAGCGAAATTGCGGGGATGTCGGCGCCAACAACATTAGCGGCGATCCGCGCGATGGAGTCTTTGGGCTACGTCGAGCGTAAGCAAAAATCGGGGAATCGAAAGAACGTTTATCTATACCTTACCGATTCAGGCAAGTCGTTAAAGACAACCCTCCTGCCGCTTGCCGAGGAAGTTAATGCTTTGGCTGTGCAAGGTCTTTCTGTACAGGAAGTGCTTATAGCGAGAAAAGTGTTGGCCAAAGTTATTGAAAATCTGGCTATGGATGAGCAAGAGCTGCTGCACTCTGAGAATAGAAAAGTACCCTCAACACGACATCTGGCCCGACTAAGGTTGGCAGAAGAAGCGGATGAGGTTTAATTCATTAACGTCAATCTGTACTGCCCTCAGTTGACCTCGTTAGCTCTTTGTTTCCAGAGATTCCAGGCCCGGATGACTTGTGTTTCGATCGTTTCAGTAGCTGCTGCAGCCTCTTTCTCCGAGAGGTAGCGTGGTTGCCCAAGCTGTAATGCTTGCAGTTGCGTCTTTGCGTTAATTTCAGCGTACACGGCGCGATACACAACTTTCTTTAGGTCATCTGCCACGACGGTAGACCCGTGGCCTCGCATCAAAACGAGTGTTTTCTTATCCAGGGTTCGAGCTAGGGCCTTTCCTAGAGGTGGGTCGGTAATCAGAAGATTGCTGCCGTCTCCGATTTCATCGCTGATTTCAAATATCGGTGCGCCAATGCCCAAGAAACCAGCCATGTGACAAACGGGTCGAAGTGGAGCGGTGCGCACAACACTAAACGGAACGACGGAGGGTGAGTGGCTATGTACGATGGCCATGACGTCCGGGCGAGCTTTGTAGATCTCTCCGTGGATGAACCGCTCCAGATATACCTTCCTACCATTTGCATCAAGGGGCCGACTGTCCAGGTCATATTGAATAATATCTTCGGCCGCAACTTGACCTGGGGCCATGTTGCGACACAACAGGTAGCGTTTTGGATTCTCGGGGTGTCGAACGCTCACATGACCAAAGGCGTCTAACACACCCTGGGCGTACAGAATGTGGTTAGCCGTTACCAGGTCGTTGATTAGCTCAGCGTTGGCTGGGGTTAGGTGATCAATATCTGTTGAGTCCGTATCTGTCGAAAGCGGTTGGGCTGTATCCATGATTGTGCGACCTCTGTAATGGGCAAAAGTGGCTTTGTTGCTTGTGTTGTTGGTATATACGCCTACTAGGTTAGTGCCGGGCACCCGAGCCGTCTATTTTGAGATCGCTATACTCTATATCAATAAAATTGATAAGCGGTGTTTTTAAATGCTCAACAGTTCAATCAAGAACCTGGATCTTCGCTTGCTTGCGGTGTTTGATGAAATGTTTAGAACGGGCAGTGTGTCTGCGACAGCAGAGGCTTTGCATATGACCCAACCGGCGGTAAGCATGTGTTTGTCGCGTTTGCGACGACAGTTCGGTGATGCGTTGTTTGTTCGTACAAATGCGGGGATGGCACCAACGCCGCATGCGTTGTCGCTGCAGGAACCTTTGGGCAAAGCTTACCGCTTATTGTGCGACGCGACGAGCTCAAGGGATCCGTTCGATGCGGGTACCTCAAATCGGGTGTTTCGCATTGCGATGGCCGATGCGGGTTATTTGGCGCTCTTTAAGCCGTTGTTTGAGTTCAAGCAGCGCCAGGCGCCAAACATCAGTTTCGAGTTTCGTTCGATCAGCAAGGATACAGGTGCGCTCATGGCCGAAGGCGAAATTGATTTGACGATTGCCTTTTCCCCCCAACTTGGCCCGGGCATTTATCAACAGTTATTGATCGAGCAGGATTTTGTAGGTGCAGTAAGGTGCAATCACCCTCGAATTGATCGTCAGATCTCCTGGTCGGACTACGCCGGAGAACAGCATCTGGCTGTTTCGCTGCAGGGAACCGGACATTGGGTGCTTAACAATGCTATCGAAGAGGCCGGTATCGTCAGGCATATAGGGTGGCAGGCCGAAAGTTATTTGGCTGTGCCGCCCATAATTCCCTTTAGCGATTACATAGTGACTTTGCCTAAGGCGATGGCTCGATTTTTTGCCGAGCGAGGCGTGCTCAAGTACTTTGAGCTTCCTTTCAAAACGCCACGCATACTTGTCATGCAGCATTGGCACGAGCGATTTCATCGTGATCCGGGCGTAGTTTGGTTGCGCAAGGTAATGTTTGAACTATTCAGGGATTTGTGAGACGGTAGCACCTGTTCGCGTATCAATTAATGTGAACTAGAAGAGTATGCTTCGGTAAACAAAATAAAGGGGGGGGCTATGGGCGAGTTGACTGATGAAGAGGCTTTTTTCGCCGCGAGAGGCTTTGGTGTAAAGATCGGGTTTGGTAAGCGACCGGTGGTGCTGGTTATTGATTTGACGAAAGGGTTTACCGATGCTCGAAGGCCGCTAGGTGCTGATCTTTCCAGTCAAATAAAGGCGGCAAACGACATTCTCGCTTCCGCCAAAAATAAGGGGGTGCCAGTAATTTTTACTTCCGTTAGATACGACAACCCCAATTTGATTGATGCTGGCATATGGGCGATGAAACAAAAGGGCGTTGCTAGTCTATTGGCCAGTGGAGATGGGCACGAATTAGATGAACGGTTAAGCACCGACAAACAGGACATAAGGCTATACAAGAAGTACGCATCCTGTTTCTGGGGCACTGACTTATTGTCGATACTTATCAACTTGGGCGTTGATACTGTGATTATGGTTGGAACTTCTACTAGCGGTTGCGTCAGGGCTACGGCTGTTGATGCCTGTCAGGCGGGCTTCCGTCCAATGGTTGTGGAAGAGGGCGTTGGAGACCGATCGGAAGCCTCGCATCGTCAGAGCTTGTTCGATTTAAATGCGAAGTATGCCGATGTGGTCTCGCTAAGAGAAACACTAGATTATTTAAGCGGCCTCCCTACCCCATCCGCACCACCGGCTTGATGGTGACGCCTTTGTCCATGTCTTCCATGGCCTGGTTAATGTTGGCCAGGTCATAGAACTTAAGTAGCCGGTCGAACGGGAAGCGGCCTTGGCGGTAGAGCTCGATCATTTGCGGGATGAAAATGTCGGGGACGCTGTCGCCCTGGTGTATGCCGCGCACGGTGCGGCCGCCCAGTACCATTTGCAAAATATTGACTTGGGCGTCGGCGCCCTTGGCGGTGTTGATCAGGCCGCATACGCCGCGCGGGGCCAAATGGTTGACGGCGTTCTTGATCAGGGGCAGGCTGCCTGTGGTGTCTACTACGTAGTTCAGGCCTTCGGGGGCCAAGCTGCGAATGACATCAAAGGTTTCTTCTTTTGCACCGTTGATGGTGTGTGTCGCTCCTAGCTCCATCGCCAAGCCCAGACGCGAGTCCTGGGTGTCGACGGCAATAATGGTGGCGGCGCCGCACAGGCGTGCGGCCATGACGGCGGCCAGCCCGACCGATCCGGTACCCAAAATGGCAATACGGCTGCCGGCCGCTACTTTTAATGAATTGATGACTGCACCGGCGCCTGTCTGGATGCCGCAGCCCAGCGGGCCCAGCAGCTCAAGGTCGACGGATTTGTCGACCGGGACCACGGTGCGCTCGGTGCACAGGCTGTAGGTGCCAAACGAAGACTGGCCGAAGAAATGGCTGTGAACAGGTTCATTGCCGGCTTTCAAGGCGGTAGTGCCGTCGATGCGCTTGCCCGAAAAGGCATGTCGCCCCAAATGCTGGCAGTAGACTGAGTCGCCCTTGCGGCAGCTTTGGCAAGTACCGCACGAGTCAAACGAAATGACGACGTGGTCGCCCGGCTTGACCTTTTGTACCGATCGACCCACGCGCTCGACAATGCCTGCACCTTCGTGGCCCAGTACGATGGGCTTGGGTACAAAAACGTCGGAATTACGCATGTTGACGTCGGTGTGGCAGATACCCGTTGCAACGACGCGAACCAGGACTTCGTTATCACGGGGGGCTTCAAGCGTGAGGGTTTCGATGGAAAATGGTTCGCCGGACTTGCGGCTGACTGCTGCGGTAATTTCTGTCGTCATGTCTTGTGTGAGTTAATGCTGGGCGGCGGGAAATGGCTGCTGTTTGTTAGTTGACGCTGGCTTCGACGGGCTGGGCCTGCGTTGCATCGGCTTGGGCCAGACGCTGAACGATACGGCGTGCCGAAATGGCGCCGCTGTCGGCCCGGATACTGATGTCTGGGTTGGCGCGCGTGTCGGTTTCGATAAGTTGCTGTTGGGCTTCCAGGACCTCAACGTCTTCCAGAAACGTTTTCAGAATCTGATCGTTGATCATCTGGGTGAGATTGTCGTCATCTAGCGCAAAACAGCGGGTGATCGTCCAGAAGTACAGACTGCTGCGCTCGTCGATAGGGGTAATCGAATTGATCGAAAACCAGCGCATGCCTTGTTCAAGGTCGTCGACACCGGCAGGGTAGCCGCGGGCGTCAATTGAAACGTTGGCCGGCATCTGAAAGCGGATGACCTGCCAGCGGTCGATGTTGCCGGTGAAGCCGCGCACTTTCTTGAACAGCGGCGGTGGCGGGGTGTTGCGCATGATGCGCTGTACATGCACTTCGTTGCCTTCGACGCGGTATTCCATAGGGGTTTCGACAATAGCCGAGTTGCCAATGGTTTTGCCGTGCACATAGGTTTCGTGGGTCAGGTCGAGCAGGTTGTCTGTGAGTAACTGATAGTTGGCATTGACTTTCAGGCAACCGCCGGTGGCCAGCCAGCCGGGCATGTCGTTGTACTGGAACTCGGGCAGCAGTGATTCGTCGGCCTTGTCGGGGTCGCCCATCCATACCCAGATCCATTTCCATTTTTCAATGACCGGGTAACGGCGCACCTGCATGGCTGGCGGGATTTTGTCCTGACCAGGAATGTGCGTGCATTTGCCGGAGCAATCGAACGTGATGCCGTGGTAGCCGCACTGAACGGCGTCGCCCACCAAGTTGCCTTTGGACAGAGACGCACGACGGTGCGCGCAGCGGTCTTCAAGGACGGCGACTTCGCCGGCTTCGGTGCGAAACAGAACCAGGGGTTCGCCGGTGATCCAGCGCTGGGTCAGGTGGCGACCGATTTCATTGCCCCATGCTGCAACATACCAGGCATTCTTGATAAACATTGTTGTCTCCTGCGGTGTTTCTTAACCGGCGCGCGCAGTCTTGGGCTGCTTTGGCGCCGGTGTCATGTGTGTTGCTTATTTGGTTTCGAGGTAGAAGTGCTTGGTCTTCATGAAGTCGTACATGCCTTCCCAACCGTGCAGTTTGCCGTAACCACTGTCGCCGTAGCCGCCGGTTTCGACTTCGGCAAACAGCCGGTTGTGGCTATTGCACCAGACGTTGCCAAAGTTCAGGCGTGATGCCATGCGGCGCGCCAGCAGGGCGTTTTCCGTCCAGACGCTGGACGCCAGGCTGTAGCGCGTGGCATTGGCCCGCGAAACAGCTTCGTCTTCTGACGTAAAGCGTTCGAGCACGAGAATGGGGCCGAAGAGTTCATCTTGAATAAACGGCGAGTTCAGATCGTCGACTTCGATCAGGCTGGGTCGGATGAACGCCCCTTTGGCCAGATCGCCGCCCGGAATCTCGCCTTTCAGGACGACTCTTGCTTCGCGCTCGGCTTTGGCGACCAGGTCGGCAATGCGATCGCGGTTGCGAATGTCGATCAGGCAGCCCATTTGCGCTTCGGGGTCAGTGCCCGGGCCGACTTTAAGGTTCTTCAGGGCCTGGGTCAGGCGGGCGCGGAACTCGTCGTAGATGCTGTCGTGGACCAGAACACGCGCAATGGCGGTACATTGCTGGCCGGCCATGACCATGCCGCCGGCCACAATGCCCGCGACGGTTTTGTCCATGTTGCAGTCGGGGAAAACAATGGCAGGTGCTTTGCCGCCCAGTTCGAGGGACAGGCGCTTGAGCGTGCCGGCGGTGGCTGCGGCAATCAGCTTGCCCACATGTGAAGACCCGGTGAAACTGATGACGTCGACATCGATGGTGTCGCACAGATAGCGAGATACGTCGGTTCCCGATTCAATGACCGAGTTGATAATGCCTTTAGGCATGCGCTCGTCGTTGACGACACATTCGAGCGCCAGGTTATTGGCGATGCAAGTTTGGAATGCGGGCTTGATGACGACTGAGCAGCCTGCCGCCAGGGCGGGTGCCAGTGAGCGGATCAGCAACGTGATGGGCGCGTTCCAGGGCAAAATAATGGCAGCGACACCTGCGGCTTCGCGGTCTAGCGTAGAAAAACAGCCGGGCTCAATTTCAAGGATACGACCAAATTGGTTGCGTGCCAGACCGGCGTAGTACTTCAGCTCAGAAACGCCAGCCATGATTTCACCGATGGCTTCACGGCGTAATTTGCCGTTAACTTTAACGATCCAGTCGGCAATTTCGTCTTTACGGGCTTCGAGGTTGGTCGCAAAGGTCAGTAAGACCTCGGCCCGAACCCGGGGGCTTTGCTTCCAGTTTGTGTCGTTGAATGCGCGTCGAGCGGCAGCAACGGCGGCCTGCGCTTCGGCAGTGGTTCCGTCGCAGAAGTCCATCACATGTTCAGACGTGGCGGGATTAAGAATGGGACCGGTGGTGGCAGTGCCTGAAACGGCGGTGACCCATTGGCCGTCGATGTAATGGTGTGCAAGTGTCATGATGAGTTTGTCTCCGGGCTAATACTAAGGTTATTAGAAAGGACTCGGGGGTATCATGGAAATTTGAATATAAAATGAATTAATAATAATAGTTTATGAATATAAGTTTTCGGCAGATCAAAGCGTTTTTGCATGTGGCGCGGCTGGGTAATTTCACACGCGCCGCCGAACAGATGCACGTCACGCAAGCCGGCCTCAGCATCATGATGCGCGAGCTCGAGTCGCAACTTAATTGTCGCTTGTTCGACCGCACCACCCGTAACGTTACGCTAACCGCCGCTGGGCAAGAGTTCCTGCCGGTGGCGTCTCGTATGGTGCAAGAGCTGGAATCGTCTGCCCAGTACCTGGGCGAACTGACCGACCGTGCGAATCAGACTTTGAATGTTGGTGTGACGCCGTTGGTGGCCTCCAATATTTTGCCGGCGGCATGCCGGATGTTCCGCCTGATGCACCCGGAGGTCAACATTCGTCTGGTCGATGCCATACCGGCGCAAGTGCAGCATATGGTCGAAGGCGGCGAGCTTGATTTCGGTCTGGGGGCTTTTTTCAAGCCGACGTCCGGTGTCGAGCTCGTGTCATTGTTCGAGTATCAACTGATGTGGGTGGCGCCAGTCGATTTCAATGCGCCTGAGGGCGGGCCGCTGCCCGATGCCAAGGTTATTCCGTGGTCAAGCCTGATCGACGTGCCGCTGATGGGGTTGCCGCCCGAAAACCGCATTCAGCAAGTGGTCGAGAAACACCTGGCGGCCATAGGCCGAGCCAACGAAGAGCGCCTGACCCTGAATAATTTTGAAACCGTGATTGCGATGGTGTCTTCGGGGCTGGGTACGGCTATTGTGCCATCGTATGCCAATGCGGCTTGCAAGCGTTATGGTGTGCGCACCGCTATTATTAATGAGCCAGCGGCGTCGCTGAGTTTTTATCGCATTACCAAACGGGGGCGTGCCGAGGCCGTACTTATGCCCGATTTTATCGATGCGTTTGTGTCGGCTGTGCCGATACATACCCTTTAAGCCATTGTTGCAGGGGGCTTGTTATGAATTCATCCGTGTCAGACGTCCGAGTACAGGCGCTGCGCAGTTATACCGTCCCGGACCATGTCGACCCGATCGGCATGCCGAACCGAGTCTGGCCTGGCGTTGCGCCGGGTTTTTTCGGGGGCATGTCGGTGGCACAAGCACCGCTGGCCCGGTTGGCCAGGCAAGTGGCTTCGGGCGAGGTCAATCCGGTTGACCGGGTGCAGCATTTCCTCAAAGTGATTGCCGAACAAGCCGCATTAAATGTGTTCATTCATGTCGATGCCGATGGGGCGCTTCAAAAGGCACGGCAATTGCAGCGCCAAATTGCCGACGGACGTGATCCGGGGCCGTTGGCAGGCATGGTGTTTGCCGTTAAAGACTGTATTCCGGTGGCCGGTTTGCCGTATCAGGCGGGGTCGCTGTCCATCAGTAGGCAAGTTGCCCGACAGAGCGCGCCTGCAGTGGCCCGGCTTGAGGCCGCGGGTGCCATCGTTATTGGCATGTCAAATATGCATGAGCTGTCGTATGGCGGCCTGTCGAATAACGTGCATTTTGGTGCGGTAGGTCACCCGCTCGATGCTTCTTGTGTGCCAGGTGGTTCAAGCGGTGGTTCGGCTGCTGCCGTAGCCGCAGGTATGGTTGACTTTGCTTTGGGCACTGACGCGGCCGGTTCAGTGCGCATGCCAGCGGCGTTGTGTGGGCTGGTGGGGTTCAAAGCCAGTTACGACGTCATTCCGCGCGACGCGGTGATACCGTTGACCTTTACCCTCGATCATGTGGGCCCGTTAACCAAAACCGTGGCAGACGCTGCCCTGCTGAGCACCTTGATGGTACAGGCAGCGCCTGAGGCTGCCGATACCGAGGCCACGACGTTTGCGCTGGATGACATTACCGCGTTTTGCCCGCAAAACTTATTTCACGATATGTTGCAGCCCAGTGTGCAGGCGGCATACGGTAGTGCACTACATAAATTGCAGCAGGCCGGGTTGCAGATGCGACAGGGCAACATTGCTGCGCTTGATCAGGCGCCCGCCATCCAGCATGTGACGTTGGCTGCCGAGGCAGCGCAGGTTCACGATAACTGGGCATTACGTCGTCCAGAACACATTGCACCCGACATCAGGGCACGACTCGAGGCCGGCAAAGCGATTTCAGCTGTCGATTACATCAAAGCCCAGCGCTTGCGTACAGTTCTGACTGAAGCGTTATCGGCTCCACTAGAGGGGCCTGCGTCTGTGATGGTGACCCCAACTGCATTAACGGTTGCGTGTCCAGCCGATGCTGTGATTCATCACGGCAATCAAGCTATTGCTGCGCGTACCGTACTCACACGATTGACCTCTCCGTTCAACTTGACGGGTATGCCGGCTATTTCCATACCTTGCGGTGTAGATGCGGCTGGCTTCCCGGTCGGCTTGCATATTGCCGGTAAGTTGGGTGATGATGCTTTGGTTTTGGCGGCAGCCGCCGCGTTTGAGGCCGTGTTGATGTAAAGCATCAGCGTCGACGGTCTATGGATAAAGAATTATGGAAAATCTTGATCTGGTTGTATTGCGCGCGCTGAAAGACTGGCGTCTGGCGGGCAAGCGCGGGCTGCTGGCAACCGTGGTACGCACCTGGGGTTCTTCGCCTCGGCCTGTCGGCTCGACCATGGCGCTTTGCGAAGATGGTTCGGTGGTGGGGTCGGTGTCGGGCGGTTGCATTGAAGACGATCTGATTTACCGGTTTACCAAAGCCTATGCTGGGGCGCCGCAGAACGAAGACATGCCGCATGGGGCGCCGCGATTTTTAAAGTACGGGATCAAGGCCGACGAGGCCCACCGGTTTGGTTTGCCCTGCGGCGGCACACTAGAGCTGTTGCTGGAATTCGACCCCGATGCCCAGGCGCTGGCCACACTTATTGCATCGCTCGAGCAAGGCAAGCTCATGCAGCGCAGCGTCAATCTGGCCGATGGTGTGGTCATGCTTCGCGAAGCCGAGCAACCCGAAGCACTGGCTGTTTCCGATACGACGCTGGTCAACACCTTTGGGCCCGAATACCGCATGCTGCTGATCGGCGCCGGGCAATTGGCCGAATACCTGGCCACTATGGCGCTGTTTAATGGGTTTGCCGTTACCGTCTGCGATCCGCGCGAAGAATACCGAGGTAGTTGGTCGGTGCCCGGCGTCAAGGTGGTGTCCGACATGCCTGATGACGTGGTTTTGGCGTTCAAGGCCGACCGTCGTTCGTGCATTATTGCCTTAACACACGACCCTAAACTCGACGACCTGGCGCTGCTTGAGGCCCTTGAAACCGAGGCCTTTTATATCGGCGCCATCGGCTCGCGCAGCAACAACGAGGCTCGTCATCAGCGCATGATTGAGCATTTGGGCCAAACCCGCGAAACGCTGCAGCGTTTGCGCGGGCCTATCGGTATTTTTATTGGTAGTAAAACGCCGCCCGAAATCGCCGTCAGCATCATGGCCGAAGTGTTAGCCGTTAAAAACGGCGTAACCTTGCCGCGCGATATGGAAGTGGCCTATGCCAAGAACAATGCGGGTGTTGCTTCGTCGGGCGCCGACGCTATGTGTTCGATCTAGGCCAAAATTTGCGGCAGGTCGTCCCTGAACCAGCCGGTCAGACTCCAGCGTGTTTTGCGGGTGGGTAATACTTCGTGCCAGATTTGATCGCTTCTGAATACGACGAACCTGCCCGGCGTGGGTAATAGTCGGGTTACACGTTCAAGGCCGGCGTTGCCCGCTTCGTAAAGACACAGTTCGCCGCCGTCGTCGGGCCCCCAGTCTTCGTTCAGGTACAGCACGACCGAAATTTTTCGGTGGGGGCAATTGCGATGTTGATCAAGGTGTTTTTTGTACCCATAGCCACTGCCGTACCGCGCGAAATGCAGTTCTTCGCTACGCAGGCCTAAAAAGTAAGTTTGGTTCAGGGTTTGGCGCAAATCGGCCAGAAAAAGAAAGAAAGGGTGCGCGGCGTAGGGGGGGAGATGAGGGTCGACCCAGCAAATGCTGTCGCCGCGGATGTCGGTGTTTTTTTGCCGGCTTGCGTGTTGCCCGATGAGTGCATCGTGGAACTGGCCGGCTTCGAAAAGTGTTTGACTGGCCTCTTTTAATGAATGCCGCCATTCGACGGGGATGACCTCGTCGGACATGGCCCAACCCGAGGTCTCGAGGCTGGTAAAAAGCTGATCAGGGAGTGCGATCAAGATGAACGCCTAAAGCTGGAATTTTAAGCGATTTCCCCTAGTTTTCTCAAAATGCTTTAAGGGTAAAATTTTTTTGTTTCAAGCGCCTGCGCTGCGGGCCGGCCGGTGCCAATGCCCGGTATGTTCTGCAGCAGGCAGACATAGGCTAGGCAGATGACAGAATCGATTTCTTTAAAAGTATGTGTGGTGGGCGCGGGTGCGATCGGGTGCACGCTTGCAGCGAGGTTGCAGGCCGCAGGGCAGCCGGTGAATGTGCTGGCCCGAGGGGCGACGCTGGCGGCCTTGCAATCCGATGGCATTCGCCTGCACGACCTGGACGGAGAGCACCGCGTTCACGTGAATGCTAGTGACGACTGTGCCGACTTTGGCGTACAAGATATTGTGTTTGTATGCACCAAGGCACAAGCCTTGCCCGCCTTGTTGCCCACGCTGGCGCCTTTGGTGGGCAACGATACCGTGGTCGTGCCCATGGTTAACGGTGTGCCGTGGTGGTACTTTTTTGCCGAAGGTGGCCGCTTTGATGGGCAGCCGGTTCATGCGGTTGACCCTGACGGCGTCCTGACGCGTGCCTTGCCGTTAGCCAACGTGATTGGCTGCGTGGTGTTCATTACCGCTCAAGCGTTGTCGCCGGGGGTAATAAAGTCCGTCAATCCGCACCTGGTGGTCTTTGGCGAACCGTCCGGAAAACTCACCCCGCGTCTGGAACGTTTGCGCAGCATGGTAGAGCGGGCGGGTATAGAGGCGCGCGGCGTTGACCGTATTCGCGATACGCTTTGGACCAAAATTTTGGCCAATCTGACGTCCAACCCGCTGTCGGTTGTCATTGGCGGTACGCTTGATCAGTTGTATTCCGAGCCCGACATCAAACAGATTGTGGTCAAAATGCTGAATGAAGGGTTGGCTGTGGCGGCAGCCTACGGCGCGCGCATCAACTTTGACCCGCACACCTTTTTAGAACTGGCTGCCGGCATGGGCCCCGTAAAAACGTCGATGTTGCAAGATTACGAGAAAGGCCTGCCGCTCGAGCTGGCCGCTATTGGCGATGCCGTCATCGAGCTGGCAGACCGTATGAATATCCCCATGCCGGTCAGTCGCGACATTCTGGCGCTGGCGCGGTTTCGGGGCGTTCACGCCGCTACACAATAACGTTTACCCCAAGGAGACCTGACTATGTCACCCGTTACCCGCCCCGATCACTGTCCCGAGGCCGAATGGGCTTTGCGCGAACAACTGGCGTATTGCTACCGGTTGGTTGATTTTTTTGGCTGGACCGAAACTATTTTCAACCATATTTCGGCGCGTTTGCCGGGGCCTGCGCATCATTATCTGGTCAACCCCTTTGGCTTGAATTACAGCGAAGTCACTCCCGCTAACCTGCTGAAGGTTGATCTCGATGGTCATAAGCTTGAGGCCTCCGAATACGATGCAAACCCAGCGGGTTTTGCTTTGCACAGCGCCGTGCATGGTGCGCGCGACGATATCCATTGCCTGATTCATACCCATACGACGCCCATTTCGGCCGTCGCGCAAAAGCAGAACGGTTTTGATCACAACAATTTTTACGGGGCGCAGTTGTATGGGCGTGTGGGGTATCACGCCTTCGAGGGCATTACGCTGTTTGCCGACGAAAAGGCCCGCATGCTGGATAGTTTGGGTAACAAACACATTCTCGTGCTGCGTAATCATGGCGTGGCCGTGGGCGAAAGCTCCATCGAAAAAGCATTTTTCCTGCTCTGGACGGTGCAGCGCGCTGCCGAAATTCAGTGTCAGGCGGCGGCGATGGGGGGCGAGGATGTAGCGTTGTCAGACGAAATTGCACAGAAATGCGCAGACTTGACGGCCATGCTTATTCGTGAAGACGATTTCGCCGTTAAGTTCTTCAAGGCCATGGTGCGCAAAATGCATGCCGAAAAAGGGGCCTCCTGGTAGGCGATGTGTAGGGCGACTCTTCAAGTGTTACACGCAGATGGTTTAGGCTGTCATTGTTTAAGGTTAAAATTCTGCGCTCAACGCTTACAGGACGAGTCGTATGCAACAATCTTTCGAGACACAGTCCGAGCCGGTCGGCGGCTCCGGGCTGTCGCGGGCCTATAGGGGCCTGTTAAACGGTACGGGCGCTTTTGCCGCCTTGCTTTTCTTTGCCATGGCGCTACTGGTGTGCGCCGATGTTCTGCTTCGAAACCTGGGCGTCATGTCTATTCAGTGGGCGGTAGAAGTCACTGAATACATGATGATGATTGCCGCGTTTTGTGCGGCGCCCTGGTTGGTTTACACCAACGACCACATTCGTGTCGACGTCATTGTGCGTAATTTCACCGGGGCGGCCGCCTTCCTGGTCGGGTTGGTCTCTTACGGTGTATGCCTGTTTATTTCGGCAGTATTGGCCTGGTATAGCTACACCAGTTTGCTCGACGCCGCGCAACAGGGCGGTATCGTGTTCAAAGTGCTGATGTTCCCCGAATGGTGGCTGGGGCTGCCCATGCTGTTTTGCTTTGTGCTGCTGACCATCGAATTTACGCGTCAGTTTGCAGGTCTGTTTTTCAAAAGTAAGGTGGCATGATGGATTGGCAGTCGGCAATTATGTTGTTGTTGGGTACGCTCTTCGTGCTGATGCTCGTTGGCATGCCCGTTGCTTTTGCGTTTTTGGGGGTTAACCTGCTGGGCGCCTGGGTGTTCATGGGGGGCGAGGCCGGTGTCAGTCAGCTGGTTCGTAATTCCATTCAGTCAGTTAGCAGCTTTTCGTTAACGCCTATTCCGTTGTTCATCCTGATGGGCGAGGTGCTGTTTCATACCGGGTTGGCATTCAGGGCCATTAACGCCATCGAACGCCTGATCGCACGGGTGCCCGGGCGGTTGTCTGTCGTGTCTGTCGTTGGCGGAACGGTGTTTGCCACCCTGTCGGGCTCTACCATTGCCAATACGGCCATGATGGGCGGGACCTTGTTGCCCGAAATGATGCGGCGCGGCTACCACCCTAACCTGGCTATGGGCCCGATTATGGCGGTGGGGGGTATTGCCATGCTCATCCCACCATCGGCGCTGGCCGTTATGCTGGGTAGTCTGGCCGGCATTTCCATTTCCAAGCTGCTTATCGGCGGCATTATTCCGGGCATTCTGTTGTCGATTATGTTCGTGGGTTATGTTGTTTTGCGCTGCAAAATGAACCCCGAATTGGCCCCGGCCGATGACCCCAGCGAACGCGTGTCGGGTTGGGAAAAGTGGAAGCCCTTCATGCGTGACGTGGTGCCGCTGCTGGGTATTTTCATTGCCGTGGTGGGCAGTATGCTGGTAGGTTGGGCGTCGCCAACCGAGTCGGCCGCCATTGGCGCCGTTGCGGCCACGCTTGCTACCGTGTGCTACGGCACTTTCACTGTCAGCAGTTTTTACAAGTCACTTATCGAAACTGCCCGCATTTCGGTGGTGATTCTGTTCGTGCTTATTGCGTCGACCACGTTCTCGCAGCTACTCAGTTTTTCGGGGGCAACCACCGGTTTGCTTAATCTGATTACCGAGTATGACCTGTCGCCCATGTGGCTGATTATCGGCATGTTGCTGATTTTGCTTGCTCTGGGGTGTGTGATTGACCAGGTCAGCATGATGATGATTACGCTGCCGTTCTTCATGCCTCTGGCCAATGCGGCTGGTATCGATCCCATCTGGCTCGGCGTGATGTTCTTGTTGGCCATGGAAATGGGCTTGCTGACACCGCCATTTGGTTTGCTGTGCATGGTCATGCAAAGTGTGGCCCCGCCACAAATTCGCCTGACGCAAATTTACGCGTCGGTCATGCCCTACCTTCTCATTGAGCTGCTGGTGTTGGGCTTGATCTTGTTAATCCCGTGGCTGGCTGTGGGGCTGCCACAACTCATGATGTAACCAAAGGAGATCCGTACATGAAATTTCAATTGAAAAAAATCGCGCTGGGCGCGGTGCTGGGCTTGGCCGCAGTATCGGCACAAGGCGCAGAAGTGACACTGAAAGCCGTCAGCGTATTCAACAAAGATGCCTTTTTCTTCCGTCAATTCAACGAGTTCATGAACTCGGTGAATGCCGAAGGCAAAGGTCTGGTCCAGATCCAGTTTGTGGGTGGCCCTGAGTCCATGCCTCCGTTCGAAGTTGGTAGCGCCCTGCGTTCGGGTGTTGTCGACATCGCTAATACAACGGCCGTGTTCCATGCCAACTTGGTGCCCGAAGGGCTGGCCTTGACGGTGACCGACACCCCTATGGCCGAGCTGCGTAAAAACGGCGGCTACGAGCTGATGGACAAGATCCACCGCGAAAAGGCCAACATGGTGTGGCTGGGCCGTACCACCGACGGCTTGAAATACCATGTTTACAGCAACAAAAAGCCCGACGGTAACTCGTTCGCTGGCATGAAGCTGCGCAGTGTGCCTGTGTACCGTGCATTCTTCCAGTCGTTGGGTGCCGCACCTTTGCAAGTGCCCCCCGGCGAGGTCTTTACGGCGCTTGAGCGCGGTGTGGTCGACGGCTACGGCTGGCCCAGCGTAGGTATTTTCGACCTGGGTTGGCAAGAGAAAACCAAGTACCGCGTCGAACCCGGCTTTTACAACGTAGAAGTCAGTTTGTTCATGAACCAGGATACCTGGGAAAAGAAATTGAACAACGAACAGCGTGAGTTCTTGAAAGCGCAAATGGCCAAGATTGAAGCCAATTACGCTAAAGACCACGAACTGGCTGTTGCAGAGAAAAAACGTCAGGAAGAGTTCGGTATTGAAATGGTATCGGTCGGCAATGGTGAGGCTTTCGTCAAGCAAGCCAACGCCGAAGCCTGGAAAGCAATTGACCAGGCCAGCCCCAAGCACGCCGCTGAATTGCGCGCCAAGTTTGGTGGCAACCAGTAATCAAAGCCTCATATAAACGGGTACGGAGCATATGATGACAACCGGTGAACTGATCGTCTTAGCTTTATTCGGCATTGGCCTTGTGTGCTCTATTACCCTGTTTGTCTGGTTGGTTCGCATGCTGCGACGCGACCGCAAGAAGTAAGTGTCTGGCGCCTGCCCAAACGGTAACAGGCGCAGCACGGCCAAAAAAGTTGTCTAGTTAGGCGATTTTCAAGGCGGTTCGGTAACGACGCTGCAATTAAAAAGGCCTGAACCCGCTTTTATCGCGGGTTCAGGCCTTTTTGTGTTTGGTGCTTTGGGTTAGTTAAATGCCTGATGCGGCAGCAGGAAGAAGAATGCTGCAATAAGCGTGGGCACCAGGGCCGAGAGCAGCAATTTCAGGGGTGAAATTGCGCCGTCTGGGAATGTATTTTTCAGGATAGCAAAGCCAGCCGGGTTGGGGGCGTTAGCAATGACGGTTAAGCCGCCGCCGGTTACCGCACCGGCCACCAGCATATAACGCCAGATATCACTGGTGCCTTCGACCAGAGACCCCAGGTAAGTGAGCGCAGCGTTGTCAGTAAGTGCCGTCAGTGCCGTTGCACCCCAGAACAAGACCGTGGGTGAGAGGCTGCCCAGGAGGTCTTGCAGCCACCATTTTTGAAGGCCACCCAAGACGACCAGCCCCGCCAGAAAGAAGCCGACCATCAAGCCTTCTTTGATGAGCAGCGGGTTCTGGAACTTGGGGTAGGCTGCCGCATAGCCAATAAACATCATGAGCAGGCCCAGGAACATCGCAGGGTGGTGCGCGGTAAGCACAATGGCTACCAGGAAGGCCAGGTGGATGCCCATGACCAGCGGTGGCGCAGGGGGGCGCTTTTCGGTGAAGTCGTTGGCATTGTTAACCCCCGAGCCGGTACCGATTTCTTTGGTGACCAGGTACTTGCGCACAATAAGGGTAAGCAGGGCGGCATTAAGGAACACTGCAGCTGCAGCGCGCCAGCCGAAGTGCGTCAGCATGTAGTATGAGTCCCAGCCGAAGGTTTGGGCGACCATGAGCACGGGCGGAGCAGCATAGGCTGTGAGTACGCCGCCAATAGAGATATTGACGAACAGCACGCCCAGGGTGAGGTACTTGAACCCGGCCTGTTCAGAGCGTCGGAAATACGCATCGCGTAACAACAAGGCGGCCAGCGTCATGGCGGCAGGCTCGGTAATAAATGAGCCGGCCAGCGGCACCAGCGACATGGTGATGAAGAACATGGCGACTTCGGTGCGGATAGGCATCGCACGGGCCAGGCCGCGTACCAACAAGCCAACCAGATCAAGAATAGGCTTGCTGGCAGCGACCACCATAATGGCGAACACAAAAGCGGGTTCGGTAAAGTTACGCGAGTCGATATAGCTGATGGCCTCTGGCGCTCCGGCCGAAATCACCATAAAGACGATCAGAACGAATGCCCAGACACCGAAAACGGCCTCGACTTCGGCCAGCATGTGCCACAACCCCGCGTGCGGGCCATGTTTGTTGGCCAACCGGGCGAAAACAGGGACAGAGAACGTGTGAATAATGGCAACGGCAAACAGAAACGTTGCCAGCGTTTCAAGGAAAGATGGCATGGGTTTGACCTTTAGTTGATTAGGGTGCCGCCCAACGAGGCGACAATCAGTAATACACCCACCGTCATGTTCGACCGAAACAACATGAAGTTGCGGTCGGGACGGTTAAGGCTGAACACCCACATTTGCCAGGCAAGGTGAGCGGTAATGACTGCCAGGACCAAAAAATAGGCCCATGACAAATGAAGGGCAATGCCTGCATACAGCCAAAGCAGCACAGTTGCCGCGTAAAATCCGCTGATCCATAGTTTGCCGTGCTCGCCGAAGCGCATGGCAGTCGACTTGACCCCTAATTTGAGGTCGTCGCGCACGTCGACATAGGCGTAAATAGAGTCGTAACCTACCTGCCACAGCACGGCGCCCACCCACATGGCAATGGCGGCCAGCGGCACGATGTTTTGGGTGTCGGACCAGGCCATGAGCATGCCCCAGTTAAACCCGATGCCCAGCACAATTTGCGGCCAGTAGGTAAAGCGCTTGCACAGCGGGTAAACAATCACAATGGGGACGAGCAGCACGGCCAGCCAGCGGCTGTATTCGTTAACGGCAAACAGCAACAGGCCGCACACCACGAATTGCCCGAACAAAAACCACAGCGCATTCTTTAATGAAAGTTGTCCGCTGGTCAGTGGCCGAAAGCGCGTGCGCTCGACTTTGCTGTCGATGTCGCGGTCGAAGATATCGTTGATGGTGCACCCCACACCACGCATGAGCAGGGCGCCTAGCGAAAAGATAAAAAGGCGGAAAAGTGTAGGCCAGCCTTCGGCGGCTTGAACCAGTGCCGCCAGGCAAGGCAGAAGCGTTAACCAGGTGCCCACCGGCCTATCGAGCCGGCAAAGCCGGGCATAAGGGCCCCAGGCGGCCGGCAGGTAATGCGCCACCCAGTCATCGTGGCGCATATCGGATAGGTCGGGTTTTGGCTGCTGCGCGCCGCTCACGCTGCTTTGCTGATGGCCGTTTCGGCGATCAGGCGGCCGAGAATTTCAATGCCTTCGCGGATGCGCTCTTCGGAGACGGTGACGAAACTGAGGCGCATGGTGTTGCGTTTTGGTTCTGCACCCGCGTAGAACGGTTCGCCGGGAACAAAGGCGACGTTTTGCTTGATGGCCCGTTCGAGGAGCTCGTAGGCATTGATGTGCTCGGGCAGCGTGACCCAAATGAACATGCCGCCTTCAGGGCGCGTCCAGTGGGCGTCTTTAGGAAAGAACTGCTGCATGGCGTCGAGCATATAGCCGCACTGTTCTTTGTAGATGTCGCGTACGGCCGGCAAATGGAAGTTAAGGAAGCCGTCTTGAATAGCTTCGTAGACTGCCATTTGAGTGAGTGTGGCCGTGTGAAGGTCGGTGGCCTGCTTGATTTGCACCAGCTTCGAGATGATGGCCTCGGGGGCGACGATATAGCCCAGACGTAGGCCGGGTGCCAGTACTTTTGAAAAGCTGCCTAGCCGGATAACGGTTGCGCCGACTTCGCGGCCCAACCCCAGCAGGCCGGGCAGCGCTTCGCCCGCGTAGCGAAGATCACCGTACGGGTCGTCTTCGATGATGGGGACATTAGCCTGGGCACAGCGCTTGACCAACGCTTTGCGGCGTTCGAGGTTGAGCGTCAGACCGGTGGGGTTTTGGAAATTGGGCAAAGCGTAGATGAAGCGGGCGCCCGCAACGCGTTCGTCGGTCAGGCCCTCGGGGATCAGGCCGCGTTCGTCGGTGGGGACGGCAACGTATTCGGGCTCGAATAACGAAAAGGACTGCAGGGCACCGAGGTAGCTGGGCGCCTCGACCAGGACCTTGCTGCCCGGGTCGATGAACAGTTTGCCTAGTAAGTCGAGCGCCTGTTGAGAGCCCGAAACGATAAGGACCTGATTGATGTTGACGTCGGTGGCGCCAACGCGTTTCAGGTCTTGTGTGACCCATTCGCGCAGCGGTGCGTAGCCTTCGGTGGGGCCGTACTGCAGCGCGGTGCGTCCATTGTGGCTAAGTACGCGTTCGAAGGCTGCACTGATCGTGTCAACGGGGAACCCTTTGGCTGCCGGTAACCCGCCGGCAAACGAAATAATTTCGGGGCGCTCGGTCACTTTCAAGATTTCGCGAATCGTTGAACTGGTGATTTTTTGCGCACGCTGCGAAAACGTATAGGGTTGCGTGTTGGGGTTATGGGCGTTCGAGCTCGTCATCCCGCATTATTCCTAAAAAAGAGGGCGTTTAGCCCTTTAGAATACTTCAACTTTGGCCGAAATGCTTGTAACTTGGCCTAGTGCCCCCATCTATGGCGTGACAGCTTTGTCGGCCAAGCCGGCCAATCTGGGTAAATACCCGTAAAAAAAGCTAAAATCGCGTGTTTTAGGCTGCTTTGCTACAAAGCGGCCATGCGCTGGCGAAACTGCTTTTTCGCGGGCGTTCAAGTATTTTTCTGGGGTAAGTATTGTGCCTATTTACGCTTACAAATGCAGCGCCTGCGGCCATGCCGAAGACGTTTTGCAAAAAATTTCCGACCCGCTCTTAACTCAATGCCCTCAATGTGGGCAGGCTACCTACGCCAAACAGGTGACTGCGGCGGGTTTCCAGCTTAAAGGCTCGGGTTGGTACGTTACCGATTTCCGTGGCGGGGCCAATGCGTCGGGCGCTGCGGGCGCAGCGGCGTCCGGTGCCTCCGACACAGCATCGTCATCCTCGACGGCAGGGACCCCTGCAGCCGCACCTGCGGCGGCGCCTGTGTCGTCGGCAACCTAGGGCCGCATGCGTACATTCAAACGCTACTTCATCACCGGGCTGCTCGTCTGGATCCCGCTGGTCATCACCTTGTGGGTGTTGTCTCTGGTGTTCACCACGCTTGAAAGCGTGGTGCCCCGTTTTCTCACCTCGCAATCCTTGTTTGGTATTCAGATTCCGGGCTTCCAGCTGCTTCTCGTTTTGCTGGTGGTGTTTTTTACCGGCCTGGCCGTGGCCAATTTTATTGGCCGTGCGCTGGTCGACCGCTGGGAACGTTTGTTGGGCAAAATCCCGTTGGTACGTTCCATTTATAATTCGGTTAAGCAGGTTTCCGACACGGTGCTGTCGCCTAGTGGTCAGGCGTTTCGCGAAGCTGTGTTGGTGCAGTACCCGCGCCAAGGTGCCTGGACCATCGCCTTTTTAACCGGCGTCCCCGGGGGCGAAGTGGCCGAGCGTCTGGGCGGCGATTATGTCAGTGTTTATGTGCCCACTACACCCAACCCAACGTCGGGCTTCTTTTTAATGATGCCTCGTGCCGACGTCCAGGTACTCGACATGAGCGTCGATGCGGCGCTCAAGTATATTGTTTCCATGGGGGTGGTGGTGCCCGGTGCATTAAAGCCCGAACTGGAAAGCGCTGTAATCAATGCGGTGCAGGCGGCAGCAGCAGTCGGTGCAGCGGCGGCTACGCCCAAACAGAACAATAATGGCAAACCGGGGTCTGATCACTAACAGACGCTGGCCGCCGACATCAAATTTTGAATATATAAACGGAGTATTCTTTCATGCGTACGTGCTATACCGGCGAGGTGGGTCGTGCCCAACTGGGCCAAACCGTCACACTGTTTGGCTGGGTGCATCGCCGCCGCGACCATGGCGGCGTCATCTTCATCGACCTGCGCGACCGCGCCGGCCTGGCTCAGGTCGTTGTCGATCCCGATAACGTCAGTGCCTTCGAAACGGCCGAACGCATCCGTAACGAATTTTGTGTGCGTATTACCGGCCTGGTGCGTGAGCGTCCCGAAGGCACGACCAATGCCGATCTGGCCTCGGGCGAGGTCGAAGTTCTGTGCCGTGAAATCGAAATCCTGAATGCTTCGGTCACGCCGCCGTTCCAGCTCGACGACGATAACCTGTCCGAAACGACCCGTCTTACTCATCGTGTGCTCGATCTTCGTCGCCCGCAAATGCAGCGCAATCTTATGCTGCGTTATCGCGTGTCTATCGAAGTACGTAAATACCTCGACAACCTGGGTTTCATCGATATCGAAACCCCCATGCTGACCAAGAGCACACCCGAAGGCGCACGCGACTATCTCGTGCCTTCGCGCGTCAATGCGGGCGAGTTCTTTGCATTGCCCCAGTCGCCTCAGCTTTTCAAGCAGATGCTGATGGTGGCTGGCTTCGACCGCTACTATCAAATCACCAAGTGCTTCCGCGACGAAGACTTGCGCGCTGATCGTCAACCCGAATTCACACAAATCGACTGCGAAACCTCCTTCCTGAATGAAGAGCAGATTCGCGAAATTTTTGAAGGCATGCTGCGTCACGTCTTCAAATCGGTCCAGAATGTCGAATTGCCCGGGCAGTTTCCGACCATGACCTGGGCTGAGGCCATGCGTCGTTATGGTTCCGACAAGCCCGACCTGCGCGTCAAGCTCGAGTTCGTCGATGTCTCCGACCTGATGTCTGATGTCGACTTCAAGGTGTTCTCGGCGCCGGCCAACGACCCTGCCAGTCGCGTCGTTGCCTTGCGCGTACCCGGTGGCGCCAGCATGCCCCGTAGCGAAATCGACGCCTACACCAAGTTTGTTGGTATTTACGGCGCCAAGGGGCTGGCCTACATCAAGGTCAACGATGCGTCCAGCATCCCCGACGGCCTGCAGTCACCCATCGTCAAGAACATCCATAACCAGGCGCTCACGCAGCTTATCGAGCGTACCGGGGCACAAAGCGGCGACCTGATTTTCTTTGGCGCCGACAAAACCAAAGTCGTCAACGATGCCATGGGCGCGCTACGCGTCAAAATCGGTCACAGCGATTTCGGCAAGCAAAACGGCCTCTTCGAGGCTGGCTGGCAGCCGTTGTGGGTGGTTGACTTCCCCATGTTCGAATACGATCCGCAAGAAGGTCGCTACTTCGCAGCGCATCACCCGTTTACCAGCCCCAAAGACGGCCACGAAGAGCTGCTCGAGACCGATCCGGCAAGCGCGCTGGCCAAGGCTTACGACATCGTCCTGAATGGTTGGGAAATTGGCGGCGGGTCGGTACGTATTCACCGTGCCGATGTTCAAAGCAAGGTCTTCCGTGCGCTCAATATCGGGGCCGAAGAGGCCGCCGAGAAGTTCGGGTTCCTGCTCGACGCCCTGCAATACGGTGCGCCGCCCCATGGCGGCGTGGCGTTTGGTCTCGACCGTCTCGTCACCATGATGACGGGCGCCGAATCCATTCGCGACGTCATTGCTTTCCCCAAAACGCAGCGCGCTCAGTGTCTGCTCACGCATGCGCCGTCGCCCGTCGACGAAAAGCAATTGCGCGAGTTGCACATTCGTTTGCGCAAGGCCGAGGCTCCGTCGTCTTAAACGACGTCGGGCCCTAACGACTATGTCGGTACTTCGGGTCGTCAGCTACAACATCCATAAGGGCCGCTCCGCCACGGGCGCGCGCGAGTCCCTTTCCCAGTTGCGTCTGGGGTTGTATGGGCTGCGGCCCGATTTGCTTTTTCTGCAAGAAGTGCAGGGGCGCAATCATCGGCAAAGTGTGCTCGACGCGCAGCACGAATCGCTGGGGGCCGCCCTGGGCATGGACGTTTGCTACGGGCGTAATGCCGTACGAACCCATACCGACCACGGCAATGCGCTGTTGTCGCGCTTCAGGGTGCTGAGCTACGAAAACGAAGACGTGTCCGATCACCGTCTGGAGCAGCGCGGCTTGTTGCATGCGGTGGTGTCTATCAACAATACCGATGTGCATTGCATCGTGGTGCATCTGGGTTTGTTTGCTGGCGGTCGGTCTCGTCAGGTGCTGGCGTTGGTCGAACGTATCCGGCGGCTCGTGCCTGCCGATGCGCCTCTGCTTATCGCTGGCGATTTCAACGACTGGAACAACCGCCTGGCACCGTTGTTCGTCAAGCAGTTAAATTTATACGAAGTCTTTTCGGTCGCGCCTCATGCGCCGCATACGGGTCCTTTAACCATGCCAGCGCCGCTTAAAGCCTTGGGTCAGTCGTTGCGCATGTTGGGTGGCAGCGGCGGGTTTGGCGGGCGTCCGCACGAATTGGGCGTCGACGGCATGGCGCGTACCACGCCGCCGCCACGTACGTTTCCTGCTGCTTTCCCGTGGTTCCGGCTCGATCGCATTTACCAGCGCGGCTTTGCCGTGCGTACGGCGCGAGTGCTGCATGGCAAACCCTGGTCGCAGTGGTCAGACCACGCGCCCATATTTACCGAGCTTGAGTTGCCTTGAGCAAGCCTGGGCCAGACCGCTACCCGGATTTTGTCCGTTGGCGCTCAGGCAACGAAGTGACGCTGCTGCAGAACGGCGCCCAGTATTTTCCGGCGCTGTTTCAGGCCATAGACGGTGCGCGCTTCAGCATTCACCTCGAAACTTACATTTTCAATCTTGATGATACCGGCCTGAAGTTGCTGGCGCATTTGCGTGCGGCCTGTGAGCGTGGGGTGCGGGTGCGCGTGGTTGTCGATGGCTTTGGCAGTGCACCTAATGCCGAAGCCATCGGGCGCGAAGTGACGCAAATGGGCGGGCGCTACCGGGTGTATCGTCCGGAGCCACGCGGTATTGAGTTTTACCGCTTCAGTTTGCGTCGTTTAAGGCGCCTGCATCGCAAGCTGGTGGTCATTGACCAGAGTGTGGCCTTTGTAGGCGGCATCAATGTCCTGGACGATCTGGTCGATGTGCCTGACGACGGGCAGGGCCCCGAGCCGCGTTTCGATTTTGCCGTTAAAGTGCGCGGCCCGATTGTGCAAGACTTGTTCAAGGCGCAAAGCGACTTATGGATGCGCATGGCCTGGCGGCATCGCAGCGATTGGGCTGCGTTTTACAAGCGGGTCAGGCGCTGGCGCCGAAGGCGTGATGTTGCCTTGGTGCAGCGGTCGGGTCCGGTGCCTGGTGGCGTGCGTGCCGCCGCGCTGTTTCGAGATAACGTCCGGTTTCGCAAAGCCATCGAGTCAGCTTACATTGGCGCCATTTATCGGGCACGGCGCGATATCCTGATTGCTAATTCTTACTTCTTGCCGGGGCGCGCGCTGAAAAGAGCCCTGCAAGATGCCGCGGCCCGTGGGGTGTCTGTGCGTTTGCTGTTGCAAGGTCGGTCTGAATATACTTTGCAGTTCAGGGCGTGCCGCAGCATGTATGGCCGATTGCTCAAGCATGGTATTCGTATTTATGAATACATGCCCAGCTATTTGCACGCCAAGGTGGCCGTCATCGATGATCGCGCCATGGTGGGTTCGGCTAACATGGACCCGTTCAGTTTATTGTTGGCGCGCGAGGCCAATGTCTACGTAGACGATGCGGGTTTTGCCGCGCAACTGCGCGAACGGCTCGAGGCTCAGTTGCAGGTCAGTAGCCAGCACGTTACCCCGCTGGTCTACGAAAAGCGGTCATGGCTGACAATATTTCTTGATGCCTGTGCGCATCGCTTGTTGCGTCTGGGCGTTGCCCTGACAGGTAAATCTTCCGAATACTGATTTTTTATCAAAGGTTTTTCATGTCTGATCTTTCTGCGTTTCCCATTACCCAAAAATGGCCGGCTGCACACCCCGATCGTATTCAGCTGTATTCGCTACCCACGCCTAATGGCGTCAAAGTGTCGATCATGCTTGAAGAAACGGGTTTGCCGTACGAAGCGCACCTGGTCAGTTTCCAGACCAATGACCAACTGACGCCCGAGTTTGTCTCGCTGAACCCGAACAACAAGATCCCCGCCATCATCGACCCGGCCGGCCCCGGCGGTAAGCCGCTGCCACTGTTCGAGTCGGGGGCTATTTTGGTGTATTTGGCCGAGAAAACGGGTAAGTTTCTACCCACTGATCCGGTGCAGCGCTACACCACCTTGCAGTGGCTGATGTTCCAGATGGGCGGTGTAGGGCCCATGTTCGGGCAGTTGGGCTTTTTCCATAAGTTTGCCGGCAAAGATATCGAAGACAAACGTCCGCGCGATCGCTATTTGGCTGAAACCCGGCGTTTGCTGGGGGTTCTGGATAAACACTTGGCAGGGCGTCAGTGGATCATGGGCGATGATTACACCATTGCCGACATGGCGACGTTGCCCTGGGTGCGCAGCCTGATGCAGGTTTACGAAGCTGCCGATTTAGTCGGCATCAGTGATTTTCCTGAGGTCTTGCGCGTGCTTGAGGTCTTTTTGGCGCGACCCGCGGTGCAGGCGGGCCTGAACCAGCCGCCGCGCAGCTGATTCCGTCGGTGGTGCGTGGGCATGCCAGGGTTAGGTCAAGGCGTGTTGGATAAGCTGGCCGCCAGCCGCTCAACCAGGCGCTGGCGCCGCACCGATGTTTCGTAGTGGTCGTCGAGTGTTGACCATTGCGGGTTGCTGCGGGCCTCTTGAATCGTCTCAGGAAGGCGAGAGTCACTGAATCCGTTGACGCGTTCAATATCAATGGTGATCGGGTCCCGTGCGGCATGACCGCGTTGCTCTAGTGCGGCGATCAGGGCCATTTGGCGGGCTGCCAACAGTCTGATGACATTGTCATCGACAGAAATTTCTTGGTAGCCGAGTAGTTTTGCCAGCAGGCGTTTGCCGAAGCGATCTACCCCTTGCCAGGCGCCGCCGACTGCGGCGCCGATCATGGTGCCGGTGCCCAGGCTGAGACCGGCACTGAGCAAGTCAACAGTCAGCCCCGCTGCGGCACCTGCTGCTGCACCTTTGCTGACCTCAATACCTGCTTCTTTAAGGGTTTGGGGGCTGAATAAATCCATGCCCCAGCGCTCACCTTCAAGGGGTAAGGCATGCTGCAGGAAGTCTTCACGACGAAAGTTGTAGTGCTTGAGCAAGGCTTGTAGGCAGGTTTGCTCGTGGCGCCGGACCAGGTCGCGCAACACTTGGGTGGTTTCTTCGACGGATGTACTGTCTGCTTTTGTGCTGACACGCAGGGCGGCAACATCGACCAGCAGCTCGGCCAGCAAGCGGTAGGCGCCTTGGCGGCGTGCGTGCCGTTGCGCCTGAATATTGGTTTTCAGGGTAGTCAGCAGTGCGGCGTGGCGGTCGAGTAAAACGCCTAGTTTTTCGTAAAGCTGGTCTTCGCCGTCGAGCGAGGGGGCAACCGTGTCGAATTCGACTATGGCATGCAGATTCAGGCGACCCAGGCCCTCACGCCACTCATCGACACGTTGGTACTTGTGCTGCGTAAAGTTCAGCACTGGCAAAATGGGGCGCCCGCAAGAGGCTAGTATGGCCAGTTCTTCTTTGTGCTTGCTGAGCATCGGGTCCCGGGTGTCGATGACGTATAACGCGGCATCGCACTCAAGCAATTTTTTCAGGACACGCGCCTCTTGCTCGAAGCGGCGCCGGCTCTCAACCGAGTCCAGGAAGCGGTCGACCCGATCGAAGGCGTCCAGGCGCTCTTCGCGTGGACAAAGGCGATCGATGTAGTCTGACAAACCGATGGCGTCTTCGATGCCCGGTGTATCAAAGAACTCGATGACCGGCGTTTCGTCGATGAGTAGCTGTATGCCTTCGACGTGGCGTGTGGTGCCGGGGCGGTCGCTGACTTCACCGAAGTCGGGGTTGCGTGTCAGTGAGCGTAGCAACGACGTTTTACCGGTGTTGGTATGACCAACCACGGCAATGCGCAGCAGAACGTCGGGCGTCGGTGCCGGGTCGGTGGGCGGCTGTGCGATATCAGTGGTTGCCATGCGGGGTGCTCTGGGTAGTGCCGGTTTGAGCCGTTAGGCTTGCCGGCCCGGTGTAAACGCGGGCGCTGTCAAAGCCGACGCGCTCAAGGTTTGCTTGCCATAGTGTAGTTCGATTGTTTTCAGGCATTGTGTCAGGCAGCAAAATCAGCACATGAAATTGTTTGCAGGTTTGGGCCAGCGCTTGAAAGTAAAGCAAGGTGCCGCGGTCGGGTGTCAGGCGGCCGTCGCAGGCCGCAATCAGGTGGTCATACTGTTTTGATTCCAGCGCGCTCAGCAGCGCGCTGCGCTGTGCGCGGGTATCGACACGTCCGAGGTCGGCGCCAATGTTTTCCAGGCCTGACGGCGGCCAGGTAATGTCGTTGGGCAGCTCAATGGCCACCAAGGCATTATGCCCGCCAGGAATTATGAGACCAGCCTGGCTGCTTTCGCCAGAGTTTGTTGCTAAATCAGGGGCAGGGGCGTCGATACCGGTGTTCAGGCTGCCGGGCATGAGGCGCGGCTTGAGCTCGATGAACCCGGGCAGTTCGGTGTCCAGCGTAAGAAGCTGCATTTGCCTTCGCCAGGTGACGATGCACGCCAGCAAGGCCAATAGCCTGGGCAAAAAACCGTATACGACGACAACGCCCAGCAGCCATTGAGACCATAACGGCCCTGCGCTGTTGTTCGCAGGCAGTGCGCCGGCCATGCTTTGTGCCACAACGGTGTCGGCGGGTATCGGGAATCCGATCAGCGAGGGTAGTCCACCGAACAGATGCGTAATAACGGTGAACGCTTCGGGCGCCAAGAGCGTCGTTTCCCACTGGAAGACATATTGTCGTGCCGACAGTAGTGCCAACAGGGTGACGATGGTCGAGACAAAAACAATGCACCAGACAGCGTGGGTCAGGATCCCCAGCAGCGGTTTGAGCCCGTGGCTACGTTGCAGCGTTGCGACTAGCGCCTGGCCGATTGCCGCGCTTTGCGGTGTACGCGCCATGCGCGAGGTCATCCATAACCAGACCGCGCCCATTCCGCTGGCGTGCGATGAGGATGCGACGGTGCCAACCAACCAAAAGACAAAGGTCAGGGCGTGTAGCCCCAACAGTACAGCTATTGCCAGCATCAGGTTGACAGGATGGCTGCCGTCACCCAATGCGCTTGCCGCCAGCCCCGCGCCGGTCAATATTGCGGTAATCGCAAGCAGTGCAAAAGCCAACTTGCTTAGCGTCTGCCAGTGGACGAATGTCGTTTGTATGTTTTCGCGTTCGGCCAGCGCCTGGGCGCGAGTGATCAGGCGCTGAGCAAAATTGCCCCCGCGCCCAAGTGCGCGCGCCACGGGCGCAGCGTCGTCCAGAGCGCCGTCGCGCAGTTCTTTGATGCGCAGCGTTTCGGCCAGCCATACGGCGTTGAACGACAGCGCATCACGCATGATGCGCTCCGGGCAAGTCTAAGTGAAAACCCCGAGTCGGGCTTGAAATGAAAACCATAAATAGGCGTTGAGCAAGCAATAGCAAGGGGGAATATTAGGCTGGCCGTCGTACCGACGTCCAGTCGATAGAGAAAGCTCTATTTTGTTGGGGTCTCAACTAGTTGACTTACCAACTAGTTTGAACTTAGACTCAGTGCACGTGAGACGCGTAAGGGCCCGCAGAGGCCGACATCCGCTCACCCTAATAATCAAGGAGACAAAATGAAAGCACTACGTTTAGGTGCCATCGCACTGATGGCTGTGTCGTTGTCGGGTTTTGCGCAAGCCGAAACCGTGAAGGTCGGCATTATTGCCCCGTTTTCCGGCCCCTTTGCACACTATGGAAAATTGTTCAAAGATGGTGCCGAGTCATATCTTGCTCAGCAAGGCGGCAAATTTGGCGGTCACGATATCCAGATTATTTATCGTGATAGCGGCGGCCCCAACCCGGGCGGCACTAAAACCGTAGCTCAAGAACTGATTGTGAATGAGCGTGTCGATTACCTGGGCGGTCTGGTGTTTACCCCCAATGCCATGGCGGTTGCACCGCTTATCCAGCAGTCCAAAACCCCCACGGTCATTTTCAACGCGGCAACATCGTCCATCAACACCAAGTCCGACTACTTCGTGCGCACGTCGTATACCTTGTGGCAGGTGACGGTGCCCATCGCACAATGGGCCAAAAAACAGGGCATTACCAAAGTCGTGACTGCAGTCATGGATTACGCGCCTGGCGTAGATGCCGAAGCCGCTTTCAAGGATGAGTTTGCCAAGCAGGGGGGCGAGGTTGTTGAAAGCATTCGTATGCCGCTCAACACCAACGATTTCAGTCCGTTTGCCCAGCGCATCAAGGCCAGTGGCGCGCAGGCCGTTTATGTGTTCTTGCCCGGCGGGCCGCCTAACCTGGGTTTTGTAAATGCATACAACCAGAATGGTTTGCGTGAAGCCGGTATCCAGTTTCTGGGCACTGCCGAAATGGATGAGTTCGACTTGCAGAAGTTTGGCGATGCCTCATTGGGCTTGCTGACCTCGTTCCATTATTCGGCTGATCACGACTCTGACGCCAACCGTCAATTTAAAGACGCCATGAAGAAACAGGCGGCCGATGCATTGGCCAACTACGCTTCGGTGGGAGCATACGACGGTATGCGCGTGATTCAAAAAATGGTTGAAGCCACCGACGGTAAAAAAGACGGTGAAAAGGCCATGGCAGCCATTAAAGGTTTTGAATGGGAAAGCCCACGCGGCCCGGCAAAAATCGACCCCGATACCCGTCACATTACCCAGAACGTTTACCTGCGCAAAGTCGAGCGTAAAGACGGCACGCTGGTTAACACAGAAATCGAGAACTTCGGTCCGCAACGCGACCATGGCTTGAAGTAATCGAAGGGGGCATGCGTGCTGCTACTCAGTAATATTCTGATCGACGGAATCGTCTACGGGATGGTGTTGTTTGTCATCTCTGTGGGCCTTTCCGTCACCATGGGGTTGATGCGGTTCATCAACCTGGCCCATGGCGCATTTGCCATGCTGGGAGGGTATGTCACGGCCATTCTGGTGCGTGAGCAAGGCTACCCCTTTCTTACGGGCTTATTGATTGCCATTGTGGCCACCATGGTCGTGGCGGCACTGCTCGAAACCTTTGTGTTCCGTTTTTTGTACAAAAAAACGGAGCTGCAACAGGTGTTGTTCACCATTGGTTTTACCTTCGCTTGTATTGCAACGGCCAACTTCTTTGCGGGTGCATATATCCAGCAAATTCCGTTGCCCGAATTGCTGCAGGGGTCGATCAGCCTGGGTGAACGCACCTTGCCTAAGCAGCGCGTGCTGGTCGTGGTGGCCGGCTTCATTGTGGTGTTGCTCATCTGGTTACTCATTTCCAAAACCCGTTTTGGCATCTGGTTACGTGCGTCGGTCGACAACGCCGCCATGTCCTCGTCGCTGGGGATCAATATCCGGGTGGTGCAGTGCGCCACGTTTGCAGCCGGGGCGGGTCTGGCTGCTTTGGGTGGTGTGCTTGGCGCCGAACTCATGCCCCTCGAGCCTTATTACCCCCTGAAGTATCTGGTCTTGATGTTGGTTGTGGTTGCCGTGGGTGGCCTGGGCAGTATTTCCGGGACGTTGGCAGCAGCCTTGTTGCTGGGCGTAATCGACACCACCAGCAAGTACCTGGCATCCGACTTCGGCACATTCTTTTTCTACGCAGCCATGATTGTTTTGCTGGCGTTGCGACCTGAAGGCATTTTACGGAGACACTGATGACGTTATCCCCTGTTTCCGCGGGTATGGCCATGCGTCAATCCCCCTGGGGCTGGCTGGGCTATGTGGCTGCGCTGGCTGTGATTTTTCTGTTGTATTGGTATTTGCCCGGGCAATTGCTCATTCTTACCCGCATCGCCATGATTGCCATTTTGGTCATGTCGCTTGACCTGGTAACGGGTTATGGCGGGTTGCCCACACTGGGTCAGGCGGCCATGTTTGGCATGGGGGCGTATGCCGCCGGCTTGTTCGCCAAGTTTGTGATGCCCGACCCTTTGCTGGGGCTGTTGGTTGCAGCAGGCTCGGGTGCCTTGCTGGCCTTTATTGCCGGTTTGTTTTTGGTGCGCTATCAAGGGTTGGCGTTCTTGATGCTGACGATTGCTGTTGCGCTCATTATGCAAAACCTGGCCAGCAAGCTGCAGTTTATTACCGGGGGCGACGACGGCTTGTCGGGTTTCGAAGTGGCGCCCATTTTTGGCCAGTTTCAGTTCGATATTTTTGGGGTCACCGGCTACTGGTACGCCATGGTCGTGATGCTGTTGTCGTTTGCCGTACTGCGGCGCATTATGCGCTCGCCGTTTGGTTTGTGCTGTGTCGGTATTCGCGAAAACCGCGACCGTATGGCGGCCAATGGCACGCGTATTTACCCGCATTTGGTCAAGCTGTATACGTTGTCGGGCGTGTTTGCCGGCATCGCCGGGGGCTTGTTTGCCCAAGTCAACCAAGTCGTCGGCTTAGATAGCCTGGGTTTCGAGTTGTCGGCCGAGGCGCTGGTCATGCTGGTGCTGGGTGGGCTGGGCACATTAAGTGGGGCCATTATCGGCACCACCCTGTACACCATGATTCACCACTTTGCCGCGACCGCAAATCCGTTTCATTGGCTGTTTGTGATTGGTGGGTTGTTGATGCTCGTCGTGTTTTTACCTAAAGGCTTTGTGCAGCAGATGATGCGCCGGTTAGGGCTGAATGTACTGGCACTGTTCGGGAGGCGCGCATGACGCTGCTGAAGGTTGAGCATCTTAAAAAGTCGTTTGGCGGCCTGAAGGTGACTGACGATGTGTCATTCAGCTTGTCGGCGGGTGAGCGCCTGGCCATTATTGGCCCTAACGGCGCCGGTAAAACCACATTGGTCAATCAGGTGGGCGGAGTCCTGCATGCTGACGAAGGGCGTGTGTTGCTGAACGATACTGACGTCACGTCTTGGCCCAGCTACAAGCGTGTGGCTCACGGCTTGGTGCGTACTTTCCAGATTTCGAAGCTGGCGCCCGACATGCCGGTGATTGATCAGGTTGCACTGGCTATCCATCAGCGAGATGGTTCTATTGGGCAGATGTGGCGAAGCAAAAACTCGTACACCCACATTATTGACGAGGCTGTAAACATTCTGGCCGAGCTGCAGCTGACGCGTGTCGCCCACAACACACCGGCTGAAATGGCTTATGGCGACCAGCGTCTGGTAGAGGTGGCACTGGCACTGGCGCTGCGGCCTAAGGTTTTGTTGCTCGACGAACCCATGGCCGGTGTGCCCAAGTCCGAGGCGCAACTGGTGCTCGACGCGCTTGAGCGCTTGCCGGCAGAACTGGGGGTGGTGATTATCGAACACGATATGGACCTGGTGTTCCGGTTTGCCAGCCGCATTTTGGTGCTGGCCAATGGTGCGGTACTGGCCGACGGTACACCCGATGATATTCGCCGCAATGACGTGGTCAGGGCGGTGTACCTGGGTAAAGAGGGGCAGATATGAGTCAGTTATTGGCTTTGGATGGCTTGGAGGCCGGGTATGGCCCGCTTACCGTGCTGCATGGCGTGTCGTTTAGTGTGGCCGAAGGTGAACGGGTATGCCTGATCGGGCGCAATGGTGTGGGCAAGTCGACCACACTGAAAGCCATTATGGGGCTGACCGATTACCGTCGTGGCAGCTTGGCCTGGAGGGGTGCCGACGTGGCGCGTCGCAGTACGGTCGATCGCGCACGGATGGGCATCGGCTATGTGCCGCAAACACGCGATGTATTTCCGTCGCTGACCGTCGAAGAAAACTTGATCGCCGGGTTACGTAGCCGGCCGGCATCCGACATTCAGCGCGCCTATCAACTGTTCCCGCGCTTGCAAGAGCGTCGCAATAATCCCGGTACGGCGCTTTCAGGTGGCGAGCAGCAAATGCTTTCAGTGGCCCGTACCTTGTTGGGTAATCCGCAGCTCCTGTTGCTCGACGAGCCGCTCGAGGGCCTTGCACCCATTATTTGCGAGGAACTGATGCACGCGTTCGACCAGCTAAGTCAGCAGCAAGGCGTGGCTATTTTGCTGGTTGAACAAAAAGTACAAGAAGCCCTGAAGTTTGCGCAGCGCGCACTCATTCTTGACCACGGCGCGGTTGTGCACGAAGGCCCCACCGCCGAACTGATTGAAGATCCTTCGGTACTTGACCGCCATATTTCGGTGGCTGCAGTGCCGGGGCAGGCCCATTAAGCAAAATACGAAGCAGGAGACAATCATGAAAATTCACGCCAGTAAAACCCAGACGCCGCCGGCGCACGTCACACGTCTCGATATCGATCCGTTCGGCGACGATTTTTTAACCATGCCTTATCCGCATCACGAAACTATGCGTGAAGCCGGTGAGGTGGTTTGGCTTGATTCTTACGGTTTGTGGGCGTTTACGCGTTATCAGCCGGTCAAGGCCGGGCTGAGCGATTGGCAGAACTTTATTTCGTCTGCCGGGGTGGGCTTGGCCAATTTCCGCACCGAGAAGCCTTTTCGTCCCCCCAGCCTCATCCTCGAAGCAGATCCACCTGATCACACCAAGGCTCGCGCGATTCTTGCGCGTATTTTGTCGCCGAAGGTCGTGCAGCAGGTGCGGGCCGAGTTCCAGGCCCAGGCCGAGGCGCTGATTGATCGTCTGGTCGAAAAGGGCGAGATCGACGCCATTAGTGATCTGGCCAAGGTTTACCCGCTGCGCGTGTTTCCCGACGCCGTTGGCTTGCCCGATGAGGAGCGTGACACGCTGCTGCTTTATGGCGATATGGTGTTCAATGCCTTCGGACCGCGCAACCATGTGTTTCAGAAAGCGGTCGAGCGCTACGAGCCGGTGCGTGAGTGGATTATGGATAAGTGTCGCCGCGAGGCGCTGCGCCCGGATGGCTTTGGCGACCAAATTTATCAGGCGGCAGATGCGGGCGAAATTACCCATGAAGAGGCCACGATGCTGGTGCGCTCCTTCTTGTCAGCCGGGGTCGACACAACGGTTAACGGGATCGGCAACGCGATCTATTGCTTCGGGCAGTTTCCCGACCAGTACGCCAAGCTTGCAGCAGACCCTGCGCTGGCGCGCATTGCCTTTGAAGAAACATTGCGTTTCGAGTCCTCGGTACAAACTTTCTTCCGTACGGTGAATCGCGATGTTGAGTTTGCCGGTGCCCAAATGCAAGAGAACGATAAAGTGCTCTTTTTCCTGGCGGCGGCCAATCGCGACCCACGTCAGTGGAAAGATCCTGAGGTATTCGATATTGAGCGCAAGCCGGTGGGTCACATGGCCTTTGGCACGGGCATTCACGGCTGCGTCGGTCAGGCCATCGCCCGGCTGGAGGGCGAGCTTATACTCACGGCCCTGGCCCGTAAGGTCAAGCGCATTGAAATCATCGGCGAGCCGTTACGCCGCTTGAACAATACGCTACGCGCGCTCGAGTCTTTGCCGGTGCGCCTGATTCCGCATTAACAAAAAAGAGGTTTGATTAAAGTGGCTGTTGTTAAATATATAAGCGCCGACGGCGCGGTAACCGAGATAGATGTTTCGCCGGGCGTCAACCTGATGCAGGCGGCTGTCAATGGTGGCGTGGTCGGTATTGTGGGTGAGTGCGGTGGGTCGGCCATGTGCGCGACCTGCCATGTGTATGTCGATGAAAATGACATGGGCAAGTTTGATGCGGCCAATGCACCCGAGCAGGAAATGCTCGAGTGCACGACCAGTCCGCTCAAGCCCACCAGCCGACTCAGTTGCCAACTGGTAATTAAAGACGACTGCGACACGATCACGGTACACTTGCCCGAAACACAGCAATAACGCGGGTTTACGGCATATGGCCAAGGCAAAAAGTTCGGTTTCGACGGCAACGCCAACGGGTGGGCGTGGTAGGCGCACACCCTTGACACGGGCGGTGGCACAGCCAGTGCAGCCGCCGCTGGAGCCCGAGAACCCGACAGGCGGTATTGACCTTGAACAGTATGTGCCGGCCTACCTGACGTTTACCGCCACCAAGCTGGCCAGCGGCGCTGCCGCGGTTTATCGCAAGTACTACGGGGTCGGCATCGAGGTCTGGCGGGTGCTGGTCATGCTGGCGCTCGAAGAGAAAGTGTCGGTCAATATGGTGTGCAAGCTCATTGGTATGGACTAGGGCTCGGTCAGCCGCTGCTTCAAAACCATGTACGAAAAGGGCTTCATCACGTTTTCGGTCGACCCCGATGATGGCCGGGTGCGTTATGCTACTTTAACGCCGGCCGGCCGCGCCAAGCACGACGAAATCAAGGCTGTGGCGCTCGAGCGCCAGCGTGTGTTGCTGTCATGCTTGTCCGACGCCGAGGCCCAGACATTCATGGGCTTGCTGCTGCGCGTGCACGGCAATTTGCCCAATGTCGAAAAGGCAACCCAGGCCTACATCAAAGAAAAAGGCCCTAAAGCCATTACGTCAACCTGAAGGATGATCCCGTTTTGAAGAATATCGTTGTTGTTGGGGGCGGGCATGCCGCAGCCCAGTTTTGTGCATCCGTCCTTGAAGCCGACTCGTCGGTAAAGCTGACCCTGATCACTGAAGAAGGCTATTTGCCGTATCAGCGGCCGCCCCTGTCAAAAACCTTCATCAAAGACGAAAACCCACAACCGGCGTGGCTGCGGCCGGGCAGTTTCTATGCTGACAACGGCATTAATGTCCACGTTAATACGTGTGTCACTGCCATCGACCGCGAGGTGCAACAGGTCACGGTCAATTCGGGCGATACGTTCCCGTATGATGTTCTGGTGTTGGCCACGGGTACGCGTGCACGGATGCTGCCCCTGTTCGAGGGCGAGTTCAGTAATGTCTTCACCTTACGCACCATCGACGACGCACAGCGGCTGCGCGACCAGATCGGCACGGCCAGTAATGTCCTGGTGTTTGGCGGCGGCTTTATCGGGCTCGAACTGGCCGCTACAGCGTCGGCGTTGGGCAAGCATGTAACGGTCCTCGAAGCTGCCGATCGCTTGCTTGGCCGTTCGGCCTCTCCCGAAATCTCCGATTATTTGCTGAGCACCCATCGTGCCAACGGCATAGCCATCGAGCTGGGTTGTCGTGCCGATCGCCTTGAAACGCTGGACGGCGTGGTCAAGGGCGCCTGGGTGGGCGACCGCTTCTTCGCTGCCGATGTCGTCGTGGTTGGTGTGGGCGCGGTACCTAATGTCGAACTCGCCCAAGCGGCCGGGTTGGATTGCGATAACGGCATTATGGTCAACGAATTCATGCAAACCAGTGACCCGGCCGTATATGCGATTGGCGACTGCACTGCGTTTCCGTCGGCCATGCTGGGGCGTCGGGTGCGTCTGGAGTCCGTTCAAAATGCCAATGATCAGGCCCGATGCGCTGCGCGCAGCATTTTGGGTGACCCGGCGCCGTACACGGCGATGCCTTGGTTCTGGTCAGATCAGGGGGCGACCCGTATTCAGATTGCAGGTGTGCCAGATGCCGCGAATGAACGTGCTGTGCGCGGTAACCCGGCCGAGGGCAAGTTTTCGGTGCTGTATTTTGAAGGCGACCGCCTGACGTGTGCCGAGTCCATTAACTCGCCGGCCGATCACTTGGCCTCGCGTCGCCTGATTGCCGACAAGGTGGTGGTTGATCGGGCTCAGGCGTTGGACACCTCGGTAGCGCTTAAGACTTTGGGTCTGGCTTGATATAAAGATTGCGCCCGGCACCCATGCCAAATGTGAACGAACCGGTTGCCAGCACCAGATAAAACACGGCAACTGCGTGCCAGTTGCCGGTGAGTTCGTGCAGCACACCCACAATAATGGGGCCGGTTGCGGCGACGGTGTAGCCTACCCCTTGGGCCATACCCGATAGCGATGCAGCGACCTGGGGGTTGGGGGCGCGTAATACCAGCAAGGCCAGTGCCATGCTAAACACCCCGCCCAGCCCCAAGCCTAAAATAGTTGACCATAGCCACATGGTTTCCAGGGGCGCGTATATGGTGGTCATGAGGCCAACAACCGACAGCGCCAGCATGAGCGCGATGGTGCTGCGCTGATCTTTGCTTCGGGTGGCCAGCCAGGGCGCCGATAGCGAAGTGACGACCTGAACGCCCATGCAAATAGACAGCATGAAACCAGCGGCCAGGGGCGTAAGGCCGCGATCGACCAGAATGACGGGCAACCAGCCAAATACACAGTAGGCGATGGACGATTGAATGCCCATGAACAAAGATACCTGCCAGGCCAGGGCGTTGCTGCGTAGCTTGGGCAGCTTGACTGTGGCGGCGAGCGGGTTGGCCTTGCCCGCCTTTGAATAGGGTAGCCACAGCGCAATGGCGACAAACAAAGGCAAGTTCCAGAACGCCAGGGCCCAGCGCCAGTCGCTGCCGGGTATGGACTCGACGGGCACCGTGAACGCGGCGGCGACCGTAGCCCCCAAGCACAGGGCGGTTGAATAAAGCCCCATCATGGCACCTGCTTGTGTGGCAAAGTTCTTTTTGATTAAGCTGGGCAGCATGACCATGACTACGCTGATGGCCGCACCGGACACTAGTGTGCCCGCAAACAACCCGAATGTGCCGAACAGGCTTCGGAGTGCGACGCCCACGCACAATACGATCAGTGCGAGCGTGACCAGTTGTTCTGACGAGCGATAGCGCTGCAAACGAGGAACAAAGGGGGCGAAAGCGCCAAAGCAAAGCACCGGTAAGGTGAGGAGCAGGCCGACCATGGTGCCCGACAGCGACAGGCTATGGCGGATGGACTCGACTACCGGCCCGACACTGATGAGCGCCGAGCGCAGGTTGATGGAGATAAAACAGATCGCAAATACAAGCAGCAACTTTGAGCGGATGGTGCCTTCGGGCTGAGCGGTTGAAGGCGGTTGTGCAGCATCTGGGTGTGTCGACATGGCAACCTGAAATACAAGACGGGTGGTGCGGCTTAGGCGGTTAGCGGGCGCGTTGAAAAGCAGTGTGCCACAATATTTGTAGCGATGGCATACCATAGCACTGATGCGCTTACAGTGTGCTTTAATGCCGTCACTTAACGCTTGTCTTTTCAAATTCGCGGGTTGTTTTTCATGTCTTCAGTTGCTTCCCGGGGGCCGGTTACCTCTAATACGTTTGCCTACATTGTGTTTGTGGCCGGGGTGTGTGCGGCCTTGCACGTCTGGAAGCTGCCGCCGGCGCTGCCCGAGCTGCAACGTCAGCTGGGCATGACATTGGTCGAGTCGGGCTTTTTGCTGTCGCTGGTGCAAATGGGCGGCATGAGCCTGGGTTTGATGATCGGGCTGGTGGCCGAGAAAGTTGGCCTGCGCCGTTGCATTTTGCTGGGTCTGTCGTTGCTGACGGCCAGCTCTGCGTTGGGCCCGTTGTTCGACAGTAAAACGGCCCTGTTGTTGTTCCGGGCCCTCGAGGGACTCGGGTTCCTGATGGTGGTCATGCCCGCACCCGGGCTTATTCGGCGCTTGGTCGAACCGGCCTATTTAAGTCGCTTGCTTGGGCTTTGGGGGTGTTATGTGCCCTTTGCCACCATTATTGTCTTGATCTTCGGCTCGTGGTTGCTCAGTTTTTCGCACTGGCAGGTATTGTGGTGGCTACTGGCAGTGCTTACAGGCGCTATTTGGTGGCTGGTGTGGTCACGCGTGCCGTCCGATGCGGTGTATCGCAGCGCGGCGGCCACAGACGCGGCTGCCGCGCCTCCTCCGCGTGCCTGGAGTATCGTCTGCCAAACCTTGTCCTCCCGAAATGTCTGGCTGGTGGCGTTAAGCTTTTTGGCGTACTCGTCGCAATGGATGGCCGTGGTGGGCTTCTTGCCCTCTATCTACGTCGTCGAGGGCTTTTCCGGCACAACGGCCGGCTTCATGACCGCCATTGTGGGCGGCAGCAATGCGTTGGGTAACTTTTGGGGCGGCCGTTTGTTGCACAAAGGTCTGCAGCCGCAAACGCTCATTGCCACGGGCTTCATCACCATGGGGCTGTGTTCGTTTGTGGCATTTGCCTTAAATATTTCAACCCCGGTTCAGTTGGTCATGGTCTTTTTGTTCTCGGCCGTTGGTGGGCTGATTCCGGCGACGTTGTTTTACCTGGTGATTCAGCTGGCGCCTTCGCGCCAGACCACATCCACGTCAGTAGGCTGGATGCAGCAATGCACCGCGCTGGGCCAGTTTATTGGCCCGCCCATCGTGGCTTGGGTGGCTACGCTGGCCGGGGGCTGGCAAATGACATGGGTGGTGACGGGGCTGTTTTCGTTGGCTGGCATTGCCATGGCCTGGATGCTGGGTAAAGCGCTGCAGGCGCGCGGCACACCGATTTAGTTTTTTGGGGTGCTGCGCAACCGCACGCCGGTGGCCAAAAAGGTGCCGGCCAGTACCACGCAGGCGCCCACTACAATGGCGGGCGTTAGGGGTTCACCCAAAAATATCACGCCCCACATCACGCCCATGGGTGGCACCAAAAAGGTGACGGTAATGGTTTTGGTTGGGCCGACGCTGGCGAGTAGCCTGAACAGCAGTACGTAAGCCAATCCTGTACATAGCACACCCAGAGCGATGGCGGCCGACCAGGCGGTTACCGATACCTGGGCCGAATCAGGCCAGGTAAACAGGGCGAACGGCATGAAAATGAGGGCCGTGGTGCCAACGCTGCCTGCGGCACTGGCCATAGGGTCGACCGTTTTAAGGTACAGCCCCGAGTAACACGCGGCAATTGCGTAGCATAGCGGGGCGCCCAGCCCGGCGATAACCGGCAGCAAATGGGTGGCGCCCGAACTGGACTGCAGGTCGTCTGACACCAGAATAAGAATGCCGGTGAAGCCCAGAACAAGCCCGCCGATGCGCGGTGCGGTCATGCGTTCTTTTAGCCATACGCGGGCGATCAGCCCGCCAAACAAGGGTGTCATGGCATTAAGAATAGCCAATAGGCCCGAGGTGAGATGCTGTGCCGCGTAAGCCAGCATTAAAAACGGAAAAGCCGAGTTAAACAGGCCTGCCACACTGATAGTGCGCCAGTTCTGAATGAGACTGGGCATTTTGCCTAATGCAATGACCAGCATCATCAGGAACGCCCCGCCGGCAAAAGCGCGAATCTCGATGAGGGGCATAGGCCCGACTTCGTGAATGGACAGCAGCATGAACAGAAATGATCCGCTCCAGATGATGCTGAGAATGATGAGATTGCGCAGATCTTTTAAGGGCATATGCGTACGGGAGCGGCAAAATTTGATGTTAGATTGTAGGAGCAATTGCATAATGATGGGGGCCGCAGGCCAATGAAGATTTCCGACACCGCACTTCAAGACGTCAAGCTCATTACGCTGGACGTGCATCGCGATGCTCGGGGGTATTTTCTCGAGACATTCCAGGCGCGTCGGTATGAGGCCCAGTTGCCTGGGTATAGGCCGTTTGTGCAAGATAATTGCAGCTACTCTGCCAGGCATGTCGTGCGTGGCTTGCACTATCAGCTTAAGCACCCTCAGGGTAAGCTGGTGCGTGTGGTGCAGGGCGAAATCGTCGATGTCACTGTCGACGTCCGGCGCAGTTCGCCGCAATTTGGTCAGGTGCAAATGGTGGCGATGTCGGCGCGCGGCTTTACTCAGCTATGGGTGCCGCCAGGCTATGCTCACGGTTTTGTCGTGGTGTCTGAAGACGCCTTGGTCGAATATAAATGTACTGATTTTTATCAGCCTGGCGACGAAGTCTGCCTGCGTTGGGATGATCCGGCACTGGGTATTGACTGGCCGGTATCCGACCCGGTGGTTTCCGACAAAGACAGACAAGGTTTGGTGTTGTCGGCGTTGTGTGAACTAGGGAGTGTTTTTTGAGAGTGTTGATATTCGGCGGCGCCGGGCAGTTGGGGCGTTGTTTGCAAGACCGTGCGCCAGCGCATTGGCATATTCATGCGCCCACGTCGGCCCAGGTCGATATTACTCAGGTGGCCCAGGTTGCCGACGTCGTGGCCTCGTTTACGCCAGATGTGCTTATCAATGCTTCGTCTTATAACGCAGTAGACGCCGCAGAATCGGACACGGATCGTGCTTATGCCGTCAATGCCCAGGGCCCCGAGCATATGGCTCGAGCGGCACGCGGTTGCGGCGCTCGCTTTTTCCATGTGTCGACAGATTATGTGTTTGATGGCACGCATCAAGCGCCCTATACAGAAGACGATACGCCGGCGCCCCTGGGCGTGTATGGGCAGTCGAAGAGGGCGGGTGAACTGGCGGTGCTTGCCGCCAACCCCGACGCGATCGTGGTGCGAACCGCCTGGCTATTCAGCGAGTATGGCAAGAATTTCGTCAAGACTATCTTGGCACTGGCAGCACAAGACAAACTGCTGACGGTGGTTAACGACCAGGTGGGGTCACCTACCTACGCGGGTGATCTGGCCGATGTCCTTATTGGGCTCGCCGGTCGCGATGCGATACCCGGCGGTATTTACCACTTTGCCGGCCGCGAGGTGGTGTCATGGTTTGAATTTGCCGGCGCTATTTTGGCAGGTGTGCCGCACCGGCTGCAACCGATTACGACCGATGACTATCCCGTTCGGGCGCGGCGTCCGCAATACTCGGCGCTGGCTTGCCGGAAGTTGCAGGCGCTAGGCTTTAAGCCGCATGCTTTGTCCGATAACCTGGCCTATGTCCACCGCAGGCTGGCTTTACTCGATGGCAAGCTGGCGCACGCCGTTCAGGAAGGTATCGGCAATCATCGCGGATAAATCGGCGGGCTTGATCGAGCCCGACGGCTTGTACCAGACGGGGATCCAGTTGGTCATGCCGAAATACAGCATGGCCATGGCGGTGATTTTTTTGCGGGTGATTTCAACGTCGGGCCGTAGCGACTGTATCAGCAGCACCGCCCGGTTGATGATGCGTTCTTGAATCACAATGACTGAGCGCATCGCGGTTTTGTTTAAGTAACGCATCTGGGTAATCAGCACCGTCATTTCTTCGGGGACACGAATATATTCATTGACCAGCGTTGTAGTCAGAGCCCGAAACTTTGCCTCTGGGGTGTGTTCGGCCTCAATGGCCGCGTCGACTTTCCAGGCCAGGTCTTCGATTTTCCAGGTGATCAGGCCATACAAAATGGCGTGCTTTGAGCGATGGTAATGGTAAAGCGAAGATTTTTTTACACCGCATTGGGTGGCGATATCTTCGAGCAGCGTTTCGCTGTAGCCTTGGCGTGCGAACAGAATTGCTGCTGCCTTAAGGATATCTTTTTTTCGGTCTTCGTAATCCAGTGCGCGTGTGCGTGCCATGTGCGTGTCCGTTCAAGCAGGAGATGCTTTGCCAAAGCGTTGGCGAAATTCTACCCGCAGGTCGGCTTGTGTGCGTTGGATGCTGGCTCGATTGAGCAATTTTTCGAGGTAGTCGGCCAGGGGCGGCAGCACGTCTTGCAATAGGCTGGCGGCCCCAACGAATTGCAGGGCACGTTTCATGGTGGCAAAGTGCGCCCAGGCGGCGGCGTCAGCATGGGTAAAGTCATGGCCACACAGCCACGGTAAAAAATCGGCGCGGCGTGCCAGATAGACAAGTCCGCGTGCGACATCTGCAGTGACTTCTTCGGCCAGGCCTGGGGCCAGCGTGCCGCCCCAGAAGGCGGCGCCATAAAGCCTTCGGGCGGGTAGCTCCAGGTAAAGCTCAAGGTAGCTGATCAGTTCGCGACAGCGCGCCCGCTCGACTGCGTCGACGGGGTAAAGGCTGGGCGCTTGTCCACGCGTTTCTTCAAGGTACTCGATGATGGCTTGTGACTCGAAGACGAGGCACCCGTCTGGTGTTTCCAGGTAGGGGACTTTTCCGGTCGGACTACCCTCGGGCCAGCGGTCGGTAGGCCGTACAAGTATCTCTTCAAATGGCCGGTTTTGCTCCAGCAGAGCTATTTTTACCTTGTTGTAGTAGTTGCTTAGCGGTGTGCCGTACAGGCGAATGGCTTGGGTCATAAGGTCTTCCGATGGGCGATCAGGTGTTGATGATCAGGCAGTCTTCACCCGACGTCTGGACGTTGTACAGGCGTTTAACCGCATCGGCCCGTTTCTTGAGGACACCTGACTGGTTGATATAGCCTTTGTCGGTGATTTCGTTGTCGTCGATGCTGGGCGGGCTGTCGAGCAGCAGGGCACGCATAACCCGGGTACTGCTGCCAGGGAAGTTGCGGTTGTGGCGTTCGATGCCCTCATGAATGATATTTTGCAACGGCTCAAACTGCGTCAGCGCAGCATCGTCAAGGTTTGTTGCCCCGGCCAGACGCTTGCGGATTTGCGAAGTATTTAAAAAGAGCAGGGCGCCCAGTTCGTCACGATCGTGACCGGTCAGGACGGCGTCGGTGACATAAGGGTGCAATTGGGGCAGCAGGTTGCCGCGTACAGTGGCGACAGAAACCCAGGTGCCGGTAGCCAGCTTGAAGTTTTCAGACAAGCGTCCGGCATAGAAAAGTCCTTCTTCCGGGTGGTCATCATCAGCAAAGACGACGGCATCTCCGGTCAGCATAAAGCCCTCGTCGTCGTAGCTTTTCTGGTTGGCGTTGTCGTCGTTGTAGTAGCCGCGTGTAATGCTGGGGCCGCGAAACCTGATTTCGTACCGATCACCCAAGGGAACAAGCTTTGCCTCGACGCCAGGCGCAGGCAAACCCAGGGTGCCGAGTACTTTGGGTGGCCACCAGATCAGGGTGGCGGGCATGGTAGTTTCGGTTGAGCCTAGCGATGACGAGACCGTAATACGCTGCCCGGTAGCCTGGGCGCTCAGCTGCTCGAGCTTGAGCAACGTATTCGGCGCCAGCGATGCGCCACCGTAAACTATGGCGTTCAGGCGAGCGAAGATATCTTTGGCAATAGTTGGGTCGTCTTCCATGGCGGCGACCAGCATATCCAGACCGCGGGGCACATTGGTCATGACATTGGGTTTGATGTCGCGCAGGTGTTGTACTGTGCGGCCAATCAAGTGCGGCACGGGCTTGCCATCGTCAAGGTAAAGCGTGCCGCCATGGCGCAGCACCATGGCCAGCGCACCATGGGCGCCGGCAGTGTGGTTCCAGGGCAACCAGTCGACCATCACCAGCGGCTCTTTGGCCAGGAAAGGCCAGACTTGGTCCCACAGCACGCCCGAGGCAATGATGTTGCGCTGGGTCATGATGACTGCTTTGGGGCTGCCGGTAGAGCCGGACGTCAAGAGCAGGCGAGCGATGGTGTCGTGCCCCACCCGCCCGAAGGCCTCTTCAACAGCGTGGGTTGGGGTGGTTGCAACGGCCTGGTCAAAGGTTACAGCGTCAGCATTGACAGTGTCGTCGCAAAGCCAGCGTGCGTTGGGGCTGTGGGCTCGTGCCACGGCCAGGGCTTTGGCAAACCGCTGACTATCGCTGGCATAGATCAGCGATGGCAAAAATCGTTGTGACAGATCGGCAATTTTCCCGCAGGCCTCGGACATCAGACTGTAGGCCGGTGAAACTGGCATGACCGGCACGCCGATTTGCATGGCGGCAAATTGCAGTATGGCCTGGTTAATACTGTTTTCACTCAGAATCAGAATTGGTCGCTCAGCGGGCAATTGCTGGTCTAGCAGCCATTGCGAAACGGCGTTGGCTTTTGCCGAGGCTTGGGCGTAGGTCAAGTGTTGCCATTGGCCGTCCGGGCCGGGTTCGGCCAGAAAAGTTTGATTGGGGCGTTCTGCGGCATAACGATGCAGATATTCGCCAATTTGTTGTACGGGCAGCGTGGCCAGGGCTAGCCGGTTAGACAGAGTCAGCGATCCGTCAGGCCGCGTTGTCAGTTGAAGGTCGATGGGAGCAAAGTCCACGTCGCGAAAGGGGGCGTCGGGGCGCAGAGGTTCGATGGCTTGAATGGTTTCTGGAATATGACGACTCATGCTGCAGTATCCGTAATCAGGGGGTGCTGAACCCCAGTAGAACTTTGGTGCCGCGCGGTGCGGAAGAGAAACGTTCCCAGATGTCCGTAAACGATTGGGCCGGCCAGGTTTCGTGCGGTGACGGCGTGAGCGTGCCCTGCGCCATGAGGCCGAACATTTGCGCCATTTGCTGCGTGAATGCCGATGTTTCTTGAACAAGCAACCCGCCACAGTAAACGCCGACGACCGAGGCGCCCTTGAGCAGCAGCAAATTGGTGGGTACTTTTGGGATATCGCCGGCGGCAAAGCCGATGACCAGCAAACGCCCACGCCAGGCCAGGTTACGCACACCGGCCTCGGTGTAGAAGTCGCCAACTGGGTCAACGACGATGTCTGCGCCCGCCTTGCCCAGCAGTTCGCGCAGCCCTTCTTTTAGCGTGTCAGGCGTGACGGTGATATGTTTCTGGCGGGCGGTGTCTTCTAGCAGCAGGCCGTTTGGGGTGCGCGTAACGGTATACACCTGGGCGCCGGCATGACAGGCAATTTGCACACACGCTTTGCCTACCGCCCCATTGGCGCCAAACACGACCACGCGGTCACCGGCGGTCAGGCCCGCGCGGTCTATCAGGCCATGATAGGCCGTAAGGTGCGAGTTGATGGAGGCCACCGCGTCGGCGGGCGCCAGGCCAGCAGGGATATGAACCAGGCGGTGGGCGGGGGCGATCAGGCGCGCGGCCCATGCCCCTACAACTCCGCTGGAGACCACCGCGTCGCCGGGCTTGAAACCGCGCACCTCGCTGCCAACTTCGATGATTTTTCCGGCGGCATCCAGGCCGGGAGTAAAGGGCAGGTTGGGCTTGTCTTGATAACGCCCCTGCACCAGCAAATGATCGGTAAAGTTGAACGCGGCACATTCAACGGCAATGCGTACGTCAGATGGGCCTAGGGAGGGGGTCTCGGCGGCAACAATGTCGATGGCGGGCGGGTTGCCATAGGCTGTGCATCGCAAGGCAAAGTCTGGGGTGTTTTGGGTCATTCGGAAACCTGCAAGATACGACCAGCTCCGGCCGGCCATAGGTTGGCCGACCGGTGAGCTGAAAGCTAATGAAATGGCGGGCGACCGGATAGCCGCCCGCAAGGCCTTATTTGGCCAGTGCCCAGGTGCCGTCTTTGACCGTCACCAGTTCGACGCCGCGATGGTCAAAACCGCTATGGTCCTGGGGCGTCATGTTGTAAATGCCCTGGGTGCCGGGGACTTCTTTGATGTTTTCAAGCGCATCGCGCAGAGCGACCCGGAAGGCCTCGGTGCCGGGCTTTGCGACTTTGAGTGCCTCGGGTACAGCCTTTTCCAGCAAAATGCCTGCATCCATCATGTTGCCGCCAAATGTGGCGGGTTCGGTGCCGTGCATGGCTTTATAGGCATTGATGTAGTCAAGTGCCACTTTCTTGGCGGGGTTGCTGTCGGGCACGTCGTTGGGTACAAGCATGACGCTGCCACCCAGAATGGTGCCTTCGATTTTTTTACCGCCCAGTTTGATGAACTCGTTTAGTGCCGCACCGTGGGTCTGGTAGAAGGGACCTTTGTAGTTTATGTCGGTGAGCGTGACTTGCGGCAATACTGCTGGCCCGCCCGGGGCCGCGACCAGCACGGCGTCGGGTTTGGCCGACAAAATACGCAATGCTTGGCCCGTGACCGATGTATCGGGCCGCTTGAAACGTTCGTTGGCAATGATTTCGATGCCGCGCGCTTTGGCCGCATCGGAGGCCACCTTGAACCAGGTCTCGCCGAACGTATCGCCGGTGCCAATAAAGCCGATGGTTTTGACCCCATTGGCTTTCATGTGGTCGAACAGTTTGTCGGCAACCAGGCCGTCGTTTTGCGTGGTTTTAAATACCCAGCGACGTTTTTCGTCCATGGGCAGGACGATGGCGATGGTACCGACGGGGGCCAATGTGGGCAGCTTGGCTTCGGCGACGAAGTCAAGAATGGCCATGGCATTGGGTGAGCTTGACGGCCCGACCAGCACATCGATTTTCTCTTCCGAGATTAGCTTTTTGACAACGGTGACGGTGTTGGATGGATCGCTGCCGTCGTCGAATGTGATGTATTCGACTTTCTGGCCGCCGATCTCTTTGGGCATGAGGGGCACGGTGTTCTTCTGCGGAATGCCGATGAGCGATACCGGGCCGGTGGCCGACGAAACGACGCCGACTTTAAGCTGGGCGTGTGCCGATGCGGCAAAAGCCAGACCGGCAATCAGGGCAAACAATGTTTTTTTAAGTTGCATGAGGTGTCTCCGGGTTGTTGTACTACGTTGATCGGGTTGAATCAGCGCCAGACGACTGCGGTCTGTCAGGTTGGGGTGGGTGAGCCTGTTGTCTTATTGTTCGTGGGTGGCGGTAGCGTATCGACCTTGCCAGTACACCAATGGCGGGCCGTCGCGGTGGCTGAAATGCTCGACAAGACCCAAAATAATGTCGTGATCGCCGGCCTGGACCAACGTGTGGGTGTCGCACTCGAAAGTCGCCAGTGCGCCGTCAATGACAGGGAGGCCATATGCCGACGGTGTGAACGCAATGCCCTGGAAGCGCCCTTCGATGGGGCCCGTCATTTGCTGGGCCACATGACGCTGGTCGCGCGCCAGAATGTTCACGACGAAGCGGCCCTGGCGGCTGATGACCTGGTGTGCCGTTGTGCCGCGTACAACGTTCCAGCTGATCATCGGCGGCGACATCGACACACTCGAGAATGAATTGATTGTCAGGCCATAGGGCTGGCCGTCTTCAGCCAGCATCGTAATGACGGCGATGCCGGTGGCAAACCGGCCAAATGCCTGACGCAGTTCCGGTTTCTGATTAGTCGTCATCACGTTCGCCTTCCTTGTATAAAAGTCCGTAGCCCAGGCGGTCTATACAGATTTCGGCTGTCCAGGGCAGCATCAGCGCGCCACACCGGCTATCGCGGTACAGGCGCTCGAGGGGGAATGTCTTCAGCATGGCCTGGCCACCGCAAACGCGGACCGCCATGGCGCATATCTCGGCACAGTATTCCATAACTGTGTACTGGCAGGCATAGGCGCGTGAGCGTTCTTCGCGGCTGGGTCGGCGCTTGAACTCGGATGTGACACGATGGAACAAGGCCCAGGCCTGTTGCAGCTTGATATACATCTCGGCGATGGCGTGTTGTTTGGTGGGATACATGCGGCGTTTGACGTTGACGCCGGCGACATCGCCCCGCAGATAGGCTACAGAAAAGTCGAAAGCGGCCTGAGCAACACCCATATAAGTGGGGGTGAGCGTCATGAACATGTGCGGATACTGCGATGCCGCTTTGATGTAGATGCCTCGGGGCATCAGTTGGGCGGTGTCGGGTACATGCACATCTTTGAAAATAAGCGTGCGCGAGACAGTGCCTCGCATGCCCAGAGGATCCCAGTCGCCGACCACCGAAACACCAGGTGCATCGGCCGGGATGGCGATGAACAGCGTGTCGGCCAAGGTGGCATTGGGCACGTCTTCGGTACACAAGACGCCGTAGTAATTGGCATGGCCTGACAATGACGCGAAAATTTTCTTGCCATTGAGCACCCAGCCGCTGTCGCTGCGGGTGGCCGTGGTGCCAAAGGGGTGCTTGCCGGCGGCGGCGCCACTGCCTTCTGAAAATGGTTGCGAATAGATGCTGCCATTGATCATGTTGCCGTAATGAATCGCCCGGTTGTGTTCGTGCGATTCGCGCTCGGCATCGGTCAGGTCCATGGCGTCGATCATGTCTGCCGTCCAGAGGGCGTTGGCATTATGCATATTGAAGGTGTTGGCTGTATTGCCGCAGTAATAGGCAATACGGCTGGCCACCAGCGTGTAGGTGCGATAGTCGGCGCCCAGGCCGCCCAGGCGTTTGGGTACGCACAACCCCAAAAAGCCCATGGCTTTCAGGTCTACGTAGTTTTCTGTGGGGAAACTGGCTTCACGGTCGTGTTTAAAAGCACGTTCGGCCCATTTGACGCCGTATTCGTCGACTTTAGCGATAAGGTGTTTTTGCTCGTCAGTCAGGGGCAGGCCATGAAAGTAGGCATTGCTGTCGGCAGAGTGAGCGTATTCGGCGAGGTAGCTGCTATCCATGTTGGTATCCAGTAATTGCGGTAGGTATGTGTGTTTTGGGCGTGCTTACGCGAACCGTGTCAGAAAGGTGTCGACGACCTGATTGAACTGTGCCGGGTTCTCGAGGTTGGCCATGTGTTTGGTGCCGGGCAGTGTTTCAAGGCGGGCACCCGGAATGGCGTCGGCCATGCGTTGCATGCCTTTGGGCGGCGCCTGGGTGTCGAGTTCACCCGCCAACAAGAGTGTGGGCACAGCAATGTCGGGCAGGCGGTCTTTGTAGTCGAATGTGACCAGCAGGCGCATGTAGTCGATATAACGGCTTTTTTCGATGTTGGCGGCGCTGATTTCGGCCAACTGCCGCATGTGAGTGGAGATGTCTGGCCCCATGAAGCTGGCCAGCATGTCGGGGGCGGCCTGGGCAAAGCTGTGGTAGCGAGTCATGGGTTCGGTGCGCTGTCGCAGGAAGTCTTCTTTCCATTGCGGATCGGTGCTGCCAAACCCTGCGCTGGTCGCCGACAGAATGAGTCCGGCAACCCGATGGGGGTGTTGGTGGTAGAAAGCCTGTGCAACCATGCCGCCAATCGAATGACCGAGCACGATCGCCTTTGAAATGCCTGAAGCATCCAGCATGTCGGCCAGTGCGTCGGCCAGCTCGGGCCAGCCGAGCATGGGCAAGGCGGGTGAGGGCCCGTAGCCGGGGGCCGTCCACGCGATGGTGTGTCGATGGCGACCAAAGTGATTGAGTTGGGGCAGCCAGACTTCGGCCGTCGAGCCCATGCCGTGCAAAAGTACCAATGGCGTGTTGCCATGGCCTGCGGCCAGCCAGGTAGGCGTCATGTTCATTGGAAAACGTCGTTGCAAAGTTGGCCTTGGTCGACCACGGTGATGCCGTCCAGGGCCACTGTGCAGTGGCGCATGGGCAGGTCGAAGTGGCCCAGGGTGTGGCGTCCGGCGACATCGTTCGCGCCGGTCGAATACAGGAAGTTGCCTGCAAATGCCCGAAGTTCTGTGCCGTTGGTGTCGGCTTTGTCGAACATTTGCAGGGCGTCCCAGCGGGCTTGCGGGTTCATGCCCCACCCGACATGACTGACGGCATACGCGTCGCGATCTTGCCAGGCCGCCATGTAGCTGCGCATCAGTTCGGCGTCGAGGTTTTTGCCCTCGATGCGCGCGACATAGTCATTTTCAATGTGCAGTGTCACGGGTTGTTCGAGGTAACGCTTGAAGGTCAGGTTGACGTCGCCGATGTCCATGACCAGCGTGCCGTTGACGGTGTTGGCTGCCGGGAAAGCCAGGCAGATGCCGCCAGGCCAGTGCTGTACCAGGCCGGGTCGGTCGGCGCCCCCCCAGACGCCCCCCACTTTGGCGTGATTCAGGTCGATGGTCAGGTGGGTGCCCGCAGCTGATGTGACCGTCATGACTTTGGCATTGGCCAGCATCTTGACGCCTTTTTTTACGGCGGCAGTCAGGTCCTGGTCGGTGGTCAGGCGTTCGAGTGTTTCGGGGTGCTCGTTGCTGACCATGAGTACGCGTGCACCTGAACCCAGAATGCCGGGCAGCTCGGGCGAGTGCAGCAGGCCCTCGACCGTGAGGTCGACGACGAGGCCTGGTCCCGACAAGGCCTGGATGACGGGCGCCATGTTTTGAATGACATGTGACGCACCCGTGGATCGCACGGGGACAGGCGTGTTGATGGCCAGCGACGGAACGGTGATTTGTACTGGGATGGCGCCCATGCGCGCCAGGGCCAGTTCGGCCAGTTGAACATTGATACTGCGGCTTTCGGTTTCGGTCAGCAAGCGGACAATTTCGCCGGTTTCGACCTTGCATTTGCGAAACATGATTTCGAATGCGCGAATCCATTTTTCCTGAATTTTCATCTTGGCGTGCTCCGGCTTTTTCTATTAATAGTCTGGTTAGTCGAATAATAGCGATAGTCAGTTTTTCAGGTCAATAGTTTTATATGGAATAAGTGATTGGGGTTTTTCCTAATAAAACGACTGGCTGGACTATTATTGAGAGTGGTAGAAGCGTGGGTAAGAAGCTTTTGATGCGCGCCTTGGGGCGTGGCGTTACCGGATTCAGGCGGCTGGCGCCAATGACAGTGCGGCGGCGATAAAACGGCGTTCTTACGCGGCAAGAAGGGCGCTTCATAGTATGCTCAGAGGCTTTCAAGGATGCGTGAGCCCTTATGTCTGAAGACTTGTGTCGTCGCGATTTGCCGTTGCTGATTGTGTTGCCGCATGCGGGTGCTGCGGCTTATCAGTACGCGCCGCTTGCAGCAACACTTAAAGCAGATTTCGCGGTACGTTGCCTCGAGTTGCCTGGCCGGGGCAAGCGCGCGCGCGAACCCTTCGTCACGGATATCGCGGCGGCCTTGGCCGACATCAACCGGCAACTGGGGGCGCTGGACGGGCAGTCCTGGGTCTTGTTCGGGCATAGCCTGGGCGCCCATCTGGGCATGGCTTTGTTGCGCGACCGCCGACGCAGTGGTTTGTCGTTGCCGTCGTTGTTTTTTGCCTCGGGTGCCGTGGCGCCGTCAGCCTACCGGGTCAGGAACGTGGCCGCACTCTCCAGCGATGCGTTCTGGGATGAGGTGCGTGCTTACGGCGGCGTGCCCGAAGTGCTGCTTCAGGATGCCGAGTATCGGTCCTACTTCGAGACGATATTGCGCCACGACATGCGCTTACTGGAGCATGCCCCGCAGTACGCGCTTACGCCCGACCGGCGCGAGCGCGCGGTCCCGGTACCCGTGCCGGTTGTTGCGCTGCGGGGTGGGGATGACCCGGCGTGTCATGCCATGGCTACTTGGCAAGACGAAACCATCTTTCCGTTGCAGCAACAGACGTTTCCCGGCGGACATTTTTATTTGTTCGATGCGTTACCGGCTGTGGCTGCTGTGGTGCGCGAGGCGTGCACCGCGCGCATGCCCGATTGACGATGGTAACGGTGTATGTGGCGCCGGTACCCGCCCAGATAGCGCCCGAATGGCTGTTGCGACTTTCTGAAGCTGAACTGGCGCGGGCCGAACGGTTTGTGCGTTTGCCTGACCGCCTGTCGTATCTGGCGGCGCATATTTTGCTGCAGGTCGCGCTCGATACTTATTGTGCCGAGCAGGCGCGCTGGCGTTATGCCACAGACCGATACGGCAAGCCTTATCTGGTCTCGCCTCGTCAAGACATTCACTTTAATCTTAGCCATACCGATGGATATGTCGCTGTCGCGCTGTCGCGGCGCGGCCCCGTGGGCGTCGACATTGAGTCGGATACCCGCGCGGGTGCGTTGCGGGAGATGGACGCGGCCTGGCTGTCGCCCGAAGAGATTTCGGTGCTGACCGCGCTGACGCCCGAGGCCCAGGATGCGCAACGGGTGGCATGGTGGGTGGCAAAAGAGGCCCTGATCAAAGCGGTCGGTCTTGGCCTGCGCATTGCGTTGCCGACTGTTGTATTGGGCGGGAGCCCGATACAGCCGACGCGCTTGCCTGACGCTTTTGCCCAACCGCATGAAGCCTGGCAAGTCTATGTCAAAGCCGGTTTTGGCTACCGGATTGGTGTGGCCGCCTCGTTCGGGCTGAGCGGGACCCGGGCGGTAACGTGGCTGAGCACTGATCTACGCCCGGGCAGCCTGCCAATACCAATGTTTACCCCGTAGCAGACTTTCCCGCTCTGGTCGCAATCACCTGGGTCAGTTCAGATACTGACGATGCAGCGAACAAATCCATCAGCGTTACGTCGTGCCCGGTCGACTCACGAATCTTGCTGATCAGCTGCATGGCCAGCAACGAGTGCCCACCCAAATCGAAAAAGCTGTCCTGAAGTGAGCAGTCGGGCGCGCCCAGCACTTCCCGGAAAAACTGCAGCAGTGTTTGATCCAGCGACGTGTCGGCTGCTGCCGATGAGGTTGTTTTGATCGGGACCTGCTGTGTTTGGGCCGCAGTGGCTGCGTCAGGGTCAGTTAGGTCGTCGCGCAGCCAAGTACGGGTTTGCTTCATTAGCGCTGGAAGATCGTTGACAGCAATTGCGACGCGCGTAAGGCGGGTCTGGAGAACGCGTCGGAGCGCTGCCGGGCCTTCGTCAGCCCGTAAGCCGTGGTCCGGCGGTAAGGGCGGTAAACCCGCCCGACGACGGGCAGCCTCGGTCATGCCCGCACCTACCCAGTCATCCCAGTTAATGGTCACGACATGCCATGGCTGCCGAGCGGCCAAGGCGCTGGCCGCCCCATCTAAATACGCGTTGGCCGCGCTGTAGGCTACCTGGCCGAACTTGGCGGCAGGTAAAAATGACCCCAGCGTTGAGCACAACACGACAAACTGCAGGGGTTGGTTGGCTAATGCGTGTTCTATACCGTGAAGACCGGCAATTTTTGGGGCCAGTACCGTATTGATCGATGTCTGGTCGCGTCGCGCCATGACGCCACCGTAGTCCGCGACACCCGCGGCGTGAACCACCCCATGAATTGGGCCGGCGTGTTGCTGCCAGTTGTGCAGGGCCTGGGCAAAAGCCGTCTCATCGGCCAGGTCAACCGACAGATGGCTGACCCGCGCGCCAAACTGCTCAAGCGAAGCGCGCAGGTCTTGCGGCAAACTGGGTTGCCGCGTGACCAACAGCAAATGAGGTTTATCGACCCGTCGGGCTATGTCTTTGGCAAAGGCTTGCCCCACGCCGCCGGTGGCTCCCGTAATCAACACGGTGGCATGCCGGGGCAGCGGCCATGTATCTCCTTTGGGAACATCGACACGTGTTACCTGCTCAGTCCAGTATTTCCCCTGGCGTCGCGCAACGAACAGTCCCGCGCGCTCGGTTTGCAGCCAGGCATGGATGTCAGCCGCCATTGGCGTGTCGGTGGTCCTTGGCAGGTCCAGTCCGGCAAAACGGTGTTCGGGGAACTCGTGTGCCAATACCTGGAAAGCCGCGATGAGTGCCGCATGGGTTGGGTTGGCGACTTCCTCCATGCCCGTAGACGCGCCGGCATAGGTGATCAGGTCGATGTGCAGGGTAGCGGGATGACGCTGACGAAGGGTGTCGCGCACGCGCATCAGTATGTCGCTGATACGTTGTTGGGCCTGCAGGGCATTGTCGTCTGGGCCCGGCGTCGCCAGTATCAGCAGATGTGTGCAGTCATCGCCCACCGTGCCAGGAAGCCCGTCTGAGCTCATGGCGATGTTGACGTGGTAGCCCTTGGATCGCAGGTTGTCGGCCAGTATCTCGGCCGGGTTATCCGATTCGCAGTAAATCTGTATCGGGTCGGCGCGGACATTATCGGCGGCAGGCAAGCGGCAGAGCACCCATTGCGGTGCGTAAAACCAGTCGTCGGGGGCTGGCTTGGATGGCTTGGGCGTTGCCGACGCAGACGACGTAAGGCCCGTTTGGGGGGCGGGCCTGAAAGTTTGATGCGCCCAAGGATAAGGCGGCAGGGCAATGCGTCGGCCCGGCGCTGTATTGAAGGCCTTCCAGTCAATATCGATACCGGCCTCCCACAACTGCGCCGCACTCTGCTGATAGGCCGGCGGGTTAGGCTCGAAGGTGGTAGCTGTGGCGTTGGCCGGTGCGCTGTCCAGCGTGGGCAGAGTGATCAGCCCTTGTCCCCGCGCCAGCAGCGACAGCACTTGCCCGGGGCCGGCTTCGATGGCCAGCGACGCGCCTTTGTCTTGTAACGTGCGTAGTCCGTCCATGAACTTTACTGGCGCCAGCATATGTTGTGCCCAATAGTCCGCAGAAACGGCCTGTTCAGGTGATATCCATGTGCCGGTCAGGTTGGACACAAATTTGCGGGTTGGACGGTTCAGTTTGCGCGTGCGCAAGAAGGCGCTTAGCCCTTCGGCGGCCGCCGTCATCGCGCGCGAATGGAATGCGTGGGAGGTGCGCAGGCGCTGAACGGCAATGCCTTGTGCCGAAAGCTGTTCTGCGACGGCGCTGACGATCTCGTGCGGGCCTGAAACTACGGCCTGTCGTGGGCCATTGATGGCCGCTAGGTCGAGCATGGGGTGAAGGTTCAACACTTGGTTGACTGACTGTTCGTCCAGGGCAACGGCCAACATTGCACCGCCCGGCATGGCTGCCATAAGGCGCGCTCGCTCGGCTACGCTTTCCAGGGCGTCGTCTACCGAAAACACGCCGGCCAGGCAGGCCGCAGTGTATTCCCCCAGTGAGTGGCCCAGCATGGCGTCTGTTTTGACACCGATGGACGACCACCACTGAGCGCATGCCAGACTGATTGCAAAAATAGCGGGTTGGGCAATCCGTGTGTCTTGCCATTGCTCGGGGGTGAGATGGCCGTTGTACAGGGCGTCTTTTAAAGACAGCGATAGCAGCGGCTGCAATCGGTCGGACAAGTCTTCCAGGTGGTCACGAAAGCCTGCATGCTGATGGAACAAAGCGTGACCCATGCCTGGGTGCTGAGCGCCTTGCCCCGGCAGCAGTAGGGCGATCTTCGATGGCTTGCGCGTCGACGCTGTTGGTGTATCGACGCTTTCCAGCATCTGACGCAGTGCGGGACACGCGTTGGACACAAAGGCTTTGCGTACTTTGAGTCTGGCGCGGCCGCGTTGCAGCGATGTAGCAACATCAGACAAGCTTTCGTTCCGGTCGAGTGACGCCAGTCGTTTTGCCAGGCTGCGGGCAACTTGTGGAAGTTGTGTTGCCGTAGCGGCCGAGATCGGTACCAGTTGCCAGGCGGCTTGCGACGATGTCGGCCGGGGTGGCGCATCGGGGCCCTGTTCGAGAATGACATGGGCATTGGTGCCGCCGATGCCGAACGCACTAATGCCGGCCCGTAGCGGGCGGCCTGGGGCAACGAGTTTGCGCCCTTCGCTGACAATATCGAACCAGCGATTCGGGCCGGGGTCGAGCTTAGGGTTTGGAGTTGCAGCGTGCAGGCTGGCTGGCATGAAACCGTGATGCAGGCTGAGCGCAGCCTTGATGAAACCGGCGATGCCGGCAGCGGCGTCGGCGTGGCCGATATTGCTTTTGACGGCCCCGATCAGCAAGGGAGCGTCGCGTTTGCCGTAAACCCGGCCCAGCGCGGTAATTTCAACGGGGTCGCCCAGTGCGGTACCCGTACCGTGTGCTTCGATAAGGTCGACATCGTTGCTGTTTAGCTTGGCCGCCGACAGTGCTGCCTGGATGGCCTTGACCTGACCATCGACGCCTGGCGCGGCGAAGCTCATCTTTCGGGCTCCGTCATTGCTGACCCCAGTGCCTTTGATCACCGCATAAATGCGATTGCCGTCGCGCTTGGCTTGTGAAAGTGGCTTAAGCAGCACTACGCCCATTCCTGCGCCGGGAACAGTGCCGGCAGCGTCAGCCGAGAAAGGTCGGCAATGGCCGTCGGGTGACAGAATCATGCCGGGCTCATATGTATAGCCTTGCTGCTCGGGGTAGGTGACAGCAACGCCGCCCGCGAGCGCCATGTCGCAGCGCCCACTGCGCAGGGCATCGACGGCCTGTGAGACTGCGATCAGCGAGGTCGAGCAGGCCGACTGAACCGTGACGGCGGGTCCGGTGAGGTCGAGCCGATAGGCGACCTGGGTGGCTAGAAAGTCTTTGTCGTTGGCGGTGATGGCATGAAAGCCAGCCGATCCCTCAAGGTTTTCCCCAGCTGGGGCCAGTACTTCTTTCAGCCATGTGTTATGACCGCATCCGGCAAATACGCCCACATGACCACCGGGGACCTCGCCGGCGTCTTCGAAAGCGTTCCAAACCCCTTCCAGAAATAGTCTGTGCTGTGGATCGAGCAACTGCGCGTCGCGTGGACCAATGCCGAAAAACTCGGCATCAAACTGGTCACTGCGGCTAATGATGCCCCGTCGCGGAACGTAATTTTCATGCGTCATCACTTGTGCCGGTACACCCGCGGCCGCCAGGCTGGCCGCGTCGAAGGTATGTATGCCTTCGCGTCCTTCGTACAGCATTTCCCAGAAGGCATCCACCGAATCGGCCCCGGGGAAGCGGCATGCAATGCCGATAACCGCAATGTCGTCGGTTTCGCCATTGGAGGCATGTGCGTCAATGACGGGCTGCTGCGCGGATAACCACGTTGCCAGCCCATGAATGGTGGCGTGCTCGAACAGTACTTTTGTGGGTACGTTGACGTTGAAGGTGTCGCGCAAAATGGGCTGCATTTTGACGAGCAGCAGCGATTGTCCGCCCAGGTCGAAGAAGTTGCGGTGTCTGTCAATGCGGGTTTGGCCCAGCAGTTTGGACCATATGGGTTCAAGCGTCTGAGCCACGACATCGATCAGATTGGCGGGCGTGCGGGTTGCCTGTGCCTGTGTATCGGCGCGTTCGGGGGCGGTTGTAACGTTGTCGTTGGCTGCGGGCAGGGCAGACCAGTCTATCTTGCCATTGGTGGTCAGCGGGATGTGGTCAATGATCTGGAACCGGGTGGGTACCAGGTGCCCTGGCAGGCGGTGACTCAAGCCTTGGCGTAATGCCGCAAGGTCGATCAAGGCGCCCGCTGCAGGTAACACCCAGGCGCATAAAACAGCCTCGTCGGCGGCTGACGTAACACCGACCAGCGCCTTGTCGATGGGAGCCAGGTGTTCGATGCTGCGTTCTATTTCGCCCGGTTCGACCCGGTAGCCCCGCACTTTTATTTGGCGGTCAATACGCCCGATGAAGGTCAGAACGCCGTCGGCGTCAATGCTGACTTTATCGCCCGAATGATAGATTCGGGCGATGCCATCGGGCTGCCATGGGTCGAGGTGGAAACGTTCGGCTGTCAGGTCGGGACGATTCAAGTATCCGGGGCCAACGCCCTCGCCGCCAATGACCAGTTCGCCTTCGCCGCCTGGCGGCACCAGTAAGCCGTCCAGGTCGACGACGTAGGCGCACACATGCGCGGCTGGCTGGCCGATCGGAACCGGGTCGCTGGTGCTTGATACCAGGTGCAAGGTGGCGCATACCGAGGTCTCGCTGGGGCCATAGCCATTGAAAAAGCGCCGCCCGTCGGCCCATTTGGGGATCAGTGCAGCTGGGCAGGCCTCTCCTGCAACAATAATCGTCGTTAACGCGGGCAATGGCCGTTTGGGCAGGGCAATCAGTAAAGAGGGCGGCAGGGTGGCGATGGTAATGGCTTGGCGTGCCAGGTCGTCGAGCAGCTCTTCGCCAAAGCCGACGGCGTTGGGGTTCGGGATATACAGGGTGGCGCCGGCCCCCAGCGCCATGAAAATCTCCCAAATCGAAGCGTCGAACGCCAACGACGCAAACTGCAGCACCCGATCGGCCGGCTGGGGGTCGATGTGATGTTGCTGGACTCGCAGCATGTTGGCCAGCCCCTGATGCCGGGTGATGGCGCCCTTGGGCTTTCCGGTCGAGCCCGAGGTGTAAATCAGATAAGCAGGCCAATCGGGCGAAATGACAGCGGGTGAGACCTGTGTATTTAAAGCCGGCGTCTCAGGGGGCGGCAATGTGTCGAAAATGATCGGTTGGGTGCTGCGCCCGACGGAGCCTGCGTGGTCGGTCAGTCCGGACTCGGTGACTCGCCAGTTGGCTTGGCTGTCGTCAAGAATCATGGCGACCCGGTCGCTTGGGTAGCTGGCGTCGATGGGGATGGCCATGCCACCGGCTTTCATAATGGCCAAAAGGGCCACGACTGCACGGGCGCCACGGGGCAGATGCAGGGCAACCGTGTCTTTGGGGCGAATGCCTTGGGCCTGTAGTTCTGCGCACAGGGCATTGGTGGCGTGCCTTAATGCGGCATAAGACAATGTCCCGTCGTGTGCGTTTATGGCTGGGTGGTCGGGGATCACGTCGGCCCATTGGTCGACTTGTTCCGGTGCCATGGTGGCGGGCCGTTTCGTATCGGGGCCGTGGGTTACGGCCAGTCGGGAGGCAAGCGTCTCGGCATCGTAAAGCGATAGCGTGTTCAGACGCGCCTCGGGTTGTGTGACCATGCCACGCAACATTTGATGCCAGTGTTGAAGCATCGCCTGGCCCACACGATCGGTTAGACGTGAGGCGTCCCATGCCAGTGTCAGGCCAGCGTCGTTGCCTGTCGTCATGATGGCGGTGACGGCAAAATTGGTTTGCTCCAGCACGGCGCTGACCGACACATTAAGCTCACCAGCGACCAGATTGTCGGGACGAGGGTAGTTCTGTACCAGCAGCAGCGTATCGAACAAAGGGCTTGCAGACGTGCAGCCTGCCGATTGCAAGATGTCCTCAAGGCCGATGAATGCATGGTCTGCGCGGTCAAACGACTGTTGCCGCAAGGCGTCAAGCAGTGTCCGCAGCGTCATGTCGGGGTGCATGTCGGCCCAGACGGGGACCGTATTGATGGTCATGCCAACCAGGGCGTCTGCGTTCGGAGTTGCGGGTGGTCGGTGCGCGAATGTAATCCCGAACGTGACGGTGTTGCTGTACTGATAGCGGCGCAGCAGCATGGCCCACGAGGCTTGTATCAACACCCCCAACGGAACGCCGTGTTGTCGGCACATGGCGCCCAGCGCATCGCGCATGGCGGGGTCAAGAGTGACGTGGCTGTGCTGTTGTGCTTTGGCGGGCGCGCTGGTGCCGGTTGGCTGCCGGCCAATCAGGGTGGGTGTCGCGTCGGCCAATTTTTGGGCCCACCATTGGCGGGCGGCTGTTGCATCGAGCGCGTCCCAATGTCTGACGAAGTCGGCCCAGTCCGGTGCCTCGGGCAAGCTTGCGGCTTGCCCTGTTGACATGTGGCGGTACAGGGTCATCCACTCTTGCATCAATATTGATACTGACCAGCCGTCCACAATAAGGTGGTGGCAGCTCCAGATCCAGTCGTAGTGCTGCTCGTCACGCCGAATCAGGTGCATGCGCATGAGCGGCGGATTATGCAGGTCAAAGCCTTTGCGTCTATCCGCTTGTATCAAGGCGTCGAGATAGCCTTGCGCTGTCGCTGGTTCGATACTGCGCCAGTCGTAGTCATGCCAGGGCAGCTCGGCGCTGGCGGCAATATGTTGGAACGGCTGTTCGCTCGCGTCGAAATCGAAACTACAGCGCAGTGCGCCATGTCGAGCCAGCAGTTCAGCCCAGGACTTCTTCAGCGTGTGGGTGTCCAGCGGGCCAGTTAAACGGAAGTGGATCTGGTCGAAATAGGTGTCGGCGTCGTGCAGGCTATGAAGCAAAATGGCATGTTGCAGCGGCGTTACCGGCAGCTGCGCTGCCGGGTCGTCGGCCTTTGCATCGTTGTCATCAGTTTCGCGATAGCCGCAGGCATGTGCCAGCTGGGCAATGGCAACCGCGAGCGCATCCATCAGGGCCGCCGCCGCGGCGTCGCTGCCTGGCCCTGCCGCGTAATTGATGGCTAAGCGCAGTCGGCCCGCCACCACGCCGGCGTTCAGCTCTATGCGGTGACTACGTGCCAGGTTGGCTGCAATGGTTGGGCCGGTGTCGGCGTCTACGGGTTGGAAAGCAGCCTGTGTCCAGCCATCGAGTACTCCGACGTAGTTAAGGAGCACATCGGCGGGCGGCAAGGCGGCTAGCGCTGCGGCCGCCGCCGGGTTGTCACCGTACCGCAGCAAGCCGTAACTCAGGCCGTCGTGCGGGCACTGTGCCAAGGCCGATTTCACCTGTGCTGCCATGAGGGCAGGGTCGGTTTGAGCAGGCAGCGTTAGCGGAATGACTGACGTAAACCAGCCTACGGTCTCTGTAATGTCGAGGTCATCGATGGGCATGCCCCGACCATTGCGCTCAAGATCGACTCGTAGCACGCGTCCATGTTGGCTGGCATGCGCCATGGCGAGCGTTGCAAGCAGGGCTTCGTCCATGCGCAAGCCCAGCGCTGCCGGTACTTTGCGCAACAGATGTTGCGTCAAGGCGGGTGGCAGTTCGTGTACATGACTGCGGGCGTCGGCTTCGATGCCGGGGTTGGCCGGCAGCGCCGGTGCCAGACGGTCTGGTACGGGCGATAGCGAATTTACCCAGAAAGACAGGGCGCCCTGAACTTCGGGACGTTGGCTGTAGGCCGCCAGTGCTGCTGCCCAGCGACGGTACGGTGTGCCATGGCGATGCAAGGCCGCCGGGTAGCCGTGTACCAGCGACTCGTAAGCGTTTTGCAGGTCGCGCAGCACAACTTGCCACGATAAGACATCAACGCACAGGTGATGCACCGTCAGCATGAGTTGGTGGTCAGTGGGGAATGCGACGGCGGCAACGTTCAAACCCGAAGCAGGGTCCAACCGGGTTTGAGCGTTCTCTAGCGCGTGTTTGCGTTGCTCTGCCCAGTCGGCATCCGGCATATTTGCCGGACGTGTCAGGACTTCAAAGTAAGGCGCGGGTCGATGCGTCGGGATGGTGTACTGTGCTGCTGGGCCCGGGGTCCCGGTAACTTGCAGTCCAAACACTTCGTGACACTTGATCACTGCATCAAGGGCTGCTTGCAGCGCGTTCAAATCCAAGGGGGTCGGCAGCGCAATAACAACGGCTTGATTAAAGTGTTGCCAGGTGCCGCGCATTTCGCCTTTGAACCACGCCAGTATTGGTGCGGCCCAAACGGGCCCGGTGGCATCGCCGCTCTCGGCCGTAAGTGTTTGCGCTATCGCATTTTGGGCAATAGCGCGTACGGTCTGGTGTTCGAAAATGGTTTTCGCAGATAAGTCCAGGCCCGCGCGTCGGGCGCGTGAAATGACCTGAAGGCTGCTGATTGAATCGCCGCCGAGATCGAAGAAATTATCGTCAGGCCCAATCGCGGTACGCTGCAGCACTTCGCCAAACAAGCGGGCTACCAGTCGTTCTTCGTGGCTATCCAAGGGGACAGCAGCATGGGTTTCGGGGGCCTGCGCGATCTGCACGGCCAAGGCCCGATAGTCGGTTTTGCCTTGAACGGTACGCGGTAGGGCGGCCAGTGAGAGGATCTGGTCGGGGATCAGCACGTCGGGCAGACGATTCTTCAGCAGGTCTTTCAAGCCGGAGGCGGAGCGGCCGCTGATGAACGCAAAAAGGCTGTTGCGTTGTCCGGTGCGATGCACAACGGCGGCCGCTTCGGTAATGCCATCAATTTGCAGCAGCGCGTTTTCCAACGTGGCCGGTGCGACACGAATACCGCGGATCTTGACTTGCCGGTCGCGTCGACCCAAGCACCATAGATTGCCGTCCAGGCTCATGCGGCCCAGGTCACCGGTGCGCAGCGCGTCTAAGGGTGTCAGTTTGTCTTCGGTGTCCGGCAGGTGCATTAACGCTTTGCCGCGTACGCGGATCTCGCCCAGGCATAGCGGTGGTACGGGCTCATTGTCGGGCCCGACGATGTCTATTTCTACATTATGGATGGGTGCGCCCAGGGGCAGGGTCGACCAATCGGCCGGCACTTGGGTGACTTCAAAGAAACTTGCCGATACCGTCGTTTCAGTCAGGCCATAGCCGCAAAGCAGCGTGCAATGTGGCGCACGCGCCAGCCATGTGCGGGCAGCCTCTGCCTGCACCGCTTCGCTGCCAGTGATCAGTAACCTCAAAGTGGGGGGTACGTGACCGCCGCCAACCAATAGTTCGTGAACCCAGGTGTGCCAGTAGGCCGCGGGCAGGTTGGCCACACTGATGGCTTGCGTTATTAAGGCTTGTGTAAAAGCCTCGAGATCGCGGGTATGCGTACGGCCCAGTTGTACTAGTGTGGCGCCCGTCAGCAGGCTGGGGACGACCTCTTCAATGAATACGTCAAACGATGGAATGGCAAATTGCAGTACCCGATCTGCGTCACGCAGCCCGAAGCGCTGGCTGATATCGAGCGCATGATTCAGCAGACTTTCGTGCGTGATGAAGACGGGCTTGGGTTGCCCGGTAGACCCCGAGGTAAAGCACACATAGGCTGCCTGATCAAGGGCGTTCTTTATCGGCAGTGTTTCAAGCGCAGGCGGGTTTGCGAGTGCCGTCGACAAAACTGACTCGATGCTGGCACAAGCCAGGGCGTCTGTATGAACTGCATCGAGGTCAGGGCTGTCGGAGCCGGTCAGGATCAGGTCGATACTGACGTTGCGTACCCGCTCGGCGATGGCTTCAACAGGTCCAGTCGTCGGTAAAAATACAGCATGGGCGCCAATACGCCAGATGGCCAGCAGCGCCGGGGTCAGTTCTGTCAGGCGCGGGACACAGAGCCCGATGCCAGACCGATGTCCAAGCCCCCGGGCCGTTAGCGCGCGGGCGATGTCATGCGTGCGTGTCAGAAGGTCCGCGACCGATAGGCTCGTGGTCGCATCTTCAATTACGCAGCGATCAGCGGGTAGGGTGTGAAGGCTCCGATTGATCAGGGCGTCGACGGACTCGTTGGGCAGCGCTGTGACGGGACCTTGCCAACGAGCCACACGGATAGGTTCTGGCTGGGGTGTGCCAGCGGTCTGACAACATAAATCGACGTACTGCCGCAAAAATTCGGCAATGGTTTCGGGCTCGAAAAGATCCGGGTCGTATTCCAGATGAGCGACATATGGAAACGCCGGGTCGGTCGAACGTTCGATGCTCAGGTTCAGGTCGACCTCGGGGGCGAGCAGTGTCGATGGCAGAACGGTAATGTCGATGCCCGGCAGTTTCGGGATATCGAGTGCCTGCGCCTGCAATACAAACATGGCCTGGAATAGCGGGTTGCGGTTCAGGTGTCGGCGCGGGTTGAGTGCGCTGACGATCTGGTCCAGCGAAACCGGCGGGCGTGCCAGCGTGGTCAGCAGTGTGTGCTTGATGACGTTGACGCGGGCGGGCAGCGCGTCTTCCGGCTCGAACTGCAGTCGCAGCGGCAGCGTTCGGACCATAAACCCCACCATGTCTTGCTCTTGACTTGTCTGGCGCGTAGACACCGGGCAGCCAATGACGATATCGGCGTCACCACTCCAGCGCTGTAACAGCTCGGCGTAGGTCGCCAGATACACCATAAAGGGAGTGACGCCCAGCGATCGGGCAACCTGGGTCAGGTCGGCGGATGCAGGGAGTGGCCGACTGATCATGGCGCCTTGGGTGCCTCGCTCTGCTGGTCGTGGGTGATCTAGCGGCAGATTGATTTCGGCGGGTGCGTCTTCAAGTATTTTGCACCAGTCGGCCAAGGCCTGGGCATCGGGGGCAGTTGGGGCAGACTCGTGTAGCCGGTCGGCAAACTGTAGCGCTTTGCCGATGGTCTGGCTTTGCAACGCGGCAAAACAGTCATTGATGACAATGGCCATCGATGTCCGGTCAGCAATGATGTGATGAATTAAAAAGGTAAGTTGATGGTGCTTGCCCAGAGGTTGAAGCATGACCCGAAACAGTCGGTCGGTGGGTAAAGTCCGAGGCGTTTCTGCGGTACAGCGTTCCAGTGCGGGTAGCGTCGAGTTAAGTGTCAGCCACGGCGTGTTGTCTTCTTCGACCAGTTGCGCGGACAAAATACCGTGTTTATCGACAACTGCGGCGACGGCACGGCTCAGGGCATCGGTGTCAATCGGGCCACGCAATTCGAATGAGGCCTGCAGCACGAACCCTTGAGCGTTTTGGCTGAGCTTGTCCAGAAACCACAATCGCACTTGCTCTGGATTTAGCTTGAGTTTTGTTGTGGCTTGAGTGGCGGTAATGTGTTTCCCGGGCTGTGGGCCCTCGGGCAGCGACTGCATCATGAAGCTCCGTAGGTGGCGTTACGCCGCTCGTGCAGGTAAGCCGCCATTTCGTCGATGGTGGGGTGCCCAAAGATTTCGCCAATGGGCAGGGTCAGGCCAAAGGCGGCCTCAAGGCGTTCGTGTAGTTTTACGGTCAGCATCGAATGCCCGCCATAGTCAAAGAAACTGCGGTCGCGTTCGATATCGTCACGCTCAAGCAGCGCTTGCCAGCACGCTTCCAGAAAATCGCCAATATCACTTTCGTCATCTAAGGCGTACTGGATAGAGGGGGTGTTGGCGCGGGTTTCTGTGACCAAGTCTATTGGGTCGTTTGTCTCAAGCGCCAGTACTTCAGCGCTGGCGGGCGTTTGCGGCACATCGGCGGTCGGATCCGGTAAGGCTGACCAGTCGGTTTTGCCGTTGGCGTTGAGTGGCAAGGCGTCTAAAAAGATCCAGCGCCCGGGCAGGTAGGCGGTAGGAAGCCGCTGTTGTAGCCACTGTCGCAAATCGTCGTCGGTGGTGTCTTGGGTGAGTCGTACGACCCACGCTACGATTTGCTTGTCGTTGTGGCTGTCGGGGCGCGTTCCCACAGCTGCCTGCGAAACGCCGGGATGCGCGCGCAGGTTGATTTCGATTTCTTCAGGGTCAATGCGTTGCCCACGAATTTTGATCTGGCGATCTTTGCGGCCCAATATCCATACGTGTCCGTCATGATCCATCCAGGCCTGGTCACCGGTGCGGTAGGCCCGGCAGGTGGCGCCGAAAACCGAAGTTGTTTTAAATGCTGCGGATAGTGTCTGTGCGTGCCCGTGATAGCCGTCGGTAACCTGGGGGCCGGCAATCAAGAGTTCGCCGGGCATGCCGCACAGTACCGGTCGGCCAGCCTCATCGACGATAGCCAGTTGGTTGCCGGCAATAGCCTTGCCCAGTGCGCCGGGCTGCAAACCTGGGCGGTAGCGGGCCAAGGTAGCCGTGACTGTAGCTTCGGTGGGGCCATAGGCAATGTCGACTTGCCCCTGCTTTGACCAGGCCAAAAGGGTAGGTTCCGGGCAAATCTCGCCGCCGACAATCACGTGCTGCAGCGAAGGGTGGGACTGTGCAGGCGTGGCATGCAGCACTGCGGCGGGTACTTGCATATGAGTGATGGCATGGCGTTCGATCGCCTGGTTCAGCGAGTTGCCCGGCATGACATCGTGCTGCGGCAATACCACCAGATGGGCACCGCAGGCCCAGGCCATGGCGATGTCCGACAGAGCAACATCGAATGCAGGCGCTACGACTTGCAGTATGCGGTTGCCCGGTGCCAGCTTGTAGTGGGTGGCAAGACTCTGCCCCAGCCGGATCAGCGCGTCGTGACGCACCGGCACGCCCTTGGGCTTGCCGGTCGAGCCCGATGTGTACACTATTGCGGCGACCGGGTTGGCGGGTATTGCCGTATTGGCGGTGTCCGGGAAAGCAGGGTTTTGCTGGGCGGCAATGCCTTCTTTGACGAGGGCGAGGCCGTCGAGGGCCGGATCGTCCAGCCACAGCGTTACCCCGGCGTCTTTGACGATGAAATCAATGCGCTCTGTTGGCCATAATGGGTCGAAAATGACGACGGTGGCGCCGGATTTCCAGAGGGCCAGGAGCGTTGTGAGCCATCGGGTTGAGCGCGTTGCGCACAGCCCAGCGACGGCCGGTGCGCCGTAGGCTTTGCGAATTGCCTCGGCCATTTGATCGGCCTGCGTATTCAATTGTGCCGCAGTCAACTGACTTAAGTCATCACTGGCAAGAATCAGGTCAGGGCAAGATTGCGCCAGGGTCGTGATCAGGTCGTTTAGTCGTAGCGATGTTGCCGGTACGGCATCTGCCATGCCCGACAGCGCCAGGTGATGGCGCATGCCCGTACCCCAGGGCGACGCGCTCGAGTTCCCGTTTTCAAAGTGCGCTGCCGTGGCAGCCTGGTTCAGCAAGTGTCCCAGAAGGTCGGCCAACGTTCGGGCAAATGTGCCCTGAATCCGTCCGCTGTCATATTCAATGTCGAATGTGGTGCCGTTGTCGCCGTCGGCCCTGATGATCAGTGCAATGTCGACGCGGGCCTGGGTGGCGCGTGCTTGCCCCAGGCATTCGACCGCCAGTCCGGGAATATCCAATGTCCAGTCGAAATCTTGTTCGGGGACGATCATGACTTGCAGGTCGTCGCCGTCATCGTCAAGCCCTTTCCAGCCTTGATCCTGAAGCCAGAAAGTCGGGACGTCCTGGAACTCGATCGCCTGCAGAAACTGCTGACGTATGGTGTCCAGGGTTTGAGCGTGCGATGTTGCCTGCGCTGTCGCATCGAAACGCCCCAGCACCGTGTTCGCTAAAAAGCCGACGGTGTTCTCCCACTCCGGGCGATGTCGCCCGGCCTCGGGAAAGCCAATAGTCACCGGGCCGTTCTGTGTGTTGAACTGCTGTAGCGCGACGGTGAGTGCATACAGGCCGATGATAAAGGGCGTGACATGTTGAGCGGGCGGTGCATGGTGTGAGCCCGACAGCCGAGCGACGGCCAGTCGCGCCAATGGGCCGCCCCGTTTGACGCCGCGGGCAACGGGTGGACAGCGCGGGCAGGCGGCTGCGGCCAGGTAGTCGCGATAGGTCCCCAGCTTTGAGGAAATGTCCGGCATCAGCGCCGACTGCTCGCGGGCCACATCGTCAATGCCGGCGGGTGCGCTGGCAGGCAGTATGTTGTGCCCCGGCGATGACAGGTATATCTCGGCCAGGTCACGTGTCAGTCTTTCGCTGGACCAGCCGTCTAGCATCGCGTGGTGGGCCAACATAAACAGATAAGTTTTATTGTTGGCGGCCGTGCAAATGTCGACCCGGATCAAGGGTTCGTCGGGCAGCGAAAAGGGGATCTGCGCCAATTGGTCACGATACGTCCGCGCCGCCTCATCATCCATGGCTGGGTCGTGACGTACGGTAACGGGTAGTACAGTGCCCGGAGGCAGGGTCAGTTGTGACCACTGCCCCAGCTCAAGCACCAGGTGAGTGCGCAGGGCGGCGTGGCGGTCAGATAGTTTCTGTAGGGTTCCAACTAACAGGGCCACGTCGGGGACGTTGTCGAAACGATGCGCAATCGCAAGGTTATAGGCAGTACGGCTCGGGTTAGCTACGTATTCTCGAACCAGCCATTGCTGGTTAAACGTGAGTGGCGCGCGTTGCGGCTGGGTCGCGGGCAGTGGCTTTGGCGGTGTTTCTGAGGGTGGGGCTGCTTTGGCGCTTGACTGTAGCCGCACGCCTAGATGGCGCAAGCGTTCGGCAATACCGGAAAGAGTAGGGGTTTCGAACAGCCACCGAGCCTGCGCGGTCACGCCTGTCGCACGCTGTAGCGTGTTCATGGCCATAATGGCTTTTAAAGAGGTCCCCCCCTGGTCGAAGAAGTGGGCGTGACGGTGAGCGATTGAGCGTCCTAATACGCTTGACCATTGCTGGGCAAGCATGCGTTCGATGTCGTCTTGCGGCGCTTCGTGTGTGACCTCGCTTTCGGAGCCCTGGCTGTCGATGGCCAACTGGGCTATACGTGCATCGTCGGTTTTACCGGTTGGGCCGGCCGGCAGCGTGTCCAACCATATAAACCGTGTCGGGATTGCGGCGCGCGGCAATTGGCTTTGCATCCACGCACGAAGTTGCGCCTGATCAAGTGGGGCACGCCCAACGACGGCGGCCGCCAGCCAGGGTCGGTCGTTCGGGTCGACCAGTACGACACGGCAAGCATCGATGCCGGGGTACGCACTCAGGGCGGTTTCGATCTCGAGTGCGTCGATACGCACACCCTCGAGTTTGAACTGACGGTCTTGGCGGCCAAGCAGCACGGTGGGACCCTGCGGTATTTTTATGGCCGAATCGCCGCTTAAAAAGGCGCGCTGCCCGCCGAAGGCCGGTAAGGCGCAAAAGCGCTGCTCGGTCAGTTCGGGGGTGTCGAGATAGCCTTCTGCAAGGCCGATACCACTGATGGCGAGTTCTCCGGGGAAACCGTCGGGTACGGCATGCCCAGTGCTGTCGACGATGGCCATTGCCATGCCGGGCAAGGGCTCGCCGATATCGCAACGGGCGCCCACCGGTCGTCGAATTTCGGCCCAGCTGGCGTCAGCGGTGACTTCGGATGACCCATAGATATTGATCAGACGGCAGTCAGGTAATCGGTCGAGCAACTGGCTTGCGAGCGTCGGATGTAGTGACTCGCCGCTACTGGTGCAAAGCCGCAAATGTCTTAATTGGATGTCGATATTATCGACATGATCCAGCATCGCCTGCAGCAGGGTGGGTACGGCTACCAGTCGCGTCACCCGGTGCTGATCAATCAGGTGAGCCAGAGCAACAGGGTCAGTGGCGATGTCATCCGAGGCGATAGCCAAGGGTATGCCGGCGCATAGTGGGCCGAGCATTTCGGCAAATACGTCGACAAACCCGGGGGATGTTTTCAGGCAGGCGATATCGTTAGGCTGTGCAGGAAACGTTTGCCGATACCAGCGTAGCCGGTTAAGCAGTGCGCTTTGCGTGCAGACAACGCCTTTGGGTGTGCCGGTTGAGCCCGATGTAAAGGCGATGAAGGCGGTAGGTACAGCGTCTGTCGTTGGCGCCGGCGCGGTGCCGGACTCGGGCGTGGTAGAGGGTATTGCCGGATGAAGGATAGCGACGTTGGCCCCGGTTGGGGGCGGGTTGTCAGGGGGCGCGATAATGAGCGCCGGCCGAGCGACTGACAAAATGTGTTGTTGTCGCTTTGCGGGGTGCGCTGGGTCGAGCAAGATCATGACGCCACCGACCTTCAGGCACGCGAGTACTGCGGTGACCAGGTCGCTTGAACGAGGTAGCCAAAGGGCGACTTTGCAACCCATGTAAAACGAAGGGTGGTTGGCAATGCGCATCGCCAGTGCATTAATCCGGCGCACTAGCTCGGCATTTTCGATGGCGTGTTCGCCATCGATCAGTGCGATTTGGCCGGGTTTCGCCATCGCCTGTTGCATGAAGTCATCGAAGACGGTTGCTTCGGCATTGTCTGATAACGCTGTGACGACGGCGTACTGCTTGGTCGACAGTGCGCAAGTGCTGACTGGCGCCGTTTGGTTTTGAGGCTCAAGGGCCCACTGCACCAGGGTCGACCACGCTTGCACAAGTATTTGGGCGAAGCCCTGAGGAAACTGTCCTGAGCGGCATTCGATGACCGCGTCGAAGCCGTCATTCTCAATAATTTCAATGACAAGGTCGGTCCGCGGGGTCGCCATTGGCAGTGGCGATGCCTGGGCCAGGGTGACGTCGAGCCGAGGCAGAACATTGAACATGATTTGCGCCAAGGGCGGTTTGCCCGGCTGGCGCTCGGGTTTGACCGTCTCAACAATGTGTGCAAAACCAAGGTTTGCGTGCGCAAGGTCTTGTACAACCTGTTGTTGTAGGGCGAGCAAGGCGTCTGGGAATGTCGCGTGAGGGTCTGGGTGGCAGCGCAGGGGCACCAGGTCGCTCAGGCAGCCGACAACATGTTCGGCGCCCGGTCGGTTTCTGTTGGTCAGCGTAGTCGCAATAACCACTTCGGTCTGGCGTGACAGGCGCAACAACACATAAGTCAGTGCCGTCAGAAAGAAAAAATAGGGCGTAGTCTTAAGTTGATGGCAGGCGGTACGCAGTCGATTGGCTTGTTCCGCGCTTAGCGTGGCCCGAAAGGCATCGTAAGGTGTTTCGCCGTCGTGCTTGAACAAGGTGACCGGCGCCTGGAAATAGGCGGGTGCGTTTTGCAGCCGTTCGCGCCAATAGGCTTGCAAGGCTTGTGTCTCTGCGGCTTTGGCCGGCCTTGCGGCCGGACTAAAGTCGCGGGGTTGCAAGGGGGCTGGCGTTGCGGGCGATATGCCCTGCAAGTGTTGTATGAGCTCATTGGCCAGCGTTTGAATACCAAACCAGTCGCAGATGGCATGGTGCATCAGCCACACCACGCCGCAACATTGCTCGCCCTTGATAATTGGAAAAATGCGCCAGTTATCATTCAAATTGATAGACAAGCTTTGCGATGACATCAGGCCGTGCAGTTCGGACGCTGAAGGCGCGAGCAGTGGCGGGCCGAACTCAAAGGTGAATTGGGCAGGAGGGATCACCTGCGCATAAATGACACCGTTCTGGGGCTCGTGCCGCGTACGCAGCGTTTCGTGTCGCAAGACCAGGGCCTGCACGGCCTTATTTAATTGCGGTAGGGTGCAGGGCTCCAGAAATTCTAAATGCAGGCCCAGGCAGTTCACCAGGGCATTACCTTCCAGAGACTCCTGCAACCACATGCGCTGCACCGGGCTTGCGGCGGCCCAGGGAGTTGCGCCGTCTGGCCTGTTGTGCGTGTCGTGCTGTTTAAGCAGGCCTTTTTTTTGCAGCAAGGCCTGCAGTGCCTGGTGGTTTTGTGATGAAAGCTGCTTCATGGGGCCAATGCGTCGGGCGGCGGTTCAATGCCGTCTATCACTTGGCTTAAATGGGCGATGACGGTGTCAAAGAGTTCGGGGTCAGTGGTTTGCTTGCGCAGGTAGTGAGCCAATGCGTTCGGAGTTGGGTGCTGGAATATGGCCGCGACCGGAATTTCGGTGAAAAACCATTCTGAAAGCTGGGCCGCCAATTGGGTGGCTTTTACCGAGTCGCCGCCAACCAGAAAAAAGTCGTCGTCGACGCTGGGTGTGCCGATGTCGATGGCTGCGGCAATAAAGCTCGCAATACACGGCGCTGCCGGGTCGTTGGTGGTGGCCTTGGTTTGCAGTGTGGACTGACCTAAACGTGCGAGATCAAGCAAACCTTCGGAGGTGCGCGGCGCCCCTTTTGTGCTGTAAACAGGCATCCAGCGTGCGGCCCCATGAGCGTCGGGCAGGCAGACTGCGCCCGCATGAGGCGCCCAGGCAGACGGTTCGAGCATTGGTGTTGCCGGGCGGATGGTACGCCAGGCGTTTTGAGGGTGTTGGTCGTCGAGGCCGGCGCAAATGACGCCTCCGGGGGCTGATAATGCCCACTGGATGATGGCGCGCCCGGCTGTCGGCTGGACGGGAAGTAAGCCGTCGTTGGCCAGTAGTGCTGCGTTCGTGCGTGCCCGGCTTAGACCGGTGTCGTCCCAAGCAGAAAAAGCCACGACTGTCGGGGCGGGCCCCGCGCTTCGTCCGGCCTGTGCCTGGGCGATAAACGCCGCCTGCTGCGCAGCATAGCTTTTGATGCGCGCCCCGTTGACGCCGGCCACCGAGCTGACGACCAGCAGCTTTAGTTTGGCTTTGTCGCATGCCAGGGCGTTTAGCGCGTTTAGCGTGCCCGTCGTGGCATCCAGGCCAGTCTGAAACTGCGCGTCGTCCCAGTGTTCGTCGCCCGATAGGTCGACGCCGGCGGCATGCACAGCACCTTGCAATACTGTACCGCTCAGGCGCTCGGCCTCGTTGACTTCGTTGCTAAGTGCCTGGGCGTCTGACACATGGGTGTACCTGACCCATCCGCCTTGGCTAAGCCGATCAAGCCGTTGCTGTTTTTCTGCTGACAGTTGTGTGGCGGGCGTTGTCCCTGTGACGATCAGGCTTGCTCCCAGCGATTGGAGCGCCAGGCAGCATTGTTCACCGACGCCGCCCAGCCCCCCGGCGACCAGCCATAGCTCCGATTCCGAAGGGGGTCTCTTGGGTGGCAGCTCGGTTATTGGATTGAGCCTGGGCGCCAGAAACTGCCCTTGGCGCCAGGCCAGCAGCGGTTCGAAATGTGAAGGCGCGCTGAGCGCTGTCTCGGCCTGCGCGATAGGGGGCAAGTCGACCAGCGACCAGATAACCGGGTCTTTGGCAAGGTTGAAGCTGCCAACAAGACCCGAAAGCGTTGCGGCTTCGTCGTCGATGGCGTCTTCTGGCCCGCTAAAAACACTTTTGGTGGCAACAATACGAATGTGCCACGGGCCGTTGCCCTCTGGCGTATCGTCTTCGCGTATGGCGTGGGCGAAGGCTTGCAGAAGGTCGTATGTCGACCCTTTGCGCAATGCGCTGTCTTGTAGCCGTGGGCGCAGATCGATAACGAGTAATTTTTGAGTGGCGGCGGCAAAGGCGCCCAGCAAATGTTGCAGCGGGTTGTTCTGTGCCGTGTCGGGCGCAACGATGACGTATGCCGTGACCGGCAGCGTTTGGCGGTGGTCGTGTACTGGCGCCCAGACTTGACGATGAAGTGCAACGCGATGTTGTTGTGCAGCCGCCAGGGCTTGCAAACGGGCCAGTGTGGTATTGAAGTGACCGGCTTCGAATTGTTCGCGTAGCTCACGCTTTACGATTTTGCCGATAGGCGTCCGCGGAAAATCGGCGGATTTCAAGGGTACAAAATGGTCGGCTGATATGGCGTGTGTTAAACGCAAGGCGTCGCGCATGGCCCCGATAACAGCCGATACAACCGGAGGGGTGTCCAGCCCCGATTCAGGGTAGGTCGAGAAGAACACGGCGATTTCTTCGGTGCTCGCCCCTGGCGGCCTGACTGGTACAACAGACAGGCAGGTCGGGTCGACGCCGGAAACTTTTGCCAACGTGTTTTCCAGCTCGTGAGCAAAGACGGTCACTCCCCTGACGTTCAGGGTGTCTTTTAAACGCCCGGTCAGGTATAGCTGGCCGTCGGCGATAAAACCTGCATCACCGCAATCAAACCATTCCGATCCGTTAACGCGCGCGCTATCGGGGGGTAAACCGAAATAGCGTGTCAGAAGCTGGGGTGAGCAGATCTGGATTTGACCGATCTCGCCTTCGGTAAGTGCCTGGTTGTCGTCGTCTACGACGCGGATTTTTGCGCCGGGAACTGCCGGCCCGAGGCTGCTGAAGGCCCCGATGGTGCTGCCCAAATGCCCGCAAGAGATAGCGGCGCAGGTTTCCGACATACCGAATGTCGGGACCATCGTGCTGGCCCGCATGCCATGTCTTGCCAGTTCGTTCACACATTTAAGCAAGGCCAGTTCATTGACGGCCTCGCCGCCGTTGAAGATGTGCCGCAAGCTGCTTAAATCGTATGTTCGAGAGGTGGCGCGCGCAGCCCGCCCCAGAAGTTCGTAGACAAAGTTGGGCGACCAGGTGATGCTGACTCTGCAGGCGTCGACCAAGGCCAGCCAGCGCTCGGGCTTGCCCAGAATGTAGCCAATGTCGGCATGAACTTGGTTCGCACACAGTGCGGTCGCACCCAAAACGACGAAGGCCAACCCCCCGATATGATCGCGAGGCATCCAGTTCAGGAACACGTCGTTGGTCGTGGCTGCGCAGCGTTGGCGCTGCACGCCGGCCACCATGCTTAACAACGCACGATGACTTTGCATGACGCCTTTGGGCACACCGGTGCTGCCGGATGTCATGATGATCAGGGCGATGTCGTCGGGTTGGGCAGTGTAAATACGTGCCTGGCTAGCCTGCGTTTTTAACAGGGCTTTTATGGTGACGACGCGCTGTGCGCTGAATGCCGGAATGTGTGCGCGTTGCGCGGCTGAGGCATCGTCGATGAGCAATATGGGGCCGTCTAAAACCTGGCTCACCGCCTGAAGCCGCTGGTAGGCGGTGTGGTCAGCTTGCGCGTCGGGCAGTTCGATGGCACTGGCATACAGGCCACCCAGAATAGCGGCCCACAGGCCGGTAATGAGCACTTCGGCATCGTTGCTGGCAATCAGCAGCGTGTCTGTGGGTTGCAGCCCGGCGTGTTGTAGCCCGGCAAGCACACATTGGGCCTGCTGAAAAAGTTTGGGGTAGCCAATACGTTTGACCTGGCCGTCGGGCAGGTAAATGACAACCTCGCCGGTCGATGTCGCGGCGCGTTGGATGGCCTCGGTACAGGTGGCTGGCAGGTCATTGGGCCAGACAAGCGGCCCGCCGTCGCTGATGGCCGGCTGGTTGCTACGTGACTGACCAATGACGGACGGGACAGGCGTGTGCTCGTCGGGCGTTTCGAGTGCGTTGTCGGCATAAATTGGCCCCAACGAAATGCGGGTGCCGATGGGTCGGGTGAGCGTGATGGCAACGTCTTGGGTGCCATTTTGTTGCACAAGCGCTTCGCACGCCTGACTGAGCGCGCTCGGCGTCCAGAGAGGCAAGGCGTTGGGTTCGGTATCCGATGGCGTCTGTGTGGTGGCCACAAGGTGCGCATTGGGGCCGACCCAGTCGGGTGGGTGTCGTGCAACGTCAAGGCTGGCGGGCCCACTGAGCCAGTAAATGTGTTTTGGGCCGTCGTTAAGCACAACCTGCTCGCCAACCACATGATGGATGCCTGGCAACTGGTTAAGTCGTTGCGCGACATCAATTGCATCTGCATCGGTCGGGTTGCGATCGAAAGCGTGTGGCGCAGACATGTGGAGGACCTCGGGTGTTATCGTGATCGGGCGGCAGGGTTGCGGTGATTGGGGCCGTCGTCTTTGTAGCCGCGCATGGCCTCGGGGGTGGGCGGCATGCCTTCGGCAAGGTTCGGATACATTGGCTGATTGCTCGTGGTCACCGTACCTGCAGGTTGCTCGGCCCCCTTGGTGGGGAGGATGTCTGAGGCCGCTTTGGCAGGGTGTGCATCGGTCTTCGGCGGTGTGTTGACCGTTACAGGCGACTGCCCCTTATCGGTAGCATCGAAAATTACGGGTAGTCCGCTTTCGCTGTTGCCGAAAATCACGATTTTGCTGTTAGGTGATTTGGCCAGTTCAAGGCTGGCTTCAATGCCGCGCCACTTCAGGTAGCTGTCTGATATAGCTGGGGCGATGGTTTCCTGAAATTTTCGAATGCCTTCGGCCTCGATTTCTTTACGTTGCGATTCGAGGGTTTCCCGCTGGACAATGAAGCGATACTCTTCCACGATCTGGGCCTGTTCGAGTTTGTTTTCGATGGCGCGTTTGATCTGCGGCGGCAACTCTACATTGCGGATGAGGACATCGGTGAGTTCGACGACGTCTTCGTCGTCGCGCATGTCGGGCGAGTCGCCCGCAATGCCGTTTTTGGGTGAGCCCTCGGTGATGAGCTCATAGAGTTGTTCTTGTACTTCGGTGCGTTTGCTGGTAAACAGAGCCTCGGCCGAGTAATTAGCTACTACCCGGCGCGCTGCCCAGCCGACTTTGGGTACAAGTAGCTTGTCGACATAGTTAGGGCCCATGGTCTGGTTAAGTATCACCAGATTATGCCGGATGATTCTCCACCGAATCGTGAGCGAAATATTGAAATGCAAACCGTCTTTGGACACGACCTGGAAGTCTTCGTCTTTGGTTTGCAGGCGCAGGTCGTAGGTGTAGAAGCGATCCCACGGCTGAATGAAGTGCATGCCTTCACGCAGCGGCCCAACCGAGCTTTGGCCCCCGATGGGAAAACGATGCCAAAGCACGCTGGCATGCCCGACCGGGGTGGTCTGCACTACTGAGTCCCACAAGACAATAACGAGAAAAATGACGACCAGAAGCAGGAAGATCAGGGTCGATGCCAGCCGGCGCAGAAGGTGTCGGAGCTTTACATTCATGGGGCTTCTACCTGGGTCATTTTCCCTTCAGACATATGGAAGCGCCGGTCGGCGCAATCAAAGTAGTTGTCGTCGTGGGTAATGCAGATAATGGTTTTACCTTGCGCTTTTAATTCGGGCAGAATTTTCGTGTAGAACATTTTGCGCGTGGCCGGGTCCTGGTCGGCTGCCCATTCGTCGAGCACCAGCACAGGGCGTTGCTCGGCAAGGGCCAGCGCGAGCGCCAGGCGTTTTCGTTGCCCTGTAGACAGCGCATCTGCGTCTATCTGGTCTGCGGGCCACTGTATTTTGTCGTTAATGCCCAGGCGCTCAAGCCATTGCGCCAGTATGTTGCGCCCGGTTTCGTCGAGCCCATAGGGCCGGGTGAACACATGGTAGTCGGCGAAGACGCCGGCAAATAGATTGCGATACCACTGTGGCGGGTTTGCCGCGATGTCGGTACCTTGAGCCGCCATAATGCCGGTGTCGCGCGGGTAAAGCCCTGTGAGCACGCGCAGCACGGTAGTTTTGCCGGAGCCATTGCCGCCCGTGATAAACAGGATTTCTCCGGGTTTGACGTCGAGACTGATGTCATTGATCTGAAACCCTGAGCCTGCGCCTTCCGGGACACGGTGCTCGTAGCTGACATTTTTAAGCGTCAGGCCGGTGAATTCGCCCGCGTCCGCGTCATGTTCGGTTGTGGCTGCGGGGTGGCAATTGTCGATCTGGCTTTCGAAACGGTTAATGTTGCCCATGGCAAAGCGGGCAATGGCGTAGTGCTGGATGCTATTGGCCAATGAGCCGACCGGCCCAATAAGAAACAATACAGCCATGACAATGCGGGAAATATCTTCGCCGGGGATGTCGGCCAGCAAGGGCAATAAAAAAACGACACTACCGGCCAAAAGATAGGATACCGAGGTGCCGGTGGTAAGGATCTGGGCCAGGATGTGCGCACTGGTTGAGCGGCTGGACGCTAACGCGGCAGAGGTATCGACCATGTCTTGTTCCAGGCCGGCGCGTCGGGCGGGGTTCAAACGCAGTTCTTTGCTGCCTTGTACTACCGCGTTGGCGTAATCGCGAAACCGTTGGCTGTCTTCCTCGGTTTCTTTAAGGGTGTTGTCCAGGTGCTTGTTGAGCGCAAGATAACCCAATACCGACAGACCCGCGACGACGGCCGTAAGCAGGCCTGCTGCTGGCGACAACACCAGCAAGTAGGCATACATGAAGACCAGCATGACCAGCCCCTCGACGCCGGCGACTAGCGGTACGACCGCCTGCGAGAGCGACTCGTATGATGCTGAAATGCCATTGATGACCCGGTTGCCGCCCAGGTTCTCGAGATCGCGCAGCGACAAATTAAGGGTTTTGCCCAAAATGCGTTGCCGTTTTGCATGCAGGGCTTGTTCGATTTGGGCGGCGGTTTTGGCAACCAGCAGCCGTTGCGAAAATCGGTACACCAGCAGCAGCACAATGAAGAAAACGGCAATTAGCGTGGAGTAGCCGTGCTGCTCCAGCAGTTCCGATTCGGTATTGAGCAATACCAAAATACCGGTGCCTGCCGCTGCCGACAAAATGGCATAGGCCAGCAAGAACCCGCGGGCACCATTTTGGGTGCCGGCTTTAATGAACGACAGCAAAGAAAAAGGGGCTTGGCTGCCCCTTTTTTTTGAGCGGCCCAGCAGCCCTAGAAGGAATTCCCCGGTGCTTTGGGTATCAGGAGGCTTGGCCATTGACGGTGCCGAAAGATGTGAAGGGCAAGGTCATGTTTTACGCGGTTCGGCGATAAGATAGGCCAACCCCATGACAACCGGTGTGAGCAGAAGCGAGAGTACGAACGCACCCGCAAACCCCACACGGCTGTTGCGCCCGATGAAGCCCACCAGCAACGAGAGCAACACATAGGCCAGGACGGAAAACGGCAGCATAACGGGGTTACTCGGCGCGGGCTTTTTTGTACTCGGCTTTCAGGCGGCTTGTGGCGGCGCTGGCACTGAAGTTTTCGAGCGTGCCGCCCGAAGCGAAATGTGAGCTAAACACACGACCCAAAGCATAGGTGGCTGCCGAGCCAAAGGCGGCAAAACCGATGCTGCCCAGAATGGTGCCTGTGACAGGTACGATTTTGGCAGACGAGCCTACCAGCCCGCCGCTGATGCCGGCGGCACCGAGCGTACCCAGTAATGACGCCACAATGGGCTTGAGCGAGGTTTCGTTGGCGGTTGCGCCGTAGCATTGGGCAATGCCTTTGATCATTTTGACTTGTACTGTAGCCAGGGCGGCCAGATCAAGCACCGGGACCGGAACGATGGCCGCTGCTGCAGCCCATTTGACGTAACGTTTGATGACTTGTTCGGCTTGAGCGTTGGCCGGGTCGAGGTCGACACTGGTTGACGACACCTGAATGGCTTGAGTTTCGTCGGTGCTGACGGATTCTGTGGCTTCGTTATGAGGGTTGGTCATGGACGGTATCCTGCGATAAGAGTGGTGCGGGGTCCGGCGCCAAAGAATTTTGTCCGGCACTATGTTCAGCCTTAGAAGCATAATGCAATCATCTGATGCAAACAAGCACATTTACGGGCTCGCACCGGCATTTGGGGCCGTTCTGGTCACTGGTTCCGGGAAATTACCGATTTTGACGTTTTCTTGACTTTTCTTTGACGGTTTATTGTCGCGCCGGCCCTTAACGTAGGGGCTCTTTTGATATTTCGGTGAGTCTGCTCATGAATGCTTCAATGCACCTGCGTTTCAAACCGGCGGCGCAACCGCTTTTGTCGGTCGTGGTGCCTGTGTACAACGAACGCGCGGTACTTCCCTTGTTGCACGCGCGCCTGACGGCGGTCTTGTCGGGGTTGCCGCTTCGGTATGAGATTGTGCTGGTTGACGATGGCAGTCGTGACGGCAGCGATATCGATATGGCTGACCTCGCCGCACGGGTGCCGCATGTGCGCGCCGTTCGACTCAGTCGCAATTTTGGCAAGGAGGCTGCCCTTACTGCGGGTATAGCCCACGCCAAAGGCGATGCGGTTATTGTTCTGGATGCCGATTTGCAAGACCCGCCCGAGCTCATTCCGCAAATGATCGAGGCCTGGCAAGCCGGTGCAGACGTCGTTGCCATGAGGCGTCGTACGCGGGCTGGCGAAACAGCCGCCAAGAAATTCAGTGCGCATTTGTTCTATCGTTTGCTCAACCGTGTCAGTGCGGTCGATATTCCTGAAGACACAGGCGACTTTCGCCTGATGAGTCGTAAAGCTGTTGACGCCTTGGCACAGTTGCCGGAGCGCAATCGTTACATGAAGGGCTTGTTTGCCTGGATTGGTTTGCCCACGACGGTATTGTTATATGACCGCGCGCCGCGGGCGGCGGGGCAGACCAAGTGGGATTACCCTGGGTTGCTGCGCCTGGCCTTCGAGGGCATTACCTCTTTTTCGGTGGCTCCGTTGCGCATTGCCATGGTGCTTGGCTTGTTGACGGCCCTGATCGGCGTATTGTTCGGGGGCTGGATCATTGCCAAAACGCTTGTGTTGGGAGAGGTTGTGCAAGGCTATCCGTCATTGATTGCCGTTATGACGCTGCTTGGCGGCGTGCAGTTGGTGTCGGTCGGCTTGCTGGGCGAGTACGTGGGTAAAACATATTTCGAAGCCAAGCAACGCCCGCTGTATCTTGTCAGGGACGTTGTCGAGCGTCGTCAGGCCAGTCGCTCTGCCGGGGTTCGTACGCTCGAGGAGCGCGGTCATGCGGCCTGATCGGCGCTATATCTTATTGTTGCTGGCGGTGTTGATGCTGCCGCTGATCGGGATGAGCCTATTACCGCTTGCCGATACTTCCGAGCCACGCTATGCCGAGATTGCCCGGCTAATGGCCGAGTCAGGTGACTGGATCACGCCCTGGTTCGAACCTGGGACGCCATTCTGGGGTAAACCGCCTCTTTCATTTTGGGCGCAGGCCGCATCCTTTCGCGTATTTGGTGTGACGGACTTTGCCGCGCGGTTTCCCTCGTGGCTGGTAACGTTGGCGGCGCTGGGCGCCTTGTATTCTTGCGTTCGTCAGGTCTACGACATATCGACGGCGCGCCTGGTCGTGCTGATTTACGCTTCTTGCGCGCTGGTGTTTATTGCTTCGGGCGCCGTGCTGACCGACCCTTTTCTGGCTTTAGGCACGGTGCTGTGCATGACGGGGGCATTAATGGCGTCGCGCGCTTCCGGAGTGTTCTGGCGCTATGCGTTTTTTATCGGGCTTGCCGTTGGCTTGTTGGCCAAAGGGCCGCTGGCTGTGGTTTTGGTCGGCGGGGCAGTGGCACCTGCATTTTTGTTCGATCGATCTTTTCGGACCTCGTTGAAATCGTTGCCGTGGAAGACAGGCACCGCGCTGGTGTTGGTGTTGGTCGTGCCATGGTATGTGCTGGCCGAGCTTAAAACCCCCGGGTTCCTGGATTATTTTCTGGTTGGCGAACATGTGCGCCGGTTTCTGGATCCTGGCTGGGCAGGCGATTTGTATGGCACCGCACACCGCGCTCCACGCGGCACTATTTGGGTGTATTGGCTGCAGGCGTCTTTTCCTTGGGGTATTTTGGCCCTGGCCTTGCTGCTGTGGGTGTCAGTGTCAGCGCGTGGGCGTGCTGCACTTTTCGCGGGTTGTCGCGACCGTCGGACCCTTTATTTTCTGGGCTGGGCCTTATTTACACCCTTGTTTTTCACCTTCTCGGGCAATATCCTGTGGACATATCTGTTGCCGGCGCTGGGCGGATTTAGTGTATTACTGGCTTGGGGGTTGGTATGTTTGTATCGGCAGCAGCCCGCCACCTGGGTAAGGCTTGCCCCCTATGCCGCGGTGGCGGCACCACTGGCGCTGGCCGTATTTGTGAGCGTTATGGTGATGAATCCATCCCTGCTGAAAACCGAGAAGTATCTGGTGTCGTATGCGCAACATCACGGCGATTTATCAACACCTTTGCTTTACGTCGATGACCTGCCGTTTTCAGCACGATTTTATTCTCGCAATACTGCGCGACGCGTGTCTCAAGACACCTTGCTGGCCCGGCTGGCCACTGGCGAGGCCTTGTGGTTTGCGATCTCGAAAGAAAACGCGGCGAGCTTGGGCGATGTAGGGGCGGTGCCCGTGCTCGAGAGCCGGCGGTTCGTCCTCATGTATCATCAAAGTCATTCTGACAACCAGATTGCTTCGGGGCCAAGCTCTGTAGGCCAAGCCGAGCCGCTGATCAAATGAACGATACGCCCCTGCGGTTGCTTATTGTTGAAGACAACCGGCCCCTGGCCGAGAACTTGTTCGAGTATTTTGGCCACGATCGGCACTATGTGCTGGATTTTGCGCCCGATGGTTTGACGGCTTTGCACCTGGTGGCTACTCAGTCATATGACGTGATTGTGCTCGATGTCATGCTGCCGGGTGTTTCGGGTTTTGATATTTGCCGGCGGTTGCGCGAAGACCTGGGGTGCCAGACACCCGTTATTTTCATGACCGCCAAAGATCAGTTGCCCGACAAAGAAGCTGGTTTTGGCGCCGGCGCCGATGACTATTTGGTCAAACCCTTCAATTTGAAAGAGTTGAAGCTGCGGGTCGACGCGCTGGGGCGCCGCCGTTTACCGTCACGCACAAGCGTCGTTCATATTCCAGGCATTGGCTTTGACCCCGGGCGCCTGACGGTGTCTTTGGTGGGGCATTCTGATCTGGCGCTATCGGGCATTGGGGCCCGCCTTTTCGAGATGTTGATTCGGGCCTACCCCGATTTCGTTTCGTATGACCGCATTGTTGATACGGTATGGGGGGAGCGCGAAGTCGACCGGCACACGGTGCGTACGCATGTGTATGCGTTGCGCAAGGCCTTGCAAGACCACACCGGCCATACTTTGATCAAAACCATGCATGGCCGGGGCTATCGGTTGTTATCGCCCGAAGAGGCGCAGGCATGAGGTCGATTTCGTACCGGATATACCGGGTGATTGCCGTGGTCGGTCTGATCTCGCTAGTGGCCATGTTTGTAAGCACGACGCTCGTCAATGAAGACCTGGAAGACACCATGTTGCGCGTTGAGCTTGCGCAAGAGCGTGAGTTTTTTTTGGCTCAGGGGTTTGATGCATCAAGGCCGTTGCTCTTCCAAGGGCCCGGTATAACCCGGGTTTACCGTCCGGCAGAGCAAGGCCATATTGGCAGCGACGCTGACGTATTGCCCGCTATTTTCGAAGGGTTGTCACTCGGTTTTATGGGCGAGATCTCTCGTGACGATCGCACCTATCTGGTCAGCGTTTCAACGGTCTCCGGGGGGACCCTATACCTCGCCCGAGACATCACGCACTTCGAGGAACGAGAATGGCTGTTTCGAATGGCCATTCTTGTTGTAGGCGTGTTGGTTGGGCTGCTGGTGGTCGTGTTGTCTGTACTGGGCGCCCGTCGTGTCGTTCAGCCGTTGAGCGAACTGGCCGAGCGAATTCAGCGCTTGCCGGTCGGGCCCTCCATCGACCGATTGCCGGGCCATTGGCAAGACGCCGAGCTGCAAACGATTGCAGGGGCGTTCAACGATTTTGTGACCGAGCTGGAGGCGTATGTTCGGCGCGAGAAGTCATTACTTGCCCTGGCTAGTCATGAGCTCAGAACGCCTATTGCGATTATTACCGGCGCTCTCGACATTCTTGAGCAGCGCGGCGGGCTAAGTGCCGCCGACCAGGCGACACTGGGGCGCATCAGGCGGGCAGCCGACGAGATGCAATCTAATGTTCGTGTGTTGCTGGCCTTGGCGCGCAAAAGCGATGATGAGGATAACGTTGCCGGGCCCGTGTCGCTGGCGACCGAAATTCATGGTGTGCTCGAAGGCCTAGCAACTGACTTCCCGATTGCCTCGCGTGTGACATTCAATGCCTCGGGTCCCGGGCAAGTCTGTGCCGACCCGGTCGTGGTGCGCATGTTGTTACGCAATTTGATTCAAAACGCCTTGCAACACACGGCACGCCGTATTTACATTGCTTTGCACAACGATGTTGTAGAGGTGCGCGATGAGGGGCCGGGGTTGAACCCGGTGGCGCAAGATATCTTGCAAGGCAAGCAAGACCTGGCGTCGGGCAGTGGCCCGGTCAGCGGTTTGGGTTTGTATCTGGTGACCCTGATGGTTGAGCGTTTAGGTTGGCGTCTGGACTTGGCGCAAACGACATCCAGTGGCACAACCGTCAGGGTAGGCCCGCGTGACTCAGCCTTTTTTAGTGACCATGCCGTAAATGAACAGCACAATAATGGCGCCGATAATTGAACCGATCCAGCCGGCGCCCTGGCCTGCGGTGTAAAAGCCTAATGCCGCGCCTAAATAACCGGCGACAATTGACCCCGCAATACCCAGGATGATAGTCATGACAATGCCCAGTTTTTGGTCGCCGGGCATGATGGCGCGGGCGATAAGGCCCACAATGAAACCAACCACAATCATGGTGATGATACCCATGTCTATCCTCCGAAAGTTGTAGGTAGACATAGCGTAATAGCGTGCGCCGGATTAGTCCAGCGCCGCCGAGGCCCTGAGGTTAGTCGTCGTTGCGTTTGTCGCGCGTACGTTGGTTGATGACATCGCCGCTACGGGGGTCGATATACAGTTTCACCTGACGGCCTTCTTTGTCGAGGGCCTTGGCTTCGTAGCCACCACGTTCACGTTCAATTTCACGAATGTCGGTGTAGCCGGCCGCCGTGAGTTTGTCGTGGATTTGCCCGATGTTTAACCACTGGGCTTGCCCTGGGTTGGCCGTAGCGGCGGCCGCAGGCGGCGTTGTAGGGGCGGTTTGGGCGTGCGCAGGGATGGCACTGACCGCTAGGGCTGCACTGCTCAGTGCGATAATGAAGGCAGATTGGCGAATAGTTTTTTGCATGATGAGCTCCTGTAAATGGGATTGCATCCGAGGTATTTGCAGATGCATGGGTGCATTGTGCGCGTCGGCACATGAACGTTGCATGAAGAGTGCGTTCATGTTTTGTTCATGTTTCGTGCGTTAAAACCACAGGGCAGGCGGGCGCGTAGCCGGCTCATTCCCTTCGACAAGCAATCATGAGATTTCAGGTAAAGCATTTTTTGTTTCCAGTAAGCGGGGTACGTGGTCGCTGGCGTATTTCCATGCTTTCTGCATTTCTGTGCGGGCTGTTGGCTTTTTCAGCAGTGCCCTCTGTGGGGCGTGCCGACAATGATCAAGACCGCGCCCGACAGGCGTTGCTTGCTGGCAAAGTGCTGCCGCTGCGTGTGGTTCTTGATAAAGTCGAAAGCCAGTATCCCGGCGACCCGGTCGAAATCGAATTTGAAGAGGATGACGGCCTCTACCTGTATGAAATCAAACTACTGCAGTCGGCCGGCAACATCATTAAATTAAAAGTTGACGCCCAAACAGGTGAAATCATCCGGGTAAAAGGTCGTGGTATCGAACGCAAGGGAGCTGACTGATGCGTGCGTTAGTGGTTGAAGACGATCCCGTTTTATCAGGGCAGTTGCAGCAGGCCTTGCTTGGGGCGGGTTATGTCGTGGATACTGCGGCGGATGGCGTCGACGCTCACTACAAGGGTGATGTCGAGGACTACGACGTGGTAGTGCTTGACCTTGGGCTGCCACTCATGGACGGGCTCACGGTGCTGCGTCAGTGGCGTGCATCCCGGCGTTTGATGCCGGTGCTTATTCTGACCGCGCGTGGTAACTGGGATGAAAAAGTCAGTGGTATAGATGCCGGGGCCGACGATTACCTGACCAAGCCGTTTCATATGGAAGAACTGCTGGCGCGCTTACGTGCCTTGATTCGTCGTAGTGGCAATCACGCCACGGCACGCTGGACTTGCGGCGCCATTACGTTGGACACTCGCGCAGCGCGCGTGACTGTCGATGGTCAACCTTTAACGTTGACGGCGCACGAATACAAGGTGTTGGCTATTTTGATGCAGCACGCAGGCCAGGTGGTTTCTCGCACAGAGCTGGTTGAACATATTTACGCGCAAGATTTTGACCGCGACTCAAATACGATTGACGTCTTTATTGGTAGATTGCGTAAGAAACTGCCCGACGGTGCGATCGAAACGGTTCGTGGATTAGGCTATCGAATGCGGGATGCGGCCTGATGCGTCAGGTGCTGCGTGGCTTGCGCCACTCATTGCGTACCCGCTTGCTGGTGGGCACCCTGGTCTGGGTAATGGTTTCGGTGCTTGTGGCGGGCTGGGTGCTGTCCGACCTGTTTCGTCAGCATGCAGCGCGCCAATTGGCGTCCGAGCTCACTGTTCACATGAATCAGTTGGTTGCGGGCTTGTCGGCGAATGAGCAGGGTGATGCCACACTGACTTTCGAGCCTACCGACCCGCGTTTGCTGCAACCTTTATCGGGCTTGTACTGGCAGGTCGATCGATTGGCTTCGGCTCGGTCGTCAGCGGCGTCTGTCTTGCCGTCAGACATTGCAGTTTTCCACTCCCGTTCGCTTTGGGATCAAACCCTGCATGTGCCGGCACGCCTGTCGATCGACCCGTCCAGCGGCCTGGCGGCGTTTGATGGCGGCGCTGATATGGGCGACATGCTCGCCCTGATCCGCGTCGTTGCGCCGCCGGAAGGCGACGCCCGGTATCGGTTGATTGTGGCCGTTGATCAGGCAGTGCTCGATCGCCCGCTTCGGCAGTTTCGGATCATGCTTGCTGTGTCGTTGGGCTTGCTGGCCTTAGGTTTGGCCATGGCCGCAGTCATGCAGGTTGTGGTGGGCTTGCGCCCGTTGGCGATGTTGCGTGGTCGTCTTCGTGCTGTGCGCGATGGTGCTAAAACGCAAATCGATGGGGATTTCCCCTCCGAGGTGCAACCGCTCGTCGATAGCTTTAACCAGGTGTTGCAAAACAACCATCAGATTGTGCAGCGTGCACGTACACAGGCAGGCAACCTCGCGCATGCGCTTAAAACACCACTGTCGGTGCTGGCCAATGCATCGGCACAAGAGTCTTCCGAGTTTGGTCGCCTGGTTGCCGAGCAGGTGGGGGTTGCGCGCCGTCATGTCGATCATCACCTGGCGCGTGCACGCGCAGCGGCCGCGGTACGTACGCCCGGCCTGCGTACCGAGGTATCACCGGTGGTGCACGGCTTGGTGCGGGTGCTGTCCAAGCTTTACGCCGAACGCGGCTTGCAAATTAGTCTTGATGACATTGCGCCCGGTGTTGCGTTTCGTGGTGAGTCGCAAGATTTGCAAGAGATGTTGGGCAACATCATGGATAACGCTTGCAAATGGGCCAGTCGCAATATCCGCGTCATGGCGCGGCTTATGCCGCAAGGCGCTGATACGATGCTGGTGCTGTGCGTGGAAGACGACGGACCAGGCTTGCCCGAGGCCCGGCGCGAAGCTGCGTTCGAGCGCGGTGTTCGCCTGGATGAGCGTGTCCCAGGCAGCGGCCTTGGGTTGTCGATAGTGCGCGATATGGCTACAGCCTATGGCGGTACTGTTGATGCTTATGCGTCGGACCTGGGCGGGCTGGGGGTGAGGCTGGTGGTGCCCGGGGTGGCAGGTTAAGTGCTTATTTACGCAATATCAGCCTGCGCTGCACCGGAAACAGTCGAATGTCGTAACGCTGCTGGATATACCCCCAGAGCCCTTGTTTGAAGACAACGGTGACCGCAATGGCCAATAGTCCCAATCCCACCAAATACCATGTGCCATAGTCCGCAAAATAACGGTTTAGGGCCCAAAAGATGATGGCGCCTAAGATTGGGCCTTCAATGGTGCCCAGGCCGCCGATCATGATCATGAAAATTGCAAATGCCGTCCAGTTGACCGAAAACGCTGCATCGGGTGAGATGCGCAGGTTGCCCAGGAAATAAAGCGCGCCAGCCAGCCCAGCGCCAAAGGCGGCAACGACATACACCAGAAGCTTGGTCGATTTGACATCGATACCCTGAGACTCACTGGCCGTTTCGGAGTCGCGTATAGCCAGTAAGGCCAGCCCTTGGCGACTGCGCAAGAACCAGTACGTCAGCCCTATAGTGGCGACCACGGCAGCAAGGGTCATCCAGAAGGTCACGGATTCTCGTGTTGCACGCGGGATACCGCGCAGTGCCGTCAGGCTCATGCCCGAGCCGCCGCCAATAGAGGAAATATTGGCAAATGTTAATCGGAAGACTTCTGCAATGACCCAGGTGCCAATGGCGAAGTATCCGCCTTGCAGACGGAAGGCCAGTTTTGAAAGCGGCAGAGCAATGACGGCAGACATCAGGGCGGCAATGGGCACGGCCACAAAGGGGTTCACCCCTAACGAATTAGCCATGATGATCATCAGGTAGCCGCTGAACCCCAGGAAGGCTTGTTGGCCGATTGAAACCATGCCACCGTAACCGGCCAACAGGTTCCACATGCTGGCAAAAATAAAGTAGCAGGCAATCTGGTTGAATTCACGCAACCAGCTTGAGCCTGCCCACCACGGCATCGTGGCCGCGCCAATAGCCAATACGATGGCAACCACCATACCCACCTGGCTGGCTTTTGTTTTGCGCTCGATGGTGAACAAGGGCATTTGAGTATTTTGCATGGGGAAGAAACTCGTGCTTGATGCTTAGCGTGTTTTAGGGAAGAGCCCTTCTGGGCGAACCAGCAACATAATCAGAAACACAACATGGCCGGCCCAGATCCCCCAACCGGGGTCGATGCGAAAAGCAAGGCTTTGCGTCACACCCAGAATCAGTGCGCCGGCAAAAGTGCCCCAGAACGACCCCATGCCGCCAATGATCACCGCCTCGAAAGCGAAGATCAGTAATGCCGGCCCATCGGATGGCGACACGGTCGTTCGCATGCCTTGCAGCACGCCGGCCACCGCGATCAGCACAAATGCTGTAGCGGTTGCCAGTCCGTAAATGTGTCGGTGATCCAGGCCCATGAGTTCGGCGGCATCTTTATCGTCGGAGGTGGCCCGAAAAGCCCGCCCGATAGCAGTGCGGTTAAATAGCCATTGCATGAGAAAGGCCATAAGGACGGCGATCAGGAAGATAGTGAGTGGTAAGGCGCCAACGGCCAGGTCGCCGCCCAGACTCAGGCTTGACGTGTTGAAGCCGCCACTTCCGATGGACCGAGGGTCGGCACTGAAGACTTCGACTAAAGCGTTCTGGATAACGATGGATAAGCCGAAGGTAACGACCAGGGATGGCAACGGGTCTTTGCCCAGCGTGCCGTTAAGCATGAGACGTTGCATGCCGTAGCCGACGATAAATGCCGCTGGCAACAGGATGGCCATACTGATCAGTGCCGGGCCTGCTTCATGCATGCCGGAAGATGCCAGCAGGGCAAACGCGGCAAAGGCGGCAAGAATAATAAAGTCACCGTGTGCAATATTGGTCAGGCGCATGACGCCGAACATTAAAGACAGCCCCATGGCAAACAATGCATAAAGTCCGCCAAGCATCAGGCCCTGTAGAACCGTAGATATCCAACTGAGCATTAACGGGTACTCCTTCAAATGCCGAAATAGGCTTTAGATATCTCATCAAGACTGAGCGCGCTGGAAGCGCCCTGCAACGACACCCTGCCCTCCTGGAAGCAGTAAAGCCGGTTCGATACCTGGCGTGCGGTCGAGACATCTTGTTCGACCACGATAATGCTTAATCCGTCTTCCCTGATTTGTTCAAGCGTGCTGTAAATCTCTTTGACGATGATCGGTGCCAGACCCAAAGATATTTCGTCGCAAATCAACAGGGCGGGGTTGCTCATCAGGGCACGCCCTATGGCAACCATTTGCTGTTGGCCGCCAGATAACGCGGTGCCCGGGTTGTGGCGTCGTTCGCGCAAAATCGGAAACAGTTCGTAGATGGTTTCCAGAGTCCAGCGGCCGGGGCGGCGCGTGTAGCCGCCCATGAGCAGGTTCTCTTCGACGCTCAGGCTTGGGAAAAGTCGCCGGCCTTCAGGGACCATGGCAACGCCCATAGACACGATTTTCCCCGGCGCAATGCCACCAATGCCTTTGTCCCGAAAGCGTATGGCGTCTGGCGGGCCTTTGATCAGCCCGGTAATTGTTTTAAGAAATGTTGATTTGCCGGCGCCATTCGCCCCGATGACGGCGACGGTTTCGCCTTGCCGAATTTCGAAATCGATTCCGAACAAGGCCTGGAAGTCACCGTAGAAGGCGTCAAGCGCCTGGGTTTGCAGGAGTACGGTCATGCGTCCAGCCCCATATAAACACGCTTGACCTCAGGGTCGTTCATCACGTCCGTTGGGGCTCCTTCTGCCAGTCGGGCGCCAAAGTTAAGGACGAAGAGTCGGTCAGCGACGGCCAGCAAGGCATGCACAACATGCTCAATCCAGATCATGGTGACGCCCCGCGCTTTGATCGCTTTGATTTCGTCGACCAGGGCTTTGGCCTCGTGCTCGGTCAGGCCGCCGGCAATTTCGTCGAGCAGCAGCAGCTTGGGGCGTGTGCAGAGCGCGCGCGCCAGTTCGAGCCGCTTGCGGTTAAGCAATGTAAGACTGCCGGCGAGTTGGTTGGCTTTGTTCAGCAAGCCGGTCGACTGCAAAACGTCGTGACAAACCACGTAAGCCTCTTCTTCGGGCAGTTGCGCCCCGGCCGTTGCGGCAACGAGGCAGTTTTCAAATACGGTAAGGCCCGAATAGGGTTGCGGCACCTGATAAGAACGGCCCACACCCAGGCGACAACGTTTGTGGGCCGGCAGGCCCGAGATGTCGGCGCCACCGAACGTGATGGATCCCTGGTCGGGTTGGATATCGCCCGATATCAGGTTGAAGAGTGTGGTTTTGCCGGCGCCGTTGGGGCCAAGAATGCCTAGCGTTTCGCCTTGGTTGACGGCCAGGCTGATGCCGTCGGTAACCTTGAGGGCGCCGAAGCTTTTATGAACATCGTTCAGTGCAAGAAGCATGGTCATGAGCAGGAGGGCCGCCCGTTTCGAGCGGCCCATGTAGAGTTGAACGTGTTAACCAATGAGTTTCATCTCGCCGTTTACCGGGATTTGCGGGTTGGCCTGGTTATTGACAATGCTGAGTTCGTATTTGTACTTTTGGCCGGGGTTCCATTGCCCGAACACCAGCGGTGTCTTCGAGACATTCTTGAACGGGCCTTGACCACCCCATTTCACCGGCCCCACGATAGTGTCGAGCTGAGTAGCAGCCACAGCGTCGCGAATGGCGGCCTTTTCGGTAGATTTGGCGCGCGAGAGTGCGTTGATGGCAACCTCGAAAAGGGCATGGGCAAAGCCTATGGGTTGCGTCCATTGGCGCTGTGCTTGCGTTTCGTATGCCGCGCACACGGCCTGGGCGTTTTGTCCTGTCAGCGATGAGCTGAACGGGTGCCATGGCGACCACCACACTTCGGTCGTCAGCCCTGCCCCTAGGTCGCCCAATGCCTCGATGGCGCCAGGGAAAAGCAAAGCCTTGCCCAACGTGACGACTTTCGGGTTAAAGCCTTGCTGACGGGCTTGCGTCAAGAATGTTTTGGCGTCTGGCGGGATGACGACACCAGTCACAATTTCGACTTGGCCTTGCTTGAATGCGGCGATTTGTGCGGAAAAGTCCTGGTTCATGTTCTGGAAGCGGCCCGGGTCGGTAAGGGTGTAGCCCTGCGCTGCAAGCGGCTTGGGAAAGCCCAGCTCGGGGTCGCCCCACGCGTTGCCGTCGCCGTCGTTAGGGAACAGACCGCCCACTTTTTTGTTGGTCTGCACCGAGTTCCAGCCATTCAGGAAGTTGCCAATAACGTCCTCAAGCCCCCAGAACATGTGGTACGTCCATTCGAAGCCAGTGTCAGGCTTTCCGCCGCGACCAAAGAACCACGGTTGCCAGGGAGCAACGGTTGAAATACAGGGCACCTCGTTAAGTTCGCAGGCGTCAGAAACCGGGTTGACGGTTTCCGGTGTCGATGACACCAGCATTAGGTCGATGTCGTCTTGCAGAATAAGGTCGTTGGCAACCTCGCCGGCCCGGTTGGGTGACGACTGGCTGTCTTTGAGTAGGATCTTGATGGGCATTTTTTTGCCCTCAAGGGTAACGCCTTCGTTAAAGCGTTTTTCGAGGCTGGCAATGACCCACTTGTCGGCCTCACCGAAAGCCGCCAGTGGGCCGGTTTGAGGGGAAACATAGCCGATACGGATTTCGCGGTTGGCGGCAAATGCGGGGAAAACGGTGAGTGCAGTGGCTGCACCTATACCTTGAAGAACACGACGGCGTGACAGATTGAAGCGGTTCATGAGACTCCTCCTGGGTGTTTGCGCCTGTGGCGCTTCTTTTAATGCAACATGAAACTGCGAGTTCTATTTGCTGATGTGGCCTGTGTGCTGCTTGAAGAGGTGCTTAGCGCGGGTAAAAGGGTTTAAGGTTGGCGTCGACATTGACCCAGACGGATTTGACCTGGGTGTATTCGCGCATTACTTCGAAGCCCATTTCTCGCCCGTAGCCCGATTTTCCAAAGCCGCCAAAGGGTGATCCTGGGTTAACGCGTTTGTAGCAATTGATCCAGACCATGCCCGAACGCATCTTGCCGGCAAACTGATGGGCGCGTTGCAGGTTGTTGGTCCAGAGCCCGCCACCCAGGCCGTATTCGGTCCCGTTGGCAATGGCCAGTGCTTCTTCGTCAGTTTCGAATGTTGTTACCGACACGAAGGGCCCGAAGACCTCTTCCTGGCTAACGCGGTCGGTAGGCTTGGCGCGAACGATGGTGGGTTCGATATAGCAGCCTGCCGCAAGGCTTGGGTCAGACGGCACCTTGCCACCCAGCAATACTTCGCCGCCTTGTTCGCGCGCTATGTCGACATAAGACAAAACGCGGTCGCGATGATGTAACGAGGTTACCGGCCCCATTTCGGTCGACATGTCGAGGGGGTTGCCGATTTTGATAGAGGCAGCCAGCGCAATGAATTTTTTGAGGAATTCGTCTGCGATGGATTTATGCAGTATCAGACGAGACCCTGCAATGCAGGCCTGGCCCTGGTTATGAAAGATGGCAAACGCCGCCCCATTGATGGCGGCCTGTAAATTGGCGTCGCCAAAAACAATGTTGGCGCCTTTTCCGCCCAGTTCGAGCTGAACTTTTTTGAGGTTGTCGGCCGAGGCGCGTACGATGCGCTTGCCTGTTTCGGTAGATCCGGTAAAGGCAATTTTTGCAATGTCGTTGTGCTCGGCAATATATTGGCCGGCAACTTGCCCCAATCCGGGCAGAATGTTTACCACGCCGTCCGGAAAGCCAACTTCAGCCATCAGTTCGGCGATGCGCAGCGTTGATAGAGGCGTCAGTTCGGCGGGCTTCATGACGATGCAGTTACCCGCGGCCAGGGCAGGCGCCATTTTCCAGCTAGTAAACATAAGCGGGAAGTTCCAGGGGACGACCTGACCCACAATACCCACCGGCTCGCGCAGCATGTAGTTCAGAAACCCCTCTTCGACCGGGATGACGCTGCCTTCAAATTTGTCGGCCATGCCGCCAAAGTACCGGAAGGTAACTGCGGTTCTGGGTACATCGAGGAATTTCGTGTCGCGCAATGGGTGGCCTGTGTCGATAGACTCAAGGCGGGCAAGCTCGTCGGCGTTGGCTTCGATGGCATCTGCCAACTTTAATAACAGGCGACCGCGGTCCATGGCGGCCATGCGCGACCAGGCGGGCAGTGTTGCTTTTGCCGCCTTAATGGCCAGTTCAATATCGGCTGGCCCTGCCATTGAAACGTCAGCAATGACGCTGTTGTCATGGGGGTTCAAGGTAGCCAGAGTCGCGCCGTCGGCGGCGGGGCAAAAACGGCCATTGATGAAAAGCTGTGTGTTCATCCTGTCTCCGGGACGTAGGCGAAGGGCGAAATTGCCCGCCGCCGTTACGTGATGCGGCGGGCCTTAAAAAAACGAAGGGGCGTTGGCGTCAGAATGAAACCGGGTTGACCGGGGCGCGGCCTTCCTGGATGTCGTACACCACCTGGGGTGAGCCGTTCTCCCAAACCAGCAGCATGGAGCGCTTCGGCGAGAAACCCTGGTGTCGGCAGTCGGCGGGCATGGCTGCCATGTCACCGGCTTTCATGATGACGCGAGCCCGAGGTTCTGCAGTGTTCTTGTCGGCGCACACCCACGAAATTTCATCGGACATCTGAAAGAACCATTCGACGCGATCGTTGCCGTGCACAACAGGCAAGATATGCTCTTCGGTGGTGGGGCACATATAACTGTGCTTGACGACAGTCGTGAATGAAGGGTTCCAAGTAACGTCGGAGCGCGACAGATACGCAAACAAGTTAAAGGCGTGAACTTCGTTCTCGAAGCCTGGCTCTGGATGCAGTTCGGGCGCATCTTGGGGGACGTCGGCAAATCCGCGATTGACCGGGTAGCCGTTTTCGTCGGTACGCATGGCCAGGTCGCCCTTAAGGCCCACGCAACGGTCAGCCAGTTGTCGTACACGACGGACGGCTTTGAGGTTATTGCCGTTTTTGCGCCCGTATGGCGACCCCGTTTCCTGGGGGGCGGCATATGGGTCAAAGCCCGTATTGGTCCAGTCTTCGAGCATGTCGACAAATGTGACGCGTACTTGCTCGGACGGAAAGTTTTGCAGCAGGTCGGCGTTGGCGTCTTTAAAGTCTTTGTTGTAGGTGCCGGCAAAGACGTCAACAGTGGTGTAGTGGTTGGTTGTGCCGAAAACGTTGTCGAAGTTTACCCAACCGTAGAAGAACCCCCAGCCGACATCACGCATCAGGGCGCGCAGGAAGTTGCCGATGTCGATGGTATGAGACATTGGCTTGCCTTGAACGGTTGTCCATTTGATGTGCGCAAAGTACTCGTCACGTTCGAACGAGAAATCGCCCAGTGAATAGGCCTTGTAGCCGTAGACGGGGTGGGGCTCAGTGGCGATGGCGTCAAATTTGGTAGCGGTGTCCATGAAGATGTCTCCTGTTGGGCTTAAGCGGCTTGGCAGATGTCTGCCCACTTTTGAACCGAAAGGTCTCCCATGCAGGTTTGCAGGACGATGACCGAAGGTTGTGCCGCCCGGAACTGATAGGCGGTGTTGGCCGGCAACATGGCTTGATGACCGCGGCGTAGATGAATCCAGCCCATTTTTGGCCCTTTTGGGTCTCCTTCGACCAGGACCGAGCCATTCTTTTCAGTGTCTTTGACGTGCTGTGATGGATCGAGCTTGATAAGGTGAACTTCGACGTCTTTGTCCATGCACAGGGCAAACTCGTCGTGCGCGCAGGTATACCAGGGTGAAGTGCCTTCGGCTCTCAGGGTTTCAAGGACGTAAATCTGGTTGACGCCAAACACTACCTTTTCGTAGGGTTTTGATGTGTTGGCGATTTCGAAGCAGTTAGAAAATGCGTAGTTTTTTGCGTTGTCGTTGATGACTTGCACGCCCCCTTTTTCGTAATGCTCCAGCGATCCGAACTTTGTCGTGTATTGCATGTTTGTCTCCACAATTGTTTGTGATTGGGCAACTTATTTTTAGACGTTGTTTGAAAAGTCTAGGCGTAAGTTGTTGATACTGAAAGCACAAATGGGCGACAAGACTGTTTGCAATATGCAAACAATCATAGCCAAAACGGCCCTGTTCCAGTGGGCGCAGTCTTGCGTTTACTCTATAAGACTTTGTGAAACGAAGCCGCCTCGGATCAGGTCTTCGTCCCACGGCGGTTCGGTCGAAAAGCGAGACAAAATGTGTTCGATGAACAGCTTCAACTTAAGCCCGCCCCGGTGGGTATGCGGGTAGACGACCCATAGCCAGAACGAGGTCAGTTGCCAGTCGGTGAGTATGGGCGTGAGGCGGCCGGACATAATGGGGGCCGACGCAACCAACGTCGGGATGCAGACAATGCCCGCGTGTGCGGCTGCATATTCTTCAAGCAGGTGCACGCTGTTGGTCCGCAGTGCAGGGCGCAAATCCATCGACACTGTTTCGCGTTTGCCGTAAAAAAGCCAGCGGTCGCGGGTCGGATAATTTGAATACAAGCCCAGGCGGTGTTCGTACAAATTTCGCGGCCCTTTCGGCGTGCCGTGTTTCTCGAGATACTCAGGCGAGGCGCAGAACACGCGCCTGACCGGGAAAAGAGGGCGACCGATCAGTTCATTTGATGCGGGTTTGAAGATCTGCAATGTGCAGTCGACGCCCGCTTTGACGGGGTCGACGACCGTGTCGTTAACGCTGAGGTCGAGCTCTACGCCCGGGTACAGATCCTGGAATTCGCGCAGATAAGTGGCCAGATGTCCAAGCACAAGCCCTGGCAAGGCATGCACGCGCAGCCGTCCGGTAATGGTCGCCTTGGCTTGTCGCATCTGGTCTACGAGGTCTGTTGTTCGCGCCAGCAGGTCGGCGCACTCGGTTAAAAATGCCTCACCGACTTCTGATAACTGGATGTTGCGGGTGTTGCGGTGAAACAGAGGGGCACCGACGTAGTTTTCTAGCTGCTGTATACGCGTGGTAACAACAGACTTCGACACACTTAACCGGCGCGCGGCTTCTGAGAAGTTTTGCGTTTCTGCAGCCGTGACAAAAGCTTCGATAGACAGGTATCGGTCCAAAGTTGTCTCCTGAGGCACGTTATGACTGTGTTTGTATGTAGTGCCTGGGCTTGCCCGTTATTGTTTTGCGCTAAAGCGTGTCGGGTTTGCCGTTATGTCCTGCAGTGTATTACGCACAGGCCGGCATCGGAAATGTGTGGCGATGTTACGTTAGGCGAAGTATTGCGACATTGGGTTGTGATGGCTTTATGGTGCGTGTTAGGGTGACCTTAACGTGTGCAAGCGCGTTGCTTTATCAACTCCGAGGAGAACGGATGCATCGTAAAGTCACTCAATTCCTGTCTATTACCGCAATCTCTTCCGCGCTGGCGTTAGCGCCGCTGGCCGCTTCGGCGCAGTCGGCAACCCCGCCCGCCGGACCAACGACAAGCTATTCGCAAACCGATTTGCAAAAGTTTGTAGCGGCGGCCGAAAAGGTGTCGGTGCTAACCCAAGAATATGCACCCAAGGTTCAGGCGACGTCATCGTCCGACGAGCGTGAAGCCGTGGTTAAAGAGGCCGATGAGAAAATGATGGGGGCCGTACAAGACGAAGGGCTAACCGTCGAGAAATTCCTGGCGATTAACCAGGCCGCGCAAGCCGACCCCAAGCTGCAAGAGCGCTTGGTGGAACTTAGCCAGTAATTGCGCCTGCGGCCGTAACGCAAAAACGCCAGCTTTTTGGGCTGGCGTTTTTGTTTGAGTTGGATTGTCGCAGTCACCTACGGTGCAGATGGCAGACAGGTAGATGCCCAGGCTTATCTGATGCGGGCAGCGAGCGCATCGACGTCGCGGATTGATATGGCACCGTAACCTAACTCGATCAGGCCTTCGCGTTTTAGTGTGACAAGCGTCATATTGCAGCGCTGTCTGGACACCATTGCCAGGTTGGCGAGTTCTTCTTGGGAAATCAACAGGTGACGCAGCCCTAGGGGATTTAACAGTGGATGGACCAGGCCCCATAGTGCGCGAACTACCAAGTGTTCTGCATCCAGGAGGCGGTGGGCGGCCATGCTGCCCATGAACCAGTGCATTCGTTCATTGATTTGGCGCAGTAAAAACTCATTGAATGCAGGTTCGTTTTGCCTCAGCCAATTAAATGTAGTGCGCGGGAGCATTGCAACACGACTGTGCCTTAAGGCGATGATGTCCGATTGTCGGGGTTTACCACGCACTAATGTACCTTCGCCGAACCAACTGCCTACCGACTGGCCGCCCAGCGTTACCGATCGCCCGTCAATTGCACTGACCGACCATTTGAGCAGACCATCCATGACGCCAAACCAATGAAGTTGTATTTCGCCTTGGTGGCCAAGCGCGTCGCCCGAGCTGACGTGGCGCTCGATCAGGTCTCGCTTGACAAGTGTCTGGGCGCTGTCAGACAGTGTGATATACCAATCTGCACCGGCAAGAAGCTCGTCACGGTTTAACGAAACCGTTTGTTGATGTAGCGGCTTTGTCATTAACGCGCGGCTGCCAGCACACTGGCGGTTAGTTGAACCAATGCCTTATCGATTGGAGCGCTGGCTTTGGGCGCAGTCACGGTAACTGGCCGGCATTGGAGCAGGACAATGTTGTCACCGCCTGGTAGCTCACGGTCGATGGCGAACTCAATGTCTTGAGGTGCGCCCCGCATGCGCTCAAGCCGCTTGCCGACCTTTGACAGCGCAACAGCCTCCGCGTCGCTTAGGCAAAAGACAGCTTGTCGCTCTGCTTCGACGGGCCTTGCCTTGCCGTCGGGACCATATTCCAGATGTTTCTCCCCTAGAATTCGATCAATGACGTGACCTTCTACTTTGGCGATGACGAAGCGATCCGGGGTGACGTCTCCGCCAACGACACCCAGCCCAAGCCCGTGGCTGGCCTCAATCACAATGCGCGATCTGTCGCCGGTTGTCGGGCTGACTGTGAACATGACGCCAGCCGCGCGCGCATTAACGACTTTCTGGATAACAATCGCCATATGGATGCCGAGCGGGTCAATGCCGTTCTTCCAGGCGTAACCCAGCGCCCTGGCCGAAAAGGCGCTGGCCCAGCAACGGCGAACATGAAGCTCGACATCGTCTGAGGTATGCAGGCCAACATATGTTTCGTATTCTCCTGCAAAGCTCGTGCCCTGTGTGTCTTCAGCTGTTGCGCTGGATCTTACAGCGACGACGAGGTCAGGCAAGTGAAGTGCCCGGGACAGGTCCTTGTAACCCTGAATGATGGCCTCGCGTAGTTCGGTGGGCATAGGTGTTTGATCAAACCATGTCATGACGGTTTGCTCAAGGGTTTCGCGGGCCTCGTGCGAGGCCTTGTCGATGCCGTTTAAAGCCTGATGTAACTGCGTGCCAATGCCGGTTTTATCGAGGTAATAGCGGTGAGCGGACGTAGCTACGATGAAGCCCGGAGCAACAGGAATGCCAGCCTGGGCCATGAGCGCCAGCCCATGACCCTTGCCGCCAACCTGGGCATGTTCCAGTGCGTTCTGTTGTTCGAAAGTCAGGGTCCAGTCTTGCATTTCTGTTGTCTCCTTGCTGCAATGTTGCTATTTTTTTGGGTCAATCAGGCAGCCAACTGTTCTACTGTGCCTTTATAGCCGTCAATACGAATGCGCTGGCCGGTTTTCAGTTGGGTGGTGGCAAAGCCTGTGCTGACGACGGCGGGCATGCCATATTCCCTGCAAACAATTGCGGCGTGGCTCATCAGTCCGCCAATGTCGGTGACTACGCCGGCAACGACCGAGAATGCCGACGCCCACGACGGCGCTGTAATCGCAGCCACAAGAATCTCTCCTGGCTGAAGATCGCTGATTTCATTTTCGTGTCGAATGACACGGACGATCCCTTCGACAACCCCCGGCGATGCCGCAATGCCCTGCAGGGCTGTCGCGTTGCCGCCACGCGTCTGAGCCAGCCATTGCTGCACGCGTTCTGTTGTAACGCCATAGTTCATGATGGCGAACGGATCTGTTACTTCGTTCGGGGGTGTGCCATAGGCCGGGGCTGCAGTTTTTGTACGAAGCGCCGCCATAATTTTTCGTCGCGCATCGATTTCGTGGGCCCAGTGTTGAGCGCCTCTTGCTGGAACGCCAATGGCCCACGATTCCACCATGTCGAACAGGGCTTGATCAATTTCAAATCGGTTCAGGAAGTAAAAGTCTTCGGCCTCGCGGAAAAAGCCGGCGGCGACAAATACATTGGCCAGCTCGCGTACTTTCCGCCAGAATACGGCATGACTCCAGTGCTCGACGTATATGTTGTGCTCTTCAATGTACGGGAATACGTTGCGGGATAAGGCCAGGGCTTCGTCAAAGGCTTTAGCCTCTTCGGGGGCCAGCAATGCTCGATATTCGGCCACTATTTCGTCACGATCTTCGTGAAGCTTTTCGACCGGACGATCGATAACTTCGCCATTACGAAGGAGCTCGATATAGCGGGCGATGGCCTGGAAAGGGATAGACAAGTTTTCATTCCAGGTTTCCTGGTCATGCAGGAAACCGTATTCTGCAAAATAGTTGAACCATGGATCGCGTATTTCATCCAGAGCCGCAAGCCATTGCGCGCCGTTGCCTTGTTTCGCAATATTTGCAAGAACGGTATCAGCGGTATCATCAGGGTTGATCGCCGGGTCAACTTTAAGCTCGACGGCAAGTTTGGCGAGTCGACGTAGTTCGTCATCTGGGCGGAATGCCATCCCCTCGACACCCGCCACCATGCGTGCGATGGTTTGATCCTGAATTTCGGGGAAGGCCTTTTTACATAGGTCAAAGAACACCAGATACGCGCCGTAGCCCAGGCCGAGCATCTCGAAGTGATATTGCCAAACCAGGAAAAAGTCGTTGACCAGCCGGTGGTAGTTTTCGACCAAATCCCAAGACACCGAACGACCCTGGCCTTCGGTCACGACCTCAATGGGTTCAATTTCTGGCAGCGCCGCGAACTCCAGGGACCTCATCCTGTCAATTGCGACAGTCATTTTTTCTTTCCAGTTTGCGTACAGCGCATCCCAATTTTTGTAATAGTGGCCTGCTCGTTCCTGGAACAAGGCCAGTCGGCGCTGGATTTCTGCCGGGTCGGACACGGCTTGTGGGCAAATGTAGACAAAACCATTGACCATGCGCACGTCTAGCCCCAAGGCGGCGGGAAGCACGATGCTGCGAGCGCCGTTGACACCGCAACCATAATAGACAGCTTCGGCGCCGATGCTGTCGAAGGGATGAACTGCACGAGACCAATGCATTGAGTCTGCAAACCAGAATCGTTCCTGCTCAAAGTCGCGCCCTTCCGGCTGGGAAATCAGAAAATAGGGGTACATGCGTTCCCAGCCTTCGGCACCGGCCGGGGCCTTGGCTTCGTGCAGGTAAGGGAAGCGATCTGTTGGTGCATTCATGGTTTGTCTCCTGAGTAGATGGTCGCGCTCTGTGTTTGGCGTGATCAGGGGGGAATAAACAGCTTCGGAACGACTAGGGGATAACTCTTTGCAGTTGGTCGGCCAGCTCGTCGATGTCTTGGACGACCCAATGCGGCTGTTGGTCAACGGGTAAGCCGGATAACTCGTCGGCCTGGGTCGCGCCACTGAGCACCAGGACGCCCATTGCGCCCATGCCGCGTGCCAGGCGCATTTCGGCGGGTGCTGCATCGCCCACGATGACTATTTGGCTATTGCCACCGCTTAGGCGCAGGCGCAGGCTTTCGCCTAGCTCGCGTGACGGCTTGCCGCAAACGATAGGTTGGACACCTGTCACCGAGGCGATTGCCTGGGCAATCGCGGACGATACGGCAATGCTGCGTTTGACGCCGCCGTGAAACCAAGGGGATGACACCGAGGTGTAGAGTGGTGCACCATGATCAGCAATGCTCAGGCAGGCTGCGTTCAAGTTTGCCGAGCTGTACGTGTCGGCGGCGCCAACGACGACGGCGTCAGCGTTGGATGCATCCGGAGGCGTAACTTCCAGACCTGCGCTGCGGATGGCTTCGAGCATCCCCTCATCGCCAACGACCAAAATGCGTCCGCCGGGATGCGCTCTTGCTATGGTTTCACCTGCAGCAGTGGCTGCTGTCATCATTTCGTGGTCTGCAATGTCGAGTCCGATACTGCGCAGGTGACTGGCGTAGGTTGCAACGGTGCGCTGGGATGCATTCGTGCAAATGACAAATTTGCGTTCGTTGCGGCGTAGCCAGTCGAGCAGTTTCGCAGCGCCGCCGATGGCGTGGCCGCCTGCGCCTCCTGCCTTTGTGGTTTTGACAAGGCAGCCGTCCACGTCGAGCATCCACCCGTTGGCATAGGCAAGGTCAGTCAAAATGGCCTGTTCTTCGCGTTTTTCAAAGAGCATGTCAGAAAAGGGCGAGGGTGCGTTCATGTTCTGTTTTCCTGGCGTCAGGTCGAGGTATGTTTCCCGGTCAGCGTGAGGGTGGTGTCGCCTTGAGAGATTTGAATCGACAGCGGGCGTTGGGGGTCGCTTAAGGCCAGTGCCAGTTCGCGTAGCCCCAGGCTGGCACCATGTGCACGAGCACGTCGCAAGCTGTTGCGCTTGGCAACCATAGCGTCCATTTGCTCGGTTGGCATGACAGCGCGCATTAAAAAGTCTTCATCGGTCAACTCACTGCCCAATCGACGACGCAGATCTGCGATTGACGGTGGGTCAGGTTCCGGTTGCGCGATACGTTGACGGGCGCGGGGTAAGTCGTGAACGCGGTTCAGCAGTTCGGGATCAACCAGCCCCGGCATCGGGCCCCAGTCACCTAAGAGCATGTCTACTACCTCATCACTGATGCGCTGATAACGCTCGCCTGCCATCACGTTCAGCGCGGCCTGGGTGACGATGTACTGAGCGAAAGGGGTGACAACAATTGGCCATCCGAGGTCGGCTCTGACTTGCTGGGCCTCCTCGACAACGGCGGGCATCAGATGGCCTTTTCCCATTTCTTTGAGTTGTCGGGCCGTCGTGCTGAGCACGCCGCCGGGTAAGGTATGACGGTAGTAGGCTTCGTCGTATAACAGGGGCCTGCCTTCGGGCAGGTTGCGTAATCGCGCTTCGCGAAGCAGCGCGTCGGAGGCGCGTTGCATGGCGTCGACATCGACATTGACGTGATGGCCGCGTGCTTTCAGGTTATTCACCAGTTGGAGTGCAGAGGCGTGCGAAGCTCCTTCGGCTAATGGGGGCAGTGCGCAATGCAGATAGCGTAAGCCGAGGTCGGCCCCTGCCAGCAGGGTAAGAGGTGCCAGGCCTGTATTGCAGTGGGTATGCAACTCGTCAATACGCTTGTGCTTCAGGCCGCTGCGAAGGCTTGGCACCAACGAGTGCAGGCGATCGGGTGTAAGCAGCCCTGCGGGGTCTTTGATATAGATACTGTCAATGGCGTCGCATTTGTCGAATTGCGCAATCTTTTCGGTGAAGTAGGCGTCGGTATGTACGGGGCTGATGGTGTAGCACAAGCCGCCGATTACCTCTTCGAACCCGGCGGCTTTTGCCAATCGGGCCGTGGACATGGCGGCTTCCATGTCGTGCATGGGGTCGATGACCCACATTCTGGTGACGCCATGACGACGCAGCAGCTCGAAGGCCAGCTTGAAAAGCTCTGGGGGCGTGCGTGAGAACGTGATAAATCGTTTGCCGGTCGTCAAAAACCCCAAAGTGGTGTCCGGCGCGGCTATGCGCAAGGCATCAAGACGATCCCACGGGTCTTCTTGATGGTAGCGTACGGCGGTGGCAAACATCGTGCTGGTGGCGGCCTCCGCGGCGTAGTAGCCCACTTTATTGATATGTGGCGCCACACGTTCGATGGTGCTGGTTTTAACACCTACTGCGCCCCAGATACTTTGATTGCCGTCACGCAGGCTTACGTCGATAAGTCGGACATCTGTCATGAGGGCTCTTCCATAAGCTGTGGCAGGGCATCTTCGAGCCAGCGTGTTGTCACGCTGTTTTCAAGCACGGTTTGTGAATTGACCAAGCGCTGAAGTAGCGCCAGGTTGGTGCGCGGCCCCTCAATTTCAAGGCGGTGTAGCGCCAGGGTCAGACGCTCCAGGGCCGTGTTTCGGTCGGGACCCCAGGCAATGATTTTTGCCATCAAGGCATCGTAGTGAGGTGGGAAACGGTAGTTCTCGTAGAGGTGGGTGTCCAGCCTTACGCCGCCCAGAGGAGCCGGCCGCCAACGTGTCAGTGTGCCGGGCGATGGCATCAGCGCGCGATGCGCATCCTGTGCGGTCAGGCGAAGTTCAATGGCATGACCACTGATTTGTACATCTTGCTGGCGTAGCGAGAGCGGTTCACCGAATGCGACAAGTATCTGTTCGCGTATCAGGTCAATCCCTGTCACAGACTCCGTGACCGGATGCTCGACCTGAACTCTGGGGTTGACCTCGAGAAAGCACCAGGCGTCGCGCTGTACGTCGTACAGAAATTCGATTGTCCCAAGACTTTGGTAGTTGATTTGCCGTGCCAGACTGAGCGCATAACCGTGCAGCTTGTTTCGGGCAGATTCGCTCAGGGCGTTACACGGCGCTTCCTCGAGCATCTTCTGATACCGATACTGCACTGAGCACTCCCGTTCGGCCAGATGGATGTGGTTGCCGTGTTGGTCACCCAGAATTTGCACTTCGATGTGCTTGGCATTGGCAATGAATCGTTCGACGAAGACGGTGCCGTCGCCGAAAGCGGCCTGAGCCTCTGAGGCGGCAAGCTCCCATGCGGCTACCAGGTCATCGGCGTTATGCACTAATTTCATGCCGCGACCGCCGCCACCAAATGCAGCTTTTACCAATACGGGGTAACCAATTTGGTCTGCGAGGTCCAGGGCCTCTTGACCTGACGTGGTGGCCCCTCCCGGCGAAACGGGAACGCCGGCCGCTTCTGCAACCCGACGGGCGCTGAGCTTATCGCCCAGTACCTCAAGGTGTTCAGGGCGTGGGCCGATAAAAATAAGGTTGTTTTCGGCGCAGGCCCGGGCGAGTGAGACGCGCTCGGACAGAAAGCCGTAGCCCGGATGCAACGCAGTGCAACCTGTATGGATTGCTGCGTGGGTGACAGCGCCGACATTCAGATAGCTATTGGATGCGTGGGAAGGACCCAGCACCACAGTTTGGCCGGCACGTTGTGCGGGTAAAGAGTCTTTGTCGAAGGCAGAGACTCCCAGTACGGTTTCAATACCCAGGCGGTCGCAGGCCTCGATGATGCGAAGGGCGATCTCGCCGCGGTTGGCCACGAAAACCTTGCGGTGTTTTGCGGCGCCCATGATCAGTTTGCCTCTTGAATGCTGAACAAGGGTTGACCAAACTCTACAAGAGCCCCGTTCTCGGCATGAATGCCCACAATCGTGCCACTCCACTCGGCGTTGACCGAGTTCATGAGTTTCATCACTTCAATGATGCACACTACCGACTCTGGGCCGACAGTGTCTCCCAGTTTGACAAACGGGGGCTCCCCCGGTTTTGGGGAGACATAGAATGTCCCAAGCATGGGGGCAGTTACTACCTTTGCGCCATGAGTAGGGGCAACTGCGGCTTTGGCGGCGGGTGAGGCTGTTGTTGCTGGTGTAGCAGGTGCTGAAGGCAGGGCAGGCGGTATCTCGATGTCGTCCCGCCCGACGACTCCCCTGCGTACGACAATATGTGTGTCCCCTTTGTCGTAACGAAACTCTGTGAAATCGGCTTCTTTGAGTAGCGTGACTAAAGATGCCAGTTCGGCTAGATCAATGTCCATAGGGTGCCCTTGTCTCTCCAGTGTTTGGAATCGTGCGTCGAGTCCTCTTTGGGAAGTTTAGACAGGAGGGTCTGCCGCATCTGTCGGGGTGATGACATTTGTGGCTAGGGATTTCACTAGGGACGCGCGGGGGTAAATAACTCAAATAGTCTTCAAGTTTTCGGCGCGGTCAGATTACCGACATAACCTTTGCGCCGAACCAGGGGACATAATGAGCTGGCTAAGTGGTATTAAGATGCACGGTAATAAAGATACGCAAAATAAGTAGTTCTTTCGGGGAGTCCTTTGACTGATCATTAGTTCCTCTAATATCAACTTAAGGACTTGGACCAATGATTTTTCTGTATCAGAACAGCTGTCGTTTTCTCGTCGCTGCGGCTATTGGGTTTTTATTTTCCGCACAGGTTCAGGCTCAGGATGTTTCACTACTGAATGTTTCTTACGATCCGACCCGGGAGCTTTATAGCGAATTCAACGCCGCTTTTGCCAAATACTGGAAAGACAAGACCGGTCAAACAGTGACGATTCAACAATCGCACGGCGGCTCGGGCAAGCAGGCGCGATCTATCATTGACGGGCTTGATGCCGATGTGGCCACATTGGCCCTGGCACAGGACATTGACGCGCTGAATAAGAACGGCGAACTCATTCCTAAGAATTGGCAGTCGCGCCTGCCGCAAAATTCGTCGCCTTATACCTCAACCATCGTACTGGTGGTTCGAGCGGGTAATCCAAAGAACATCAAGGACTGGGACGACCTGGTGCGTGAGGACGTTAAGGTGATTACTCCGAATCCGAAAACGTCTGGTGGTGCTCGCTGGAACTACCTTGCCGCATGGGAGTTTGCCAAACGTAAGTATGGCGGTGACGAAGCGGCACAAAAATTTATCGAGAAGCTTTACAAAAATGTACCTGTGCTCGATACCGGCGCCAGGGGGGCATCGATCACGTTCTCGCAACGCAATCAGGGCGATGTGTTCATTTCGTGGGAGAACGAAGCTTACTTGCTTGAAAAAGAGTTTGGTAAGCAATTTGACATTGTTTATCCAAGTATCAGCATTCTTGCCGAGCCCCCCGTGACGGTCGTAGATAAGAATGTTGACCGGAAAGGGACGCGCGAGGTGGCGACCGCCTATCTGAACTTCTTGTACACAGATATCGGTCAGGATATTGCCGGAAAGAACTTCTATCGACCTCGCTCGGAGGCGGCTCAAAAGAAATACTTGTCGCAGTTTCCTGCCATCCCCTTATTCACTATCGACGATGCCTTTGGTGGTTGGGAACAGGCCACTCAGACACACTTTGTGGACGGTGGAACGTTTGATCAGATTTACAGCAAAAAGTAAGGCTTTCAAACCGAATGGCACCTGGCAAAGTGCTGCGTCACGTCATCTACAGCACCAAAAAGCGAGGCCCTTTGGGGCCTTGTTTTTTGGTGCGTGTCATCAGTAGGAATAAGCAGGGGTTATTAATACATTTTTTATTAGTCGTTTTGATTATTTGAAAAGACCGACAGAATGCCTATGTATCCACACCATTAATAGTGAGTAAGTTTATGAAGGCATTTTTGAGCGCAGTGGTCGCAGCTTCCGCTGTTATGTTTACAGCCCCGGGTCAGGCTGCGGAAACCACATTGTTGAATGTTTCTTACGACGTTGCGCGAGAGTTTTATAAAGATCTCAACGCTGCTTTTGTCGAACATTACAAGCAAACCACGGGTAAAGATATCGAAGTCCAGCAGTCACACGCTGGCTCTTCAGCGCAGGCGCGCGCGGTAGCCGAGGGCCTAGAGGCCGACGTGGTCACTATGAACACGACGACCGATGTGGACTTCTTGGCCAGTAAGGGTATTGTGGCTCAAGACTGGCGCCAGAAATTCCCGAACAATGCTGCGCCGACCACATCCACAATGTTATTTCTGGTCCGTGAGGGCAACCCGAAAGGGATCAAGGATTGGGATGATTTGGTCAAGCCTGGGGTGCAGGTTGTCGTGGTTAATCCCAAAACCGGAGGTAACGGGCGCTTGGCCTACCTGGCAGCGTGGGGAAGCGTCTTGAATAAAGGCGGTACACCAGAACAAGCGCAGCAGTTCGTTGCTGATTTGTATAAGAATGTGCCCGTACTGGCTCGAGGCGGGCGTGATGCAACCGGCATTTTCCTGCAACGTAATATTGGCGATGTGCTGATTACGTTCGAGTCAGAAGTGGTATCTGTTGAGCGCGAATTTGGCAAAGGCAAAGTTCAAGCCATTCATCCGTCGGCGAGTATCGTCGCCGAGAATCCAGTGGCTGTGGTCGAGCGTACCGTTGCAAAAAAAGGCTCGGCGGATCAAGCGCGTGCTTACCTTGAGTTCTTGTACACACCTTCGGGGCAAGAAATTGCGGCGAAGCACGGTATCCGTCCTCGGTTGGAAAGCGTCTTGCAGAAGCATGCCGAGACATTCAAGCCATTGAAGCTGTTTACGGTTGAAGAGTACTTTGGGTCGTTGACCGAAGCCCAGAAAGTGCACTTCAACGACGGCGGTCTTTTCGACAAACTGTACACCGTCGGTAAGTAAGCGATGTCTCTCAAACGTGTTCTGCCCGGCTTCAATCTGACGCTGGGCTACGCCTTGTTTTACCTTTGCCTGATCGTGCTCATTCCGCTGAGCGCTCTGGTGTTCAAAACGCTGTCATTGTCGTGGCCTCAATTCTGGGAGGCGGTGAGCTCACCCAGGGTTGTGGCGTCTTATCGACTGACGTTCGGTGCCTCACTACTGGCAGCCGCCATCAATATGGTGTTCGGCTTTTTGGTGGCGTGGGTGCTGGTGCGTTATTCCTTCCCAGGAAAGCGGATTGTTGATGCGCTGGTTGACTTGCCGTTTGCGCTGCCTACCGCAGTGGCAGGCATTGCGTTAACGGCAGTTTTGGCAAATAACGGTTGGTTAGGCCAGTATTTGGCGCCATTGGGTATTGAGCTGGCTTTCAACCCTAAAGGGATTGTGATTGCGCTTGTATTTATTGGTTTGCCGTTTGTCGTACGTACAGTTCAACCGGTTCTTGAAGAAATGGAGCGCGAGCTGGAAGAGGTTGCGTTTTGTCTGGGGGCGAACCGGCTGCAAACTTTTCTCAAAGTTATTTTGCCGACGGTCATGCCCGCGTTGCTGACGGGGTTTGCCCTAGCTTTTGCCCGATCCATTGGAGAGTACGGATCCGTGATTTTTATTGCGGGTAATGTCCCGATGGTGTCTGAAATTACGCCGCTCATCATTATCGGAAAACTCGAACAGTACGACTACGCCGGAGCGACCGCGGTGGCATGCGTCATGTTGCTAATTTCGTTTCTTATGCTGCTGTTGATCAATGGCTTGCAAGCCTGGAAAAGAAGGCGTTTGGGAGCATCATTATGAGTTCAAGGATGTCGGGTGCTATCCCGGGCCCAATTAGCGAGCCCAAATGGGTACGTTTGCTACTGCTCTCTGTTGCGCTTGGCTTCATGGTGTTGTTTCTTGTTTTGCCGTTGGCGGCAGTGTTTACAGAAGCGCTGCGCAAAGGCTGGGAAGCATACTGGCAAGCGGTGACACATCCAGATGCATGGGCGGCAATTCGACTCACTTTAATCACGGCCATGGTCGCGGTGCCCCTGAATTTGGTTTTTGGTGTGGCTGCGGCCTGGGCAATCGCGAAATACGAGTTTAAAGGCAAGTCGTTTTTGATCACCTTGGTGGATCTGCCCTTTTCAGTGTCGCCGGTAGTGGCAGGATTGATTTATGTGCTGGTTTTCGGTGCGCAGGGCTGGCTGGGCCCTTGGTTAGCCGAGCATGACATCAAAATCATTTTTGCGGTGCCAGGGATTATTTTGGCCACTATTTTCGTGACGTTCCCCTTTATTGCACGCGAGCTGATTCCGCTGATGCAGGCACAGGGCAACGATGAAGAGCAGGCCGCTGTCGTATTGGGAGCGTCGGGTTGGCAAACGTTCTGGTACGTCACGCTACCGAATGTCAAATGGGGGCTTATTTACGGGGTCATTCTGTGTAATGCCCGTGCAATGGGTGAGTTCGGCGCTGTCTCTGTGGTGTCAGGTCATATTCGTGGCCAGACGAACACTATGCCCCTGCAAGTTGAAATTCTCTACAACGAATATGAGTCAGTTGCGGCGTTCGCAGTCGCGTCATTGTTGGCCTTGCTGGCGTTGGTAACCCTTGTCATCAAGACGGTTGCGCATTGGCGAATGGAGCGCGAAATGAAGGCGCTGGCCGAATTACCTCGGGAATGATTATGAGTATTGAGATACGTCACTTAAGTAAACGTTTTGGGTCGTTCCAAGCCCTTCGCGACGTTAATCTGGACATTGAGTCTGGCGAGCTGTTGGCCTTGCTTGGCCCTTCGGGGTGCGGCAAAACGACGTTACTGCGGATTATCGCGGGGTTGGAGTCTGCCGATGCCGGTACTATTTCGTTTGGCGGTGAAAACGCGACTAATTTGCACGTGAAAGATCGTAATGTGGGCTTTGTGTTTCAGCATTACGCGCTGTTCCGGCATATGACTGTCTTTGAGAACGTGGCTTTTGGGCTTCGGGTCAAGCCACGCTCGGTGCGCCCAAGCGAATCGGCGATCAAGAAGAAAGTGCTCGATTTATTAAAGCTAGTGCAGCTTGACTGGCTTGCCGATCGCTACCCTACCCAGCTGTCTGGCGGCCAGCGCCAGCGCATAGCGTTGGCACGCGCGCTAGCTGTAGAGCCTAAAGTCTTGCTTCTTGACGAGCCTTTTGGCGCGCTTGATGCCAAGGTGCGCAAGGAGTTGCGGCGTTGGCTGCGGCGATTGCACGACGAGCTGCACGTGACCAGTATATTTGTTACGCACGATCAGGAAGAGGCGCTTGAGGTTGCAGACCGCGTTGTCTTGATGAACTCGGGCGTTATCGAGCAAGTAGGGTCTCCGCAAGAGGTTTGGGATCACCCCGCTAGCCCGTTCGTTTACGGCTTCTTGGGCAATGTTAACCTTTTCCGCGGGCAGACCCATAAGGGTTCGATGCAACTTGGCGGGGCCCGCATTGCGGCGCCTGAGCTTGAACACGCCGAGCATGCAGATGCCATGGCTTTTGTACGTCCTCACGATTTTGAGGTGACACGCTACACGCAAGCCGGCGCCGATAACGGCATCGTGGTCGAGCTACAACGAGCTATTGTGGTGGGCCCGGTTGCGCGTCTGGAGCTTTGGCCCTTGGAGCACCAGCAGACGATCGGCTACGACCCGTTAATCGAGGCCAGTCTGACCGAAGAGCGATTTCGGGCGCTTAACCTGAAAGAAGGTGACAAGTTGTTGTTAACACCCAAGAAAGCGCGCGTTTTCTTGAATCAAGCCTCTGCTGGTGGTGCATAGCGTTTTTCAATGCACCATAAAACGGTGGTCAGGCATTTTTTAGCCGATCACGCCCAGCAAAAAGGCCCTCATTTCTGAGGGCCTTTTTGCTGCAGCATTGCTGCATAAATACGTGGTGCCGGTTAACGGATTCGAACTGTTGACCTTCGCATTACAAGTGCGCTGCTCTACCAACTGAGCTAAACCGGCAAGACCATTATTCTACTACGAAAATCGAGTGTTGTTGCAACTTGCGTGATGCGGGTTTGATGATCGGGGCCAGATTGTTGTCTAAAGGCCTCGATCAGTGCCTCAAAACTTGGGGAATTCCCCGTCGCCACCCGCCAGCCAGTTGGCCCCGCGGCGGTAAAGGTTATCGACTTCCGGGCCGGTCAGCATGGGCATGTCCATTTTGACGTTGTAGCCAATACGGGTTTGAATGTAGGCCAGGTGACGGTACCCTGCAGGCATGGTAGCCAGCGCGGTGTGGTCGAGCGATAGCGAAGCCGCTGGGTCAACCGGGTCGATGCGGTCTTTTTCGTAGATAGGCTGGCGGTGTAATACCTTCCATTCGCCTTCGTGACGCACCATGAAGTCGTAAAAGCGACCCGTGCAGACGACATCGCACAACACGCCTTCAACGTCGCCGCGTTGCGAGATCGTCATTTTGGTTTGAGCAATGGCGCGGTCGCCATTGATGTCGACCGCCGAACCGCCTAAGAAGTGCAAAATGCTAACGCCTTTTTTCCAACCTTCTTGGGTAACCCGGATAAAGTCTTTGTGGTGGCCTTGGAACCAGGTGGCCATCATGACGCCGTCAGGGTGCCACACGGTCTCGAAGCGATCCCAGTCGCCTGCATCGCGCCATACGGCCCAGCGTTCGATAGTTTGACGGATATAGAGTTCGTCTAAAAGCTTGGCGTCCATTGAGTCTCCGCTATTTGACAATTTTTAGATGGGGGCGCTTGGGGTCGTCGTCGGGGGGAGGGTCTTCGGCGGTAGCCAGCTGCGCCGGTGAAGGATCGGCAGTGGCTGGCGCCGCGTATTCGCCCCCGGGGTAGGGCAGCGAGGGTTCAACCTCGAAGCCCATGCCCGCGCCGGTTTCCCGAGCGTAAATGGCTGAAACGGCGGCGACCGGCACGAAGATGTCTTCGCTTACGCCGCCGAACCGCGCCTGGAATTCGATGTAGTCATTACCCAGGACCAGCCCATTGGTAGCCAGCCAGGCCACATTGAGGGTAATTTGCCCGTCGTGGATGTGGGCCCGGGGAACCACCGTATTTTGATCTACTGTCACGACAATGTGTGGGGTGTAGCCGTTGTCGGTACACCATTCGTGAAGCGCGCGAATAAGGTAAGGCTTGGTCGGGGTCTCTGACATAACGATTAGCGTCGCATGACTTTTTCAGACGGGGTGAGCGCTTCGATGTAGGCCGGGCGCGAGAAAATGCGCTCGGCATATTTCTGGATCGGTGCTGCATTTTTGGGCAGTTCGATGCCGTAGTGGTCGAGGCGCCACAGTAAAGGTGCAACGGCAACGTCGAGCATCGAGAACTCTTCGCCCAGCATGAACTTGTTCTTGATGAGCAGTGGAGCCAATTGCGACAGGCGCTCGCGAATGTTCTGGCGTGCGTTTTCGAGGACCTTCTCGTCGGTTTCTGCACGGTTTTCAAGTACGGAAACGTGGATGAAGAGTTCTTTCTCGAAGTTGAACAGGAACAGACGGGTGCGCGCGCGCATGACCGGATCGGCGGGCATGAGTTGCGGGTGCGGGAAGCGCTCGTCGATGTACTCGTTGATGATGTTGGATTCGTACAGGATCAGGTCGCGTTCGACCAGAATGGGTACCTGACCGTACGGGTTCATGACTGAAATGTCTTCAGGCTTGTTGTACAGGTCGATGTCACGGATTTCGAAGTCCATCCCTTTTTCGAAGAGCACAAAGCGGCAGCGTTGGGAAAAAGGGCAGGTAGTTCCGGAGTAGAGCACCATCATGGCGAGGGATCCTCTGAAAGAAAACAGGAGCGAGAAAAAACGTTGCTCAGAAAAGGGAAATAGGCGTAAGAACTTTTACGCCTATTTTCCGGGAGGGTAACGGCTAGGTGCCGTTACCTTGAGTGCGACAGCTGGCGCTTACTTGACGTGCTTCCAGTAGGCAGCATTCAGGCGCCATGCGACGACCAGGAAGAGCCCCAGGAACAGCAGGACCCAAACACCGATCTTCTTGCGGAGCAGCTGGTCGGGTTCGGCCATCCAGCCCAGGAAGTTGGCCAAGTCGGCAACGTTGTTGTCGAATTGGGTTTGCTGGGCTTTGCTGGTGTACTGGAACCGGGCCTCGGTTTTTTCGGAACCGCGGTAGTTTTGTACAGCTTCAGTTTTCGATTCGCCGTAACCCTGAGCGTCGTAGGTGGTGACGACACGTTCCCACTGAACCTTACCGTCTTTGTCGACGGGGTGAGTCAGTGTGCTGGTGTGCGTTACCGGACCTTGCAGTTGCCAGAGGACGTTAGGCATGGCCACGCTGGGGAAGACTGCGTTGTTCCAGCCGGACATTTTGGATGTGTCGCGGTAGAACGTGCGCAGGAAGGTGTAGACGTAGTCGACACCTGAAGGGCCCAGGTTGGTTGACTTGGCGCGTGCAATGACGGACAGGTCAGGTGGCGTGGTGCCAAACCATGCAGCGCCATCGGCGCGGCGCATGGCAATGTTCATCAGGTCGCCGACTTTGTCTGATGTGAAGAGGAGATTCTTTTTGATTTCTTCTTCGGTCAGGCCGATGTCGGTCAGACGGTTATACCGCATGGCCGATGCACTGTGGCAGTTCAGGCAGTAGTTGACGAACAGTTTGGCGCCGTTTTGCAGCGATGCCATATTGTTGATTCGGTCGGGTGCGGTGTCGAGCTCGTAGTTGCTGGTCGCCGCAAAAGCGACCGAGCAAGTCAGAGAAAGCGCCAGAGCACCAAGCAGCTTTTTAATCATAATCTTTCCGTGTCGTAAGGCCTAGTGAGCGTTGAACGTGATGCGGTCTGGGACTTGCTTGAAGGTGCCGATACGGCTCCAGACAGGCATCAGCAGGAAGAAGCCCAGGTAGATCAGCGTACCGATCTGGCTCATGAGGTTGAATACCGGGCTGGGCGGCTGCGTGCCCAAATAGCCCAACACCAGGAATGTGACAATGAAAATGCCGTACAAGTACTTGTGCCATGTAGGACGGTAGCGAATGGAGCGCACCGGTGAGTGGTCGAGCCATGGCAGGAAGAACAGGATGACAACCGAACCGCCCATGGCCACAACACCCCAGAATTTGGCGTCGATGGTGCGAAGCAGGACAGCGACGACAATGAGGATGACCGGTACGACGATACGCCACAGGCCGCGCAGGTTGCCCTTGATGAACAGGGCAATGGCGCCCAGCACAGAAGCGGCAGCCAGAACCCATGTGAAATCATCGGTGATGGCGCGAAGCATGGAGTAGAACGGCGTGAAGTACCAAACCGGTGCGATGTGCGCTGGGGTCTTCAGTGGGTCGGCAGGGATGAAGTTGTTGTATTCAAGGAAGTACCCGCCCATTTCCGGGGCAAAGAACACAATGGCGGCAAAGACGATAAGGAAGCCGGCCACACCCATGATGTCGTGCACCGAGTAGTAGGGGTGGAACGGAATGCCATCGACTGGGTGGCCTTTGCTGTCTTTGGGGCCTTCTTTGATTTCGACGCCATCGGGGTTGTTGGAGCCCACTTCGTGCAATGCAATGATGTGTGCAACTACCAGGCCGATAAGTACCAGCGGAATGGCGATAACGTGGAAGGCGAAGAAGCGGTTCAGTGTGGCGTCGGAAACGACGTAGTCACCACGGATCCAGAGGGAGAGCTCGGGGCCGATGAAAGGAATAGCCGAGAACAGGTTGACGATAACCTGTGCACCCCAGTAGGACATTTGACCCCAGGGCAGCAAGTAGCCCATGAAGGCTTCGCCCATAAGACAGAGGAAAATGGCCATGCCGAAGATCCAGACCAGTTCGCGAGGTTTGCGATACGAGCCATAGAACAAGCCGCGCAGCATGTGCAGGTAGACGACCACGAAGAACATGGACGCACCGGTGGAGTGCATGTAGCGGATCAGCCAACCCCAGGGGACTTCGCGCATGATGAACTCGACGGAATTGAACGCGAGGTTCCCGTCGGGTTTGTAGTTCATGACCAGGAAAATACCCGTGACAATCTGGATGACCAGCACAAGCAGTGCCAGCGAACCAAAGAAGTACCAGAAGTTGAAGTTTTTGGGAGCGTAGTATTCCGACATGTGCTCTTTGAACAATCGAGTCAGCGGAAAGCGCTTGTCGATCCATCCTAAGAGGCCTGTCGTTTCGACGGTTTTGTCACCAGCCATGGAAACGGTTCCTTTGTATCAGTGGCGTCTATATGAATTAAGTTTGAATGGCTTACGCCTTGTTGTCTTCGTCGACACCGATGATGACTCGGGAGCCGTCGGCCGAAAACTCGTAGGGCGGCACTTCGAGGTTGTCGGGTGCGGGTTTGTTTTTGTAAACCCGACCGGCGAGGTCGAAGGCAGAGCCATGGCAAGGGCAGAAGAAACCGCCTTCCCAGTCGGCGGGGAGGCCTGGCCCAGGGCCGGCGGCCAGTTCGGGCGTGGGCGAGCAACCCAGGTGGGTGCAAATGCCTACCGCAACGAGGTACTCGGGCTTGCGTGAGCGGTATTCGTTTTTGGCGTAGGGTGGCGTGTAGCCAGGGCGGTCGGAGTTGGGGTCGGCCAGTTCGCCATCAAGCCCTTTGAGCGCTTCGAGCTGTTCGGGCGTGCGATGCAGAACCCAAACCGGCTTGCCGCGCCATTCGACTGTGCGCATTTGGCCTGGCGGGATCGAGGCAACGTCGAGTTCTACAGGAGCGCCAGCGGCTTTTGCCTTTTCTGACGGCGCAAAGCTGCCGACGAACGGAACTGCGGTGGCTACCCCGGCGACACCCCCAACGGCACAGGCGGTGGTAACCCAAAGACGGCGCGACGGATCGGGTGGGAGGTTGCTCAGATCAACCGCACCAGCGTCGTGCTGTGACTTATCCTGACTCATTCTTGTATCCTTAATTCATGCCCCTTAAAGGGCATTGCATTCAACGTTTTTACCGTATTGAATATTCTACCAACCGCGTATTATAGCGTTAGCCCGACGTTGGGTGAATTCACGGGAGATAAAAACATGAGCAAGGGTAAGGGCTTCATTGCCGAGTTTCAGGCATTTGCAGTACGTGGGAACATGATCGACTTGGCCGTCGGGGTGATTATCGGGGCGGCTTTTGGCAAGATCATCGATTCGCTGGTCAAAGACGTGATCATGCCGATCATCAGTTTTATTCTGGGCGGGCAGGTCGATTTCCGCAATTTGTTCTGGGTGCTGAAGGCGCCCGAAGGCTATACCGGCCCGCAAACCTACGACGAACTGGTCAAGGCCGGTGCCAACGTGTTTGCCTGGGGTAATTTCATCACCATCCTTATCAACTTCATTCTGCTGGCCTTTGTGGTGTTTCTGATGGTCAAGGCGGTTAACGCAGCCCGTAGCCGCCTTGAAAAGCAGAAAGAAGAGGTGCCCGCAGCGCCTGCGCCCACGCCTGAAGACGTTGCCTTGTTGCGCGAAATTCGCGACTTGCTCAAGAAGTAAGTGCCCGGCCCGACTGGGCCGACGCTTCCAGACGCCAAGCCTGGCAATTGGCCTGGTGTCCGGGCGGGGAGTTAAGTTTTAAATAGGGTTATCCAGGTCGACAAAGTCGACCTGGATACCGAACTGTTGGGCGACGGCCTTGCCCAAGGCTTGTATGCCATAGCGTTCGGTGGCGTGGTGGCCGGCAGCAATAAATGCAACGCCGGTTTCGTGGGCCAGGTGGTAGTTTTGCTCCGATGCCTCACCCGTAATGTAGACCTGTGCGCCAGCCTCAATGGCCGCTTCTACAAAATTTTGTGCGCCACCTGTGCACCAGGCAATTTTTGCCGGGCGCTGCGTTGGGTCGCCAATGACAAGTGGCTTGCGGCCCAGCGCAGCTTCGATGTCATCAGAGAGGTTCTGCAAACTGTGGTTTGGTTTGCACGTGCCCAGCCACACCAGGTTATCGGGGCCACATGTTTTTGGGGTTCCGTTTTCGTCGCGCAGCGGCGTCAGTCCCAATTTTTCGCCAAGTTGTGCATTGTTGCCCCATTTCGGGTGGGCATCCAGCGGCAAATGAAACCCAAAAACATTCAGGTCGTGCTGCAGAGCCAGTTGAAGGCGGCGGCGTTTGGGGCCTTTCACCCGGGGGTCTTCATTTTTCCAGAACCAGCCATGGTGCACCATGATGGCATCGGCCTTTCGGTCGATCGCGGTTTGTAGCAGTGCCTCCGAAGCGGTAACTCCGGCGATAATATGCGCAATCTGGTCTTTGCCTTCAACTTGCAGGCCGTTGGGGCAGTAGTCCCGAAACTGTGAAACCTGCAGGGTGTTGTCCAGCCAGGCAGCCAGATCTTTTGTCGCTACTGTTTTCATCTGTGCGTATTCCTATGCGTCGACTTTGGTTGTTGTTTGCGCAAACCGTGACGGTTTGTCTTGGTATTTTATTCATCGTCAGCACATTGCGTCCCGACTGGCTGTCTTTGCGCCCTGTGCAGGGGCCGTTGCCGGTTGCGACGGTGGCCCCGTCGGGCGTTATCGCCGCTCAAGGCAGCGCATCGTATTCGGCCGCGGTAGCCAGTGCAGCGCCGGCGGTCGTCAATATCTACACCACCAAACAGGTCGTCGAGCCCATTCTGCCGTTATTAAACGACCCGGATATGGCGCGACTGTTCAATCAGTTGCCGGGGTTCTCGCGCAGTCGAAAAACAACGGCGCTGGGGTCAGGTGTCGTTGTTGACGGCGCGGGTTATATCCTGACCAACTACCATGTTGTCGAGGCGGCCGATGATATCGAAATCGCCTTGAACGATGGGCGGCAGGCCAAGGCGCGCCTCATTGGCGCAGATCCGGAAACTGATCTGGCCGTGCTCAAGACCGACCTGAAAAACGTGCCGGCCATTGGCGTTGACGACCAGCAGCATTTGGCTGTGGGCGACGTGGTGCTTGCGATTGGCAACCCCTTTGGTGTCGGGCAAACCACGACCCTGGGCATTGTTTCGGCGCTGGGGCGCAACCGTCTTGGCATCAATATGTACGAAAACTTCATCCAGACCGATGCGGCCATAAATCCGGGCAACTCGGGCGGTGCGCTTATCGATACGGCGGGTCGGCTGGTGGGTATCAATACGGCTATTTACTCTGAAACCGGCGGCTCGCTGGGGATTGGTTTTGCCATCCCCGCCGGCGTGGCCTTGAATGTAAAAAACCAAATTATCAAGCAGGGGTACGTGACCCGGGGCTGGATTGGTGTCGAACCGCAAGACATCACCTCCGACTTGGCCCGCGCTTTTGGCTTGCCCGACCTCGATGGGGTCATTATTGCCAGTGTTTTACGGCAGGGGCCGGGGGCTCGTTCGGGGCTCGCGGTGGGCGACATCGTCGTGGCCATCAACGACGAGCGCGTGCGAGATACGCTTGACTTTTTAGGCAAGGTAGCGCGCCTTGCGCCGGGTAAAAGCGCCGCGTTCAAAGTTGTGCGCAGCGGCAAGTCGCTTACCCTGGAAGTACGGGTTGCGCAGCGGCCGCAAGGGCGTCGCGGCTAGCAGTCGGGCTGACTTTGGCTGTGCAAGGTTAATCAATCAGGGCGTCTTCGGCCGTGCAGGTTTCAACGCGGTTGCGGCCGTTGGTCTTGGCACGATACAGCGCCCGATCGGCATCATTCACAATGGCCATATCGTCTTTTTCAAGGTGCGCAGGGCGCGCGCAGGCGACCCCAACACTGATTGTCAAGGCATCAACGCCCGCGGGTGGGGTCTGGCTGATCGCCAGGCATATCTTGACCGCAACTTCGTGGGCGTTCAGCAGATTGGTGTCCGGCAAAATCACAACGAACTCTTCGCCGCCAAAGCGAGCAATGAAATCGCTTTCACGAAGGTTGGCAGCCAGTACGGCCGCGCAGCCCTGCAAGGCACGGTCGCCTGCGTGGTGACCATAGGTGTCGTTGATGCGTTTGAAATGGTCGATGTCCAGCATTAACACGGCGTAGGGTGTGCCGTTGCGCTTATAGCGCAAAAACTCGTCTTTCAGTCTTTCTGTAGCTGCCAGGCGGTTGCGCAGCCCAGTCAGGCTGTCTAGTCGCGCAAGTTGCTCAAGGTGCTCGTTGGCGCCGCGCAGCTGTGCCGTACGCTCGTTAATGGTTTGTTCCAGCGACGCGTTGACCTCTTCCAGTTGGGTTTTACGTTGCAGCAGATTAAGCGTCATGTCGTGGAAGGCGCGGTAAAGCTCGCGGATTTCGAAGGGGCCTTTGAATTGCCGGGGCTCTGGCGGGGCCTCGGCGCCTGCCAGAACATCGCGGGCCACGCGGTGCAGGCGCTCGATGGGCCGGCTGGTTCGACGCGCCAGGATGTAGGCTACCAGCATGGCAATAGCTACGACCAGCAAGCCGAACAGGGCCAGCCGCTTGCGCAACTGTTCTACTGGCGCCAGCGCCAGCTCAACAGGCTGGCGGACGACGACTTTCCAGCCCAATTGCGTGCTTGTATTCGGGGAGACGATACTGGTGCTGGTTAAAAATAGCCCGCCGTCGGCCCAGGCCAAAGGCGCCCGGCCGGCGTCGGATAGATCGGGCACCGTTAGTTCGCCGATTTTGGCGTACGGGTAGAGGATTTCGTTTTGCGAGTTGATGACGAACACTTCGATGCCATCGGACAACGAGCCCGTGCTCACCGTGCTTTCTATCAAGCTGGTCACCCAGCTCCAGTGGGCGTGTGTGGCCAGTACGCCCAGCGTATTGCCGTTGTTGTCGATGATGGGGGCCGCAAAGTCGACAAACCGCATCGGTTCGTTTGAGTGATTGGGCAACATTTGGGCCAGCAATACGGCCTCGTGCAGGTCCCCCAAGTGAGGAGCCTTGAGGCCCTCGATGAACCAGGGGCGGTTGGCAACGCTTTGCCCTTCGAGCAGGTCGTTGGCAGCGGCGCGAACGGTACCTTCGGCATCGGCTACGCCGACCCAGGCATAGTCGGGGTAAGCGTCTTGTAAGTCTTCCAGCAATCCCTGAATGGCGTCGTCGTCCAGAGATTTTTCGAGAAGTGAGGGGGCCTGACTCAGGACAATAATGGCGCGTTTGCGTTCGGTGATGCTGATGGTCAATGTTTGGGCAATGGCGTCGGATACGCTGGACAGGCGGTTTTTGCTGGCCGTGGCGAGTTGTTCGGACGACGCCTGGTCAACGTAGACAACCAGCCCGACGCTGACAAGCAACGTAAGGCCCCCCAGGGCAAGCATAAGTTGTGTGCGAAACGAAGAAAACATATCGTTTGTTTTGTTGGGGCCCTGGCGGTTGGTTTATACCGGTCGGGGCTGCTATAAGACCGGTGGGCCGGGCGGGTTCTGGGTGTGGCGCAGTTTGGCGGCTTGATGCGGTTGCCTTGTTGCTGCGTTGAATTGCCAAAAGTAATGCACACGTTGAATAATGACAAATTCTACACAGGTAAATCCTCATGAACAGATTAAGCGAAAAAACGTTGGTTGAGTTGCCTTCCACCGTGGCCAAACCCGGCTACGACCGGGCGGCTGCAGGCGTCCGGATGGTGCATCTGGGGGCGGGCGCGTTTTTTCGCAGTCATTTGGCGGTTTATGCCGACGATCTGCTCGAACAGGGCGAGGCCGATTGGGGCGTGTGTGCAGTCAGCCTGAAGAGCCCAGGGGTCGATCAGGCGCTGGCGCCGCAAGATGGTTTATATACCTTGTTGGTTGATGACGGTCGCAAGACGCGCGCACGTGTCATTGGAAGCTTGAAGCCGGTGCTCAACCTCGTCCAGCAAGGTGAGCAGGTCATGGCAGCGTTGTTGCACCCCGATACGGCCGTGGTTTCGTTGACCATTACGCATCGTGGCTATTGCTATGACCCGGCCGGCGACTGCCTGAATCAGGCCTTGCCCGAGATCAATGCCGATTTGCGTACGCCTGAACGCCCGCAGTCCGCAATTGGCGTGTTGGCCTGGGCGATTGCGCAGCGGCAAGCCCGGGGGCTCAAGCCGTTTACCTTGCTAAGTTGCGACAACATGCCGGCTAACGGCAAGGTGTTGCAGCGTGTGCTGGCGCATTACATCGAGCAGGCCGAGCCGCAACTGGGCGTGCCTGGCTTGTTAAGACAGTTCATGGAGCAATATGCATGCCCCTGCACCTTGGTGGATCGCATGACGCCGCAAGTCCAAGAGGCCGATCTGGAGCGAACTGCCGGCATTCTGGGTTTGCACGATGCCGCGCCTGTCATTACCGAGCCTTATGCCTTGTTTGTCATTCAAGATTGGTTCTGCAACGATCGCCCGCCCTTGGAAAATGCGGGCGCCATTCTTACGCCGCATGTCGGGCCCTACGAAGAACTCCGTTATCGCTTGCTTGACGCGGGCTATTTAACGCTAGGTTTGCTGGGTAGCCTGGCAGGTTGCCAAACCCTTTATCAGGCGATGCAAAAGCCCGAAATCACCTTGTTTATGGTCGGGTTGATGGCGGACGCGGGCGTAACGCTTGAGAAACATACCGGCATTGCCTGGGAAGAGTATCAGCAGCAATGGTTGATGCGTTTTGCCAATCCGTCTTTGCGGGTGTCGACGCGGCAGTTGGTTGCCGAAGTCAGCCAAGTGTTGCCTTACGCTGTGCTGCCAGTCGTTGCCGATCGTTTGCGCCAGGGGCTGTCCATTGATCGTCACGCGCGTGTTGTGGCGGCTTGGTTGCGTCATCTCATGCAAGTTAGCGCATCGCAGGCCGTGTCTGACGACATGGGGGCCGGGCCGTTGGCTGCGCAAATTCGGGCATTGGGCGGCGAAGCGGCAGACCCTTACGAGCTAACCGAAACTGTGCTGGCGTCGTCCGATATATTCGGGGCGACGTTGTCAGAAGACCTGGAGTTCCGGCGTTGCGTTACGACCCAGTTGCTTGATTTTCTTGACCAGTTTCCCAGCGCCACGCATCTTCGCACATCTGGTTGATACCTAGTTTGGCGCGCCAGCCAATGAGCTTTGCCGCCAGCTCGGTGTCGGCAAAGCAGGCCGCGATGTCGCCTGGTCGGCGAGGCACCAGGTCGTAGGGTATGGCGCGGCCGCTGGCCGCTTCGAAGGCACGCACCATCTCGAGTACCGAGAAACCGTTGCCGGTGCCCAGGTTGACGCTTAGCAGGGCACGGCTTTGGGTTTTGCAGTGTTGCAGTGCGGCCAGGTGGCCCTGCGCCAAGTCCATGACATGAATGTAGTCACGCACGCCTGTGCCGTCGGGCGTGTTGTAGTCGCTGCCAAACACTTGAAGCCGCTCGCGCCGGCCAGTAGCCACTTGGGCCACATAAGGCATGAGGTTGTTGGGGGTGCCTTGCGGCGCCTCGCCAATTAGGCCGCTGGGGTGTGCGCCTACCGGGTTGAAATAGCGCAAACGCGCAATACGCCAGTCCGGCTCGGCGTTGTACAGATTTTCAAGAATGTCTTCGATGACCAGTTTGGTGTGCCCATACGGGTTGGTTGCCGAACGCGGGTGGTCTTCGGTGATGGGAAGGCTGACCGGGTCGCCATATACCGTGGCCGATGACGAAAAGATAAATGTTTTGACGCCCGCTTTTTGCGCGGCCTGCAGCAGGCAGACGGTGCCGTTGACGTTGTTGTCGTAGTACTGAAGCGGCAATTGGGTTGATTCGCCTACGGCCTTAAGCCCGGCAAAGTGCATGATGCCGGCAATATTGTGATTTTTGAACAGCGTGTCGAGCAGGTCAGTATCGCGGATATCACCCTGGATGAAGTCAGGACGGGTACCGCTTATTTGGGCGATACGGTCGATAACGTTAAGCCTGCTGTTGCACAGGTTGTCCAGCACCAGGGTACGGTAGCCAGCCTGCTGCAAAAGGACGGTGGTGTGGCTGCCGATAAAGCCGGTGCCGCCAGTAACAAGTATGGTCGAAGTCATGGCCGGTATTTTAGCGTTTTGTGCCGTTTCAATTGACAGGTTTCTTCTGGTTTCCGAGTCTTTATAATCGCGCCATGACGAAAAAAATACTTATTGTGCGCACCTCGTCGCTGGGTGACCTGGTGCATATGCTGCCCGCAATTTCCGATATTGCCCGCCATGTGCCCGGCGCCCAGATCGATTGGCTGGCCGAAGAGGCCTTTGCCGAAATTCCTGGGTGGCATCCAGCGGTTCATGAAGTGATCAAGGTGGCGCATCGCCGCTGGCGTAAAAGCTGGTGGTCCTCGCAAACGCGATCCGAACGTGCTGCCCTGAAGAAAAATCTCAAGGCGCGGCATTACGATATCGTCCTCGATATGCAGGCGCTGATGAAGTCGATCTGGCTGGTGCGTCAAACGCAGGGGGTTCGTCACGGGTTAGACCGCAAATCGGCACGCGAACCTTTGGCATCGCTCTTTTACGATGTCAAACATCGGGTGGAGTTCTGGCAGCCGGCGGTTCCGCGGCAACGGCAGTTGGCCGGGCTGGCATTTGGTTATACCCCCGAGGGCGAGCCAGATTTCGGCTTGCAGGCGTTTACCGAGGGTCAGGCTATCGAACCCTATGCCGTCGTCATGCCGTCAGCCAGCCGCGACGATAAGCTCTGGCCAGAACAAGATTGGCATGCTGTGTTCGAGCGATTGGCGCAAGCGGGTTTGTCGCTGAAGTTGTTGGCCGGCAATGCGGCCGAAACGGCGCGCGCGCAGGCTTTGGTAGCCGGCGTGCCTAATGCGCAGGTAATGCCTCGCATGAGCCTGACCGATATTGCGTGGCTGTTGGCTAGGGCCCGCCTGATGGTCGGCCTCGATAGCGGGCTGACGCATTTGTCGGCGGGACTGGGGCGCCCGACCATTGGCATTTATAAAGCCTCGACGCCAGTACGCACGCCCTTGCAAGGGTCTGGCTATACCGCGAGCCTGGGCGAGCGGGGTCAGGCGCCTTCTGCACAAACGGTGATCAGTGCCATTGACCAGGCCCTGGCCTCGGAGGCGTTTTGAACAGGTTTTTCTATAACGTCAGCATCCGTATGCTGTCGCCGTTGCTGATGGCCTGGATGGGATTGCGCGCGCGGCGTGCCGGTGGTCGTTGGGAAGTCTTGTCGGGGGCGCGGTTTGGCCGCTACGCGCAACCGGCCACCCAGTCGTCGCCGGTGTGGGTGCATGCCGTCAGCCTGGGTGAGGTTCGCGCTGCACAGCCTTTTATTCAGGCGCTGCTCGATCAGGGCGATCAGGTCTTATTAACCCACATGACGGTGACGGGTCGTGAAGAGGCAGCCCGCGCCTTCGCTCACGCTATTGCCGATGGTCAGTTGGTGCAGCAATGGATGCCATACGATTTCCCAGGTAGTGCCCGCCGGTTTCTCGAACATTATCAGCCCTCGCTGGCAGTGCTCATCGAGCGCGAAGTTTGGCCGAACATCATTGCTGAGGCGCACGCACTGAATATTCCCCTTGTGTTGGCCAGTGCGCGTTTCTCCGACCAGTCATTGCGTCAAACCCTACGGGCTGGCGCTGTCATGCGAGAGGCCTATCAAAGTTTTCAGGCGGTGTATGCACAAACCTTGCAAGATGCCCAGCGCCTTGAGCAGGCTGGTGTGCAGGGAGTGCGCGTGTCGGGTAATTTCAAGTTCGATGTGTCACTGTCAAAAGAGCACGTGCAGCGCGGGCGCGCTTTTGCCGAAGCCCTGCCGCGTAACATGATCACCATTGCGAGTACGCGCGAAGGCGAAGACGAGCTTTTTATCAAGGCTATTCTCAAGCAGGTGGCGCGGGCTCGGGGGCAGGGCGTGAGTCTGGCCGATCGTGTGCTGTTTTGCATTGTGCCCCGTCATCCGCAGCGCTTTGATGATGTCGCGCAGTTGCTGGCCGATGCAGGTATTTCGTTTTTGCGTCGATCCGAGTTCGTGCAATCAGGAGAAACCGGCGCAGCCAATGCCCGCATTTGCAGCCGCAATCATCAACTGGTGTTGCTGGGCGACAGCCTGGGCGAAATGCCGCGCTATTACGCGGCCAGCAAGGTAGCCATTGTGGCGGGCAGTTTTTTGCCTTTCGGCGGTCAGAATTTGATCGAAGCCTGCGCCATTGGTACCCCGGTTCTGGTCGGCCCGCACACCGATAACTTCGAGCAGGCCGTATTTGACGCCATCCAAGAGGGCGCCGCTTTGCGCGCCCCGAATGCCGAGGTCGCATTGCAGCAGGCCTTGCAGTTACTTGACGAACCGCAACGTTTGCACCGTATTGGTGAAGCCGGCACGCATTGGGTTCAAAAGCATGCCGGCGCGGTTGCCCGCGTGGTGTCGGGTATCAACGAGCTCAGGAGAGCCCGTGGTATTTACGTCCCAGCTCCATAGTGGCCTTATAAAACCCGGCTTTGCTGCCGCAGTCGTAGCGGGTGCCTTCGTATTCCAACCCAAACACCTGGCGCTCTTGCAACAGGCTGGCAATGCCGTCGGTCAGTTGTATTTCACCGCCCACACCGGCTTGCGTGCGTCGCAAGTGCTCGAAAATCTCGGGTTCTAGCACGTAACGCCCCACCACTGCCAATGTTGAAGGGGCTTCGGCGGGCGCTGGCTTTTCGACAATCCCGCCGACTCTAACAGTGCGGTCGTTGACGGCGTGGCCTGAAATAATGCCGTATTTATTGGTGTCGGCACGGTCGACGTGGTGCGTGGCCAGCACGCTGCCATTGTGCTGGTGCGCTGCTTCGATCAGTTGGTGCGTAACCGGCATGTTGGCGTCGATCAGGTCGTCGGCCAGCAGCACGACAAAGGGTTCGTTGCCCACAATAGGCGCGGCGCAAAGAACGGCGTGGCCCAAACCCAGTGGCGCCGGCTGCCGCGTGTAGATGCAGGTGACGTACGATGGCAAAACATTGCGCACGGCATCCAGCAGCGCCTGTTTGTTCTTGGCAGCCAGATCGGCTTCGAGTTCGGGGGCGCTGTCAAAGTGGTCTTCAATGGCGCGTTTATTTCGGCCAGTGATAAAAATAAGATCGGTAATCCCTGCCGCAACTGCTTCTTCAACGGCATATTGAATCAGCGGCTTGTCGACAATGGGCAGCATTTCTTTGGGCATGGCTTTGGTTGCCGGAAGAAAACGTGTGCCCATACCAGCCACGGGGAAAACGGCCTTGCGAATTGGTTTCATAGGTATCTGGATAAAGAGTCGACGGCTAAGTGCACGTAGCGGGAGATTGTAACGCTAGTGCACTCAGGCCATCTAGCACGGGTGTGCTCAGCCACTCGATGGGCGTTTGGGGCAGGCCCAGTTGCTGCTGGGTAAAGTGCAACAGGCGTCGGGTTTCTTCTTGTACCAATGGCCAGCCCCCCCCAGCGCTGTATATCAGCGGGCCATGCCCGTAGTATTCCAGGCCTATCAGCCATTGACGCAAAACTGCACCCGCCTGCGCCGCCGCGACACCGGTACTGATGGCTTGGTGTGTGTGTGTCGGGTAGGCAGTTGGTTCGCTATGGGCCTCGGGCAGGTTTGCGGTACCTTCGGCCAGCGATGTCTTCATGAGTGCCGGGCCTGGCAAAATAGTGCCGCCTTTGAATGCGTATCGGATGCTGTTGGGCGCGCTACGGGCAACGTCGACCACCAGGGTGTCGATGGTGGTGGCGGTGCCAAAACTGGCCAGAATTATGGGTGGGAAGACACCTTGGGCAATTGCGCCGACATTTTCAGATATTTTCGGATGCGGGCGATGGGCTAGCCCCAGCATAGATAGCCAGCGGTCGGGGCCAAGCTGCACCGGGTTGTCGTAGGCGTTGGTGACGTTAAGCGCTTCTTCTTGGCCTTTTACCCATTCAATCGGGCAGTCGTGCAAATGAAAAACGTCTTCTATGGCGGCAGCCACGACGTCGCCGGCGACGTTGACGCCCAAGGCTTTTTCGGGCGTTGCAGGCAGTTTGCCCAGCCAATGGCTGAGCTGGTCGAGGTTGTCGTGCGTCAGGGCAATGGGGTCGGTTTCCCGCGCGCCGGTGCTGGGGTCGACCCAGCCTGCTTTGACACGGGTGTTTCCGGCGTCGATCAATACAATCATAGGTGCCTCCGTAATCAGACCCTGGGTGTCAGATGGCCCGGTGTGCGGGTGCGCACAGATACTTCGCCGACCGACATGGCGGTTTCACCTTCGGGGCCGCGTACCAGCAACTGGCCGGTGGTGTTGACCCCGCAGGCAATACCGGCCTGTATAAGCCGGCCGTCGTCAATGATGTGAACATGTTGCCCGATTAAACCGTCGACGGCATGGTAGCGTTCGGGAAAATGTTCGAAACCATCGCGCGTGGCTTCATTAAATACCTGGTACCAGGCTTTGGCAATAGTCTGTACCAGGGCGGTAGCGGTGGCAGATCCTGCCTCGGCTGGGTCTGTGGCGGCAATTTCAGACCAGTCGGCGACAGAGCGGTCGAGCGACTGGCTCAGGGTGCGAGCGTCGTCAATGTTCAGACCCATACCGACAATAATGACATGATGGTCGCTCGATTGCCGTGCGGTACCGGCGCGCGTGCTTTCAACCAAAATGCCTGCCAGCTTGGCGTTGTCCCAAAGGACGTCATTGGGCCATTTCATGGTCAGGCGGTTACGGTGCGCCGGGCTGATGAACGTCCTGAGGGCCTCGCAGGTGGCCACGCCGGTCAGGGGGGAGAGCACCGGCAGGTGTCGGGCAGGCACAAAAATATCAAAAGCACACGAGAACATCAGGTTCGCCCCGCGACGATTTTGCCATGTGCGTCCGGCCCGGCCACGGCCTCGTTGCTGCAGGTGTGCGCCTTCTAGCCATGGGCGTGCATATATTTCGCTGGGTTCGCGTGCCAGGGCGACCAGATCGGCGTTGGTCGAGCCGGTTTCCTCGAGCCAGCGTACATACCGAAACGCCGGTAGCGCCTGGGTAAGCAGGGTTTGAAATGCGGCGGGTTCGGGGATTTTTGGGAATGGGCTCGACATAAAGATCTGGCTGTGCGGGGGCGGTGGGCTGCCGATTCGCGTTAAGCTTTATGGTTGATGCTGGGTGCAATGTTCAGCAAATAGCGGTAGTGTAAATCTTTAACGTAGCGGTTTATTTGTACTTTATGACAGAACGCAAAGAAACTTGGGTGGCGCAGGGGCAAGCCGGCGCCGTCGATTGTGTGGTCGAATGGCCCGAGGGGCCCGTTCAGGGCTGGGCGCTGGTCTTGCATCCGCACCCATTGCATGGGGGCGCCCGCGATAACAAGGTCGTTACTACTATTTCCCGTACCTGTCTGGCCCACGGCCTGGTGACAGTGCGCCCCAATTTTCGCGGGGTAGGTGCATCCGAAGGCAGTTTTGACCATGCCCGTGGCGAAACGGCCGACATGCTCCAGCTGGTCGAGCAGTTCCGGGCGGCTTACCCGCAGGCGTGCGTCGGGCACTGGGTGTTGGCGGGGTTCTCGTTTGGTACTTCAGTGGCTGCTCAACTGTATTCGGCGTTGCAAGGTGGGCATCAGCCCGACGCTGTTATTTTGGCCGGGCCGGCTGTCGAGCGCTTCAAGTTCCGCGACATCGCCTTGCCCGATCACACTGTGCTGATCCATGGCGAGGCCGACGAAGTTGTGCCGCTGGCAGAAGCCATGGAATTTGCGCGGGCACACAACTTGCCGGTAACGGTGATCCCTGATGCCTCTCATTTTTTTCACGGCAAGCTGCTTACCTTGAAAACATTGGTGCAACTGCGATTGCGGGCGCTGTAGCAAATGTTTGCGATTTGATCCCTACCGTTGCGTGAGCGGTGGCTGCCCGTGACTTGACCACTGCCTATAATGAACCTTTTGCCGTACAGGCGTTCAAAACGCCTGTTTTCAATCGATGGGTGTTTTATGTCTCTGATTTCCAGGTTGTATCGAAACGCGTTGCGTTTGGGTGGTTGCGCATTTCTGGGGGCGGCGCTGGCCATGTCTCCGGTGGCGGGTGCCCAGCAGGCGTCAGACGCCATGGTGGCCGACTTCTCCTCGATTCCAATGCCCGAGCTGGCCGCCAAGGCCTGGTTGACGCTCGATGCCAACAGTGGCCAGGTCATTGCGGCCGCCAACATTAATGAAAAAGTCGAGCCCGCGTCGCTGACCAAAATTATGGCGGCCTACGTAGTGTTTGATGCAATTGCCGAAGGGCGGTTGTCGCTCGACCAGAAAGTGTCCGTGTCCGAAGTGGCCTGGAAGACCGAAGGTTCGCGTATGTTTATCAACGTGAACTCACAGGTGTCGGTGGGCGAATTGCTTCAGGGCATGATCGTGCAGTCGGGCAATGACGCCACCGTCGCGCTGGCTGAGGCTGTTGCGGGCAGCGAAAGCGCCTTTGTCGCCCTGATGAACCAAGAGGCTCAGCGTCAGGGGTTGACCGGTACTTATTTCACCAATTCGCCAGGTTTGCCGCACCCTGAGCACATCACTACCGTGCGCGACCTGGGCATTCTGGCGCGCAATCTGGTGGTCGACTTTCCCCAGTATCTGCATTACTACAGCCAAAAAGAATACACCTATAACGACATTAAACAGCGTAACCGCAATCGTTTGCTATGGGTCGATGAAACTGTCGATGGCTTGAAAACAGGGCACACATCTTCGGCAGGGTATTGCCTGGTCACGACCGCGTTACGCGATGGCCGCCGTGTCATTACCGTGCTTGTGGGGGCGTCCAGCGATGCGGCACGCGCCGAAAACAGCCTCAAGCTGTTGAACTGGAGTTTCCAGAACTTCGATACGGTCAAGTTGTTCGGTGAAGATAAACCTGCGGTTCAGGCGCGCGTCTGGCAAGGTCAGGCTGAAACCGTGGCGCTGAGCCAACCCAAACCGTTGTGGGTAACAGTACCGCGCGGCAAGGCCGGCGACCTGACCCCCGTTGCCGAATATACCCAGCCGTTGATTGCTCCGCTGACTGCAGGCACGCAAGTGGGTACGGTGTCCTTGTCGCTTGATGGCGTTGTGTTGCGCCAGGCGCCATTGTTGGTCATGTCCGACGTCCCTGAGGCGGGTTTCATGGCGCGCATGGTCGATAAAATTAAGCTCATGTTCGAGTAAGACAGCAGGCTAAAATAGGCGTTTTTGTCTGCAGGTGCCTCATGATCCCCGACGTCGACAACGACAGCATTGTTTACCTTAACGGCCAGTATGTTCGGCTTGGCGATGCGAAAGTGTCGGTACTCGATCGGGGGTTTGTGTTCGGTGACGGCATATACGAAGTCGTGCCGGTTTACTCGGGCAAGCCGTTTCGCATGGCGCACCATATTGCCCGCCTGCAGCGCAGCCTGAAGGCAATCAGCATCCAGGTTGGGTTTACCGACGATCAATGGGCCGATTTATTCCTCGATATGATCGCCCGTACCGCGCCAGCGATGGCCGGCGTGTCTGAAAACGTCATGATTTATTTGCAGGTGACGCGTGGTGTCGCTAAACGAGACCACGCCTTCCCCGCCCACGCCACACCCACCATATTTTGTATGGTGTCGCCGTTCAAGCGGCCTGGCGCAGAGCAGCGCGAAAAGGGTTTGTCCACTATCTCAATCCCCGACGTCCGGTGGCTGCATTGCCATATCAAGTCGGTGTCCTTATTGGGTAATGTGTTGGCCAAGCAGGCCGCTGTCGAGGCTGGCGTCGACGAGGTTGTACAGTTTCGCGACGGGTTCTTGTCAGAAGGGGCTTCTACCAACATTTGGGTAGTGCGCAACGGCACTTTGCTTGCGCCCGAGCCCAATCACCTTATTCTTGAAGGTGTGCGCTATCGTTTCATCGAAAGCCTGGCGCAAAAAGCCGGTATTCCCTTCGAGGCGCGTCCTGTGTCGCGCACCGAAGTCGACACCGCCGACGAGCTCATGTTGTCGTCGGCGACCAAAGAAGTCTTGCCTATTGTCCTGCACGATGGTCGCCCGGTAGGCAGCGGCCGGCCCGGCCCCGTTTACGCGGCCTTGCGTGCCGCCTACGATCAAGTCCTCGAGGCACTCTAATGTCCATGCCTGAAATCCCCCCAGAACGTTCGCTGATCGAATACCCCAGTCAGTTTCCTATCAAAGTCATGGGCAAGTCTCATCCGGACTTCGCCCAAACCCTGGCGGCGGTTGTGCTCGAGTTCGACCCGGCCTTCGACCCGGCCACCGTAGAAATGCGGCCGAGTCGCAGCGGTAATTACATTGGCCTGACGTTCACTGTAACGGCCACATCCCGCGAGCAGCTCGACGGTTTGTATCGCGCCCTGCACGGGCATGCCATGGTGTCAGTTGTGCTGTGATCGCCGTCAAGTGGTGGCCGCATCGTCCGGTTCTCTACCAAGAAACCTTTGAAGCCATGAAGGCGTTCACGCATGCGCGTGACGCCCATACCCCCGATGAAATCTGGCTGGTCGAGCATTACCCCGTCTATACGCTGGGTCAGGCGGGCAAGCCGGAGCATGTTCTGAATCCTGGTGATATCCCCTTGGTCAAAAGTGACCGCGGCGGGCAGGTCACATATCATGGTCCTGGCCAAGTAGTGGCCTATTGTCTGGTCGATCTGCGTCGGTTGGGTATCTTTGTCAAAGAGTACGTTGAACTGCTCGAGGCCGTTGTCATCGGCGTGCTTGTTGATTACGGCCTTGTGCAGGCTTGTCGCAAAGCAGGGGCGCCTGGGGTGTATGTGCCTTGGCCTGTCGCGCCCGGTCTGTCCGCGACGGCCTCTGACGCCGAGCTTGCAAAAATTGCAGCGCTGGGCGTCAAGATCAGCCGGGGGTGCAGTTACCATGGCCTTGCACTTAACGTCGACATGAATCTGGCTCCTTTTTTAGGTATCAACCCCTGCGGCTACGCCGGTTTGCGCACGGTCGATATGGCAGCTTGTGGTGTGTCTGCAACGGTGCACGACGTTGGCGAGGCCTTGGCTGCCCGTTTGGTTACAGCCTTTCAAACCCTGCCTGCGCCATCACCAAAGCCCTGACGTAGCCGGGGAGATTAGGCCTTCGAAGGGCTCAGGCGCTAAAATAGGGTTTTTACCAATTCATGATGTCGCGACCTTTGTGTGTTGCGGCCCAGGAAGGTGTATGTCTACTCCAGATCAGGCCGTAGGCCGTACCGATACGGTTTACGATGCGACTCAAAAGCAAAAGTCCGAAGCTAAAACGTCGCGTATTCCCATCAAAATTATTCCGGCCGAGCGCCTGAAAAAACCTGACTGGATCCGCGTCAAGGCGGCGGCTCCCAGCTCGCGCTTTCACGACATCAAGCGTATTTTGCGCGAGCACAATCTGCATACTGTTTGCGAAGAGGCGTCCTGTCCTAACATTGGCGAGTGCTTTGGCAAGGGCACGGCCACATTCATGATTATGGGCGACAAGTGCACGCGTCGCTGCCCCTTCTGCGATGTCGGTCATGGTCGCCCCGATCCGCTTGATGTCAACGAACCAGAGAACCTTGCGCGCACTATTGCGGCGCTTAAGTTGTCGTACGTTGTGATTACGTCGGTCGATCGCGACGACCTGCGCGACGGCGGCGCGGCTCATTTTGTCGAGTGCATCCGCAAGGTTCGCGAGCTTTCACCCTCGACGCGTATCGAAATTCTGGTGCCCGATTTCCGAGCCCGCCTTGACCGCGCGCTGGGCATTCTAGATCAGGGCCCACCCGATGTCATGAACCATAACCTCGAGACCGTGCCCCGCCTGTACAAACAGGCCCGGCCGGGTTCCGACTATCATCATTCCCTCAAGCTGCTGTCCGAATTCAAGGCCAGGCATCCTGGCGTACCCACCAAGTCGGGTCTAATGCTTGGCTTGGGCGAAACCGATGAAGAAATCTTGCAGGTTATGCGCGATATGCGCGAGCACAATGTCGATATGATCACCATTGGCCAGTACTTGCAGCCGTCCGAGCATCACTTGCCCGTATTGCGCTACGTACACCCCGATACCTTCGCCATGTTCGAGCGCGAAGCCTATGCCATGGGGTTCAGTCATGCTGCGGTTGGCGCCATGGTGCGGTCGTCGTATCACGCCGACGAGCAGGCGCACGCGGCGGGTGTGGCTAGTTAATTCAATTGCACGCACGAAAGCCCGACGCCTTTGGTTAGGCGTCGGGCTTTTTAACGTTTGGCCTGCGGGTACTTTTACTTCAGGCGGCGTTTGGGGTTGAATTCGTTCACCCGGTCTCTGATGATGTTTGCAAACTGCCGAACGGCGGGGCTGCGCGGGGCGTCGCGTAGCCATAGCAGGCCCGGGGTGCGCACTGGGGTGGGGCTTTGAAGCGGGAGTACCGCTACCTCATCGCCCCATAGCCCGTATTCCGAAATAATCGCGGCGGCATCCGTCATGGTCACGAATTCCAACATGGGTACGACGGCATTCATCTCGGCCACTACAACAGGCTGCGCGTTGGCCATCTCGAAGCAATCCTCCAGCAAAGCGCGGGTTGAAAAAGACTGTGGCAACAGCACCATTTTTTGCTTGTGCAGCTCGGCCATGCGCACGAACCGGCGCTTGGCAAACATGTGGTGCTTGCCCACCACCAGGCGCATCTCCTCGTTGTACAGAGGTTCGAACTGTAATTGGGCGGTGTTTTCGGGCTTGTATGTAATCCCGAAATCAAGATTGCCGGCCAACAGTTCTCGGGCCACGATGTCGCCAGGCAGCTCGGTGACCTGCACTGACACCGATGGGTGCTGCGCCACAAACATCGATACGCTACGGGGAATAATCCGCATATTGAACGTGTGTGTCGTCCCGACCCTAACCACGCCGCTAAGTTCGTTCGACGTGTCGCGAACGGTTTTCATCCCTTCCTCTACCTCGCGCAGTGCGCGCTGGGCATGTTCCAGGAAGGCCTCGCCGCGTTCAGTCATCACGACGCGTTTGCCGATGCGCGAGAAAAGCTGGCAGGATAACTCTTCTTCCAGTTGCTTGATCTGGTGTGATAGTGTTGATTGCGTAACGTGAACTTTCTCGGCGGCTTGCGTAAAACTGAGTTGTTCGGCCAGGGCAACAAAATAGCGTAGGTGTCTGAGTTCCATACAAAGCCTTGTAGTAATGAGCGTTTTCAATCGATGCTGTCGATCGTTTTTTAATGGAAAACTTCATTTTCATTCATGCAAAGCACAAAGTAAACTCGTCTCACTGTGCCGAAATGGCGCTGCAAAAGCCCATGGCACCCCACCCCGGAGGAACACCACCCAGCACGACCCAACCTGCAACCAATTGCACGTCTTGCACACTTTAAAAAATTCAAGGTCACAGGCAGTAAATAACGAAGCGGTACAAGCCGCCTCAGATATTCAATGACATTGGGAGGAGACCCAAATGACCACACGACGTCAGTTCAACAAGTTAGCCGCCATGGCCGCAGCAGGCCTGGCCGCACCCGCAATTATTTCGCGCAAGGCTTACGCCAGCGACAAGCCCATTCGTATCGGGGCCAGTGTGTCGTTAACGGGGCCGTTGGCCAGTACTCGCGCCGGCCAGATCGGTTACGAACTCTGGCGCGACGACGTTAACGCCGCCGGTGGCCTGTTGGGTCGCAAGGTCGAATTCGTCATCTACGACGATCAAAGCAGCGCGTCCAACGTCCCCGCCATCTATTCAAAACTGGTTGACGTCGATAAGGTTGATGTCCTGATTTCGCCTTATGGCGCCAATCTGTCGGCTCCGCTGATGCCCTTTATTCGTCAGCGCAACCAGTTTATGGTCGGTATGTTTGCCCTAGCTGGCAACGACCGTGCGCGCCACGATAAATACTTTCACGCCTGCCCCTGGGGCCCTAACTCGATGTTGGGATGGGCGCGAGGGTTCTTCGATCTGGCCAAGTCCATCAACGCCAAAAAAATTGCCATCATCAACTCCGACCTTGAATTCTCGGCCAGCGCGGCCCAGGGTGGGGCCCAGGTGGCTAAAGAGTACGGGATGGAAGTGGTCATGAACCAAAGCTATCCACCCAATACCAGCGATTTCTCTGCCATTTTGCGCAACATTAACGCCGCCAACCCCGACGCGGTTTTTGTTTGCTCGTATCCGGCCGACAGCGCGGCCATCATCCGCGGCGTCAAAGAAATCGGCATTTCCGATTCGGTACAAATTTTTGGCGGGTCGATGATTGGCCCGCAGTATGGTTCGTTGCTAGGCTCGTTAGGCCAAGACCTCAACGGTCTGGTCAACATTACCACCTTCGTACCCGAGCCCACGCTTAAAACGCCGGCCATCGACAGCTTCTTCAGCCGATACGTGCCTAAAGCACAGGCCGAAAGCCTCGATCCCTTGGGCTTCTATATCCCGCCGTTCTACTACGTGGCTGGGCAAATCGTCGAGGCCGGTATCAAGGGCTCGCAGTCGGTCGATCACGCCAAAATGGCCCAGTATCTGCATGCCAACCCTATCGACACACTGGTGGGCAAAGTGGCCTTCAACGAACTGGGCGACTGGACAGAGCGACGCACCCTCATGATCCAGGTGCAGGGCGTAAAAGGCAACGATATCAATCAGTTCCGCGAACCCGGTCGTCAGGTCATTCTCGACCCGTCGTCGCTCAAGTCGGGCGAGCTGATCACGCCTTATAACAAGGCACGCCAGGGCTAATTCTGCCCTCTGCCATTCTTTAACCTTCACGTACGACCGGCCCCTCTCGGGGCCGGCCGGTGGGGCATTGCAGCATGACGTCAACCTTAGACATCTTCTTTAACGCCATTTCAACCGGGGTGTTGTTGGGCAGCATTTATGCTGCTGTCGCCCTGGGGTTGGCTATTACCTTTGGTATTTTGCACATTCCCAATGTGGCGCACCCCACGTTGGTAATTGTCGGCGCCTATTTTGTGGTGTTGCTGGGACAGTGGGGAGTCGACCCTTTACTTGCCGCGCTTATCGGGCTTCCTGTGTTCTACGTGTTCGGGATGCTCTTATATACGTTTTACTCGCAAGCCTTCGAGCGACGAGGGCAAGTCAACACTTTGCAAAGCCTGACCTTGTTCTTCGGGCTGTCGCTGGTGATTGAAATTGCCATTGCCTTGCTGTTCGGCTCCGAGCTCAAGTCGGTCAGTGCGCCATACATTGGCACCAGCCTTAATTTGGGTGTTTTTACGCTGCCCTATCGCCTGCTGATTCCTGCGTTGCTGGCACCCATCATGATTGCGTTGCTCTGGATGTATTTCACCAAAACAAATTCAGGCACAGCCATTCGCGCAGTGGCACACGATGATCGTGCCCTGTCTATTGCGGGTATCGACCCAGCCTGGATCAAACGTCATGCCTTTGGTATTGCCACGGCTACAGCCGTGGTGGGCGGGGTTGCCCTGGTCATGATGGGGCCTGTTGATCCGTTCAGCGGCCGTTTCCAAATCGGCCGGGTATTTGCCATTGTGGTTCTGGCCGGCATGGGGTCCATTCCTGGCACCCTGGTCGTGGCCATCATGATCGGCATTGCCGAGTCGTTTGTCTCAGCCTACCTTACGCCGTCGTGGTCTCCTGGCGTCGCCTTCGCGATTTTGCTGTTAGCCCTGGCGTTTCGTCCCCAAGGTTTATTCGGAGCTTCACGATGAAACGCAACAACCTTATTTTTACGATCGCCGCTGTGGCCGTCATTGTGGCCGGCTTTTTAGCGCCGTCCATTGTTACTAATCCGTTCTATTTCTTTGCCGGCTACGTCATTGTTCAGTACATCGCCATATCCACGGGCTGGAACGTCTTGGGGGGTTACGCGGGGTATATCAACTTTGGGGCCGCTGCCTTTTTCGGACTTGGGGTGTATATCTCGGCGTTCCTGTTTAACGTGTTCGAGATCCCTTTATGGCTGGGTATTTTGTGTGCTGCGGGCGCTGGTGCATTGCTGGGGCTGGGCATGGGGTACCTTACGCTGCAGATCCAGGGGGTTTATTTCGCGATTGCCACGCTGGGTTTGGTTATTGTGCTTGAAACCATTATCCATAATATCCCCGGTATGGGCGGGGCGCGCGGCATGGCCGTATATGGCCCGCCGCCACCCGACTGGTCGGGCGGCCCAGTGCAGTACATTTTTCTGGTCATGCTTATCGTCGCCGTCATCAGCGTCGCGCTAGCCCGCTGGATAGAGCTTTCCTGGGTGGGGCGCGGGCTACGGGCCGTGCGCGCCAGCGAAGATGCCGCCGAGTGTTCGGGGGTGCCTACGTTGCGTCTGAAGTTGCTGGCATGTACCGTTAGTGGAGCCATATTGGGTGCGGCCGGTGCGCCGTTCCCGTTCTACACGTCGTTTGTCGAACCGGTCACCGCGTTTAGCCTGCTTATTGGCCTTAACGCAATTGCCATGCCGCTTATTGGCGGTACTCGCAGTTGGCTTGGGCCGGTTATTGGTGCAATTTTGTTGGCATCTGTACAGCAAATTGCGACGGTCACCATTTCATCCGAACTTAATATTCTGTTTGTCGGTCTGGTTCTGATCGCCTTCGTTGCGCTGGCGCCCAACGGTATTCTTGGCCTGGCCAAACGCAAATCCGGAGGTGCACGATGACATCGCCCGCCCTTTCTTTACGCGGCATCGAAAAATCTTTCGGTGTATTCAAGGCGCTAGGGCCAGTCGACCTCGACCTGATGCAAGGCGAGCGTCTGGGTATCATTGGCCCTAATGGCGCGGGTAAAACAACCCTCATTAACTGCATTACCGGCGTGTTACGTCCAGACCAGGGGTCGGTTCAGTTCATGGGCAAAGATATCAGCAACGTGCCGCCGTTCGAGCGTGCCCGTATGGGGATATCGCGCAGTTTTCAGATTCCCCGCCCCTTTATTGGCATGAGCGTCCTCGAAAATCTGCTGGTGCCGCTCGATTACAAGCCTGCAGTTCACAATAAAGAAGAGCGCGCCTTGCAGTTGCTCAAGTCCGTCAATTTGCATCAAAGGGCGTTCGACCCATCGGGTGATCTATCGCAGCTCGAGCTGCGCAAGCTTGAATTGGCGCGCGCCCTGGCCAGCGACCCCAAAGTGCTGATCGCAGACGAAGCCATGGCGGGCTTGTCAGATACCGAAATTGACGAAGTGCTGGAAATCTTGATGCGCCTGAATGCGTCCGGGGTGGCCATCATCATGATCGAGCACATTATGCATGCGGTCATGCGCTTCTCGCAGCGCGTGGTTTGCTTCGACACTGGTTTGCTGATTGCGGCCGGTACGGCAGACGAAATCGCCAACAATACAACCGTTCAAAAGGTGTACTTCGGTGAACAGACTCATCATTGAAAACCTCAGCGCCGGTTACGGCGCCGTGCCGGTGTTGCACGACGTTTCGCTTGAGGTCAACGAGGCCGAACTGGTGGCTCTGCTGGGCACCAATGGCAATGGCAAAAGCACGCTGCTGAACTGCGTTATGGGGTTTGTAAAGCCCAGTAAAGGGCGCATTTTGCTCGAATGGGACGGCGTGACCACCAACCTTACCGACTTGCCCCCGCACGAAATCGTGCGCAGGGGGCTGTCGATTGTGCCCGAGGGCCGCCGCTTGGTGCCGACGCTTTCGGTAGAAGACAATTTACGCTTGGCTGGCAGTAACCCCATGGTGCGCGATCAGCTCGAAAAGAACTTGTCGTTCTGCTATGAAACATTTCCGATCTTGCAAGAGCGCCGGCGCCAGCTGGCGGGCAGCATGAGCGGCGGCCAGCAGCAATTACTGGCTATTGCTCGCTGTCTCATGACGGCACCGAAAGTCATTGTCATCGATGAGCCTTCTGTCGGGTTGGCGCCCATTATTGTGGGGCAGGTCATTGATACCATCAAAGCGCTGCAACAAAGCACCAACCTCACCATTCTTATGGCAGAACAAAGCTTTTTCCAGGCCATCAGCGTTGCGTCACGGGCCTACGTGTTGGCCCATGGCCGGATCACACGCCACTTTAACGATGCAGCAGCTATCGACCACGATGAACTGCGTCGGGCAATGCTGGGGGCGGGACACTAAGTCTTGCTCTCTTTTTCTGCGTAATAACAAAAGCCCGGCCTTATGAATATTAAGGCCGGGCTTTTTTAAAGCGAGATAGGGCGGCGACTACACGTCAGACCCAGAACCGGTAGAGGGCGGTTTTTGCCCCAGCGTTGCTCGAATCGGGCCAAGAATGTCGTCATTGTGCTCACCGAGTACAGGCGGCGGCACGACAGATTTAGCGTGCTCGCCGTCGAAGTTCACAGGCGGGCGCACTGTGCGAAACAGCCCCATTTCAGGGTGCTGCCCCGACACTAAGATTTCAAGATGCTTGGCCTGTGGGTCTTCCAGTGCTTCGCTGGGGTCGTACATCGGGGCATGCGGTACGTCTTGTGCCAGCAAGCGTTCGCACCAGGCGTTGCGGTCTTTGGTGATAAAAATTTCCGACAGCACCTTGATCAGCGTTTCTTGATGCTGGATACGGGCGTTCCGGTCGCAAAAGCGTGGGTCTTCGAACAGGTTGGGGCGTTCGATGGCATTGGCCAGGCCCTGCCAGAACTTTTCGGGAGACGACATGTGCAACGCAAGCCATTTGCCGTCTTTACATTTCATGACATACGACTGCGAGACGCTGGGGCGACTGTAAGGGCCCATGACTTCGCCGACCGAATAAAAATGAGTGAACGCGTCAAGGTTGAAGTGGCACATGGCTTCGAGCATCGATACTTCTACGGTGCTACCTACGCCTGTTCGGCCGCGGTCGAACAGGGCGCCCAAAATGCCATACGCTGCATAGAAGCCGGTAATGGCATCTGCCAACGCGGGCCCTACAACGCGGGGGTTCTCGGGGTTAATCAGCAAGCCAAGAAAGCCGCTGGCGGCTTGTGCGACCGAGTCATACGCCGGACGCGATGCCGATGGGCCTGTTTGGCCAAAACCGCTGATCGAGCAATACACCAGGCGCGGGTTGATATCGCGCAGGCGTCCTTCGCCTACGCCGAGCCTGTCTGCGGCGCCTGGGCGAAAGTTCTGTATGTAAACGTCGGCGCTGCGAACGAGTTCGTCCATGACCGCGAGGTCGTCTTTGTCTTTTGTGTTCAGCGTAACGCTGCGTTTATTGCGGTTATAGGTTTGGTAGTGCGGGCTGTACAGGCCGCCCTTGAAGGCCCGGAACGGATCGCCGCTGCCGGGTTGTTCAACTTTGATGACATCGGCGCCCAAGTCGGCCAGCAGCATGCCGGCTGCCGGGCCGGTAATGAACGTTCCCTGGTCCAATACACGAATGCCTTCCAGAACTTTTTTCATGGTCTTTGCTCCGGGCAAAAAGAGGCCCTGGGCGTACGAGAACGCCCAAAAGGGTCATGTTTCGAGAAGTCTTTAGAAAATGTGTTTTAAGTCGATAAGCCGTCGGTGCTTAGTCGCCGGGGACAAAGCCGGGCGGGGCTTCGCCTGTGTACTCGACGTGTCGAGTGGCCTGGTACGACAGTGCAAACCCTATGGGGTGCTGATTGGCCTCTTCAACCAAGTGACCGATCAAGCCGGCTGTTCGGGCCAGAATAGGCACACCTTTCAGCCCGGCCAGCGGGAACCCGATGCCCAACAAGACAGCCGGGATAGCTGCAGATACATTCAGCATGAGTGACTTGCCTACGATGTCGGGGATGACCTTTTCGACAGCTTCGGCAAGGTTCACATAAGTCATGTCGGCGCCGGCTTCGGCAGCGACCCGGAACAGAGCGCTGACGCGGGGGTCGCGGCTTTTGTGCAAGGGGTGCCCGTAACCGGGAATGGCACGTCGTGCCTGACGCAGTTCGGTTACGGCTTCGCGTGCTGCCGATTCGAATTGGTCGGGGTTGCCGTTGGCGCGCTTTCGGATGTCTTCCAGAAATTGGCCGCAGCTTTCAGAGGCGCCCAAAATGACCGAGCCGCAGCCCAGAATGCCTGCCGCAACGGCGCCTTGCAGGGCGTCGGGGGCCGCGGCAAGTGTCATGCGGCTGGCTTGCACGCTGGGCACCAGCCCGTGCTCGGCGATGGCCACCAGTGTGGCATTAAGCACGGCCGACTGCGTGGGATTAGGCATTTTGCCGGTAACCAGCAAATGGAAGTAGTCGCCGAATGAGGCTTTGCCGATCAGTTCTTCTGCCAGGTCTTTGCCCCGGACAATAATGGTGTCAGGGTTTGAGGTGCAAATAGCCGTGCGAGGAACAGTTTCTTTACCAATTTTCATGGTTAACCTTTGTTGTTTCGTGCCTGCGGTTTACGCGGTCTTCAGCTTTTCGACTTCGGACAATGGGGCTAACTGAAAGTCGTAGTGACAGGTGTAGTACGGCACGGTTTGGGTGTCGCCTGCGGGGGTTGTGCCGGGCTCGTGAGGGATGTAGTCAACGATCAGGCCGTCTTTAACGCCAAACACCGTGTCGGTGTCGAGATAGGGCGAGTCGGACGGGAAGATGTGCGTCACGATGGTTTTGTGGCCCGGGGCGCGCAAAATAAAGTGCATATGGCCGGGGCGGTTGGGGTGGCGCCCCATGGCGTCGAGCATGGAGCCCACTGGCCCATCGGACGGTACCGGGTAAAAAGACGGTTTGATCGACCAGAACCAGAATTTGCCGTCTTTCCCGGTGGTTAAAACCGCACGGGCGCGCATTTCGTCGCTGCCCAGTTGCATGTCGTAGTTGCCTTCTCCGTCGCCAGACCAGATGTCGAGCGTCGCGCCTTCGACGGGACTGCCGTCGAGCGAGGTGACAATGCCCGAGTACAGGCAGGGTTCGCCCACAATGCCTTCGGCAATATTTGCGCCCATGGGTTTGTGAGGGGCACCTTCCCAATAGTAAGGGCCCAGCACGGTTTGTTCGGTGGCGCCTTCGGGCAGGCGGTTATTGATGGCGTCGACCAGGATCGACACACCCAGTGTGTCGGACAGCAGGATGAACTCTTGACGTTTGTCGGTGCAGGTTTGGCCGGTTTTGGTCAGAAACTGGATGGCGGTCATCCATTCTTCTTCGGTGAGTTGAACGTCGCGGATGAAGTCGTGTAGATGGTGGATCAAAGAAGTCATCACTTGACCAAAGCGCTCGTTTTTAGGCGTCATGCGGTCGATGGCTTCTTGGGTGATCGTAAATTCTCTGGATGTCATGCGGTGTCTCCCGTGGTGCCGGGCTGTGGTTCAGCCGGTCTTTTGATAAGTTACGGAAGAGTGTACCGTTGGGTCTCCATGAATGAAAATGAAGTTTTTATCTACAAATTAATCGATGCTGTCGATGATCTAAGTAAAAAAATGCTCACGGTGCGTGTGCGCCCGTGAGCTTGGACAGGGAGTGTGCCCGGCGGTTTTGGCTTAAGAGGTCGCGTCGCGATTCCAGAGGGTGTCTTGCCGGTTCAGGGTGCGGGCGAGCACGAAGCACAGGTCGGACAGCCGATTAAGGTACTGGCGCAGCGGGGCATTGATGGGTTCGTGGTTGTGCAGGGTAATGACGGCGCGTTCGGCACGCCGCGAGACGGTGCGGGCCAGGTGCGCCAGCGCAGCCGGTCGGTTTCCACCTGGCAAAATAAATTCTTTTAAAGGGGGCAACTGTGCGTTGTAGTGCTTCAGGGCCTCGTCGAGCGCCAGCACGTGTTCGTTATTGATGGCGTTGTGCCCCGGGATGCAAAGCTCGGCCCCCATATCAAACAAATGATTCTGGATGCTTGCCAGAAGAGTGTCTACCGGCGCGGGCAGCGGTTCGCAACGCCACAAGCCGATAACGCTGTTCAGTTCGTCGACGTCGCCCAATGCTGCAACACGTGGCGCGCCTTTTTCTATGCGGCTGCCGTCGCCCAAGCTAGTGGTGCCGTCGTCGCCGGTACGGGTCGCAATTACAGATAAACGGTGGGTCATGATTTTATCGGGGTGAACAAGGTTGATACTATAACGTTTTACAACGGAGGAAACCGATGAGCCATTGCAATCGTAGCGTGTCAGCCGGTGTATTGGCGGCGTTGGCGCTGCCCGTAGCGGCTTACGTAACGCCGGTAGCCGCCCAAGAGGCCAGTGCATCGGGCGAGGTGCGTAAGATCGATGCTGCCGAGGGCAAAATCATGATCAAACATGGGGCCATTGCCGACCTGAACCTTCCTGCCATGACGCTGGCCTATCGTATTGACCCGGCTTTGCTGGCGGGCATTGCGCCGGGCGACAAAGTATCTTTTACGGCTCGCCGTCAAGACGGCCAATACATTATTGTCAAAATCAGTAAATAGTCAGGTTATTTGGGGGCGCCGATTTGCTCGGCCCCAAACCAGACGCCCTTGCCCAGTTGCTGCTTCAGGGTTTCAATAAACAGCCGTCGACCCTCTTGAACAGCCGGCGAGTGCGAGCGGGATTCGTTTTCGAACAGAGCCCAGGTCAGGTATAGCCCTTTCAGGGGTGCCCAGCAAATGTCGTCTGAGGCGTGGTCATATACCGCGCAAGCCGGCACAACCGTCAGCCCCGCCCCTTGGCGGGCCAGTGCCATGCACAGCCTTAGCGTATCGGTTTCGATGGCGACACTGCTTTTGATGCCTTTGCGCGCCAGGGTGTTTTCCAGATAGGTGCGCAACGCATTGGGTCGGCCAGGCATCACCAGCTTTTGCTGGTCAAGGGTTTGAATGCCTACCGCTGTTGAGGCGTTGAAGCCGCTGCCGGCTTTGCCCACCACGACCAGGGGTTCGCGCAGCAGCACCGTTTGGCGATAGCCATTAGGCGGCGCTTGTTCGAAGGGGACGGCGGCGAGGTCGATAGCACCTGCCAGCAGTTGGTCGCGCAATATATGACTGACGTTTTCGTAAACTTTGAGCGATACATTAGGGCAGTCGCGCAGTAGTGTGGGCAGGTAGGTTGATGTAAATACACTGTGCCACGAGGGCGGGATGCCTACGGCAAGCTGGCCCGCGGCACGCTCGCCGACTTGCGCCTTAATAATTGAAAATTGCCGAAGCAGGGGGCGGACGCGATCGGACAACAGCTTGCCGGCGTCGGTGAGCTTGACGCCCCCTTGCGACCGGATGAAGAGCTGGACCTGCATTTCGTGTTCAAGGGCGGCGATTTGCCGTGACAAAGCGGGTTGCGACAGGTGCAGATCAACGGCCGCACGGTTAATGCTGCCCAGTTCGGCCACCCTTAAAAAGCACTCAAGTACACGGGAATCCATTCACGCCACATTATGCAAATAACGACTAACAATTATAGGTTATCTGCATTATTCAGATAATTGCGCTGTCTCTAAACTGTGTTCAACAAGAATGCTCAGGAGACAGGTGTGAAGATTCGTATTGTGGGCGGTGGCCCGGCCGGGTTGTTTTATGCATACCTCATGAAACGCGACGACCCTGCACACGACATCGTCTTATACGAGCGTGATCCGCAAGATGCGACCTACGGTTGGGGTGTGGTGTTTTCCGATGTGGCCCTGTCATTTGTCAAAGATATCGCGCCTGAACTTTACGACGCCATCACCGAAAACCAAGAAGTTTTTGACGAAATGGCGGTGGTGCACCAGAATGTGCTTGTGCCTTTGGCGCACAATACCTTTCATCGCACCAGTCGCATCGATTTGCTCAAGGCCTTGCACAAACACTGCCTGTCCGTCGGCGTTGACATTCAGTTCAATCAAAAATTCGATGATGTCACCCAGTTTGTCGATGCCGACCTGGTGGTTGCTGCCGACGGCGCCAATAGCGCTATTCGTACGCGTTATGCGGCGCATTTTCAGCCCGAGCTCGATGTTCGCCCCAATTACCTGGCCTGGTATGGCACAACCCAGCTGTTCGATGCCTTGTCGCTTATTTTCCGTCAGTGCAACGATGGCTTGCTGATTGCCCACACCTATCGGTACAGCCGCACCTTAAGCACCTTTCTGGTCGAGTGCGACCCCGAAACCTTTCACAAAGCCGGGCTCGACACAATGTCAGAAGCCGAGAGCCTGGCGTACTGCGAAAAGGTGTTCGCGCCAGACCTTGCCGGTCATAAGTTGTTGTCGAATAAGTCGCAATGGTTTCGTTACACCATCGTTAAAAACAAAAACTGGTTCTACAAAAATATCGTTTTGCTTGGTGATGCCTTGCGCACAGGCCATCCCTCGGTGGGTTCGGGTACGCGGCTGGCCATGCAAGACTCCATCGCCCTGTTCGAGGCCTACAAGGCGTGCGGCTCCAATGTGTCGGCCATGCTCGAAGACTTCGTGCAGCGTCGTAAACCCAGCGCCGACGCGCTTCAGCGTGCAGCGATCAAAAGTACCGAATGGTACGAAAACCTGGGTCCGAAGTTGTCGCTTGACCCTATCTCGTTCGCCTACGACTACGTCACCCGCAGTGGCCGGGTGTCGCACGACGATGTGCGTCAGCGCGATCCTGACCTGGCGGCCAAATACGAGGCCTTGCATCCAGACTGGGCCGACAACGCTGCACGTCGCGACAGCTAGGGCGCCTGCTTAGTCGGTTCACGCCGCCGGGTTGAGCCCATTTTCCTACTTATTCAATCTGCCCAAAGGACACCATGAGTCATGTGATCTACACCCCGCCAGACCAGGTTCGGTCAGTTGCCGTTCTGGGTACCGGCTCTGTCGGCGCCAGCTGGATCGCCTTGTTTCTGGCCCACGACCTTGACGTTATTGCTTTCGACCCGTCTACCCAGGCGGCCGAACGCGTCAAGGCCTTTGTGACTGACGCCTGGCCTGCGCTGCGCGAATTGGGGCGAACCGGGCTTGAAAGCCCACCGCTCGAACGCCTGAGTTTTGCGGCAACGCCCGCCGAAGCGGCCCGGCAGGCCGATGTCATTCAGGAAAATTGTCCCGAACATCTTGACGTCAAGTTGGCTTTATTGGCCGAAGTAGATGCCGCCGCCGAACCTCAAAAAATTATTTTGTCGAGCACGGGCGGTATTCCGCCGACGGCCATGCAGCAAGCGTGCAAGCATCCCGAGCGTCTGGTTGTGTTGCATCCGTTCAACCCTACGCACCTGATCCCTCTGGTCGAAGTTGTCGGCGGCGAAAAAACGTCACAAGCCGTGCTTGATTGGGCGATGGACTTTGCTCGGCTTCTTCACAAGCAACCCATTTTGCTGCATGCCGAGGCCAGTGGCCACATGACCAACCGGTTGCAGTTTGCGCTGGTGCGCGAAGCCGTGGCGTGTCTGGTCGAGGGCATTGCCAGTGCCAAAGATATCGACGCGGCGGTGCGCTATGGCCTGGGGCCGCGCTGGGCCTTGATGGGCAGCCTTTTAACTTTGCATCTGGCCGGCGGCCCTGGCGGTATGCAAGGCATCCTCGACCATACCGCCAAAGCCATACAAGAATGGTGGACGCCAAAGATAACACCGGTGCTGACCCCTGAGGTCATTGCGAAGTTGGTCGAGGCTGCGCAAGAAGTTTCAAAAGGCGAGCCAGTGCAAGACTGGGTGAATTGGCGCGACCGTGGTTTGGTCGATGTGCTCAAGCTCCAGGAAAAGCTTGGGGCTTAAGCAGCGTGTTTTGGCGCGACGCAGGCTTTGGGCTTTTGTCGCCAATTGAATCAATCGAATAGCCGTAGCAGGAACAAAATGAGAGAACCCATGACGTGGCCCATGCCATTACCCGAATGCTTGTCGGTCACCCTGGACGGCACCATTGCCGTGCTGACCCTGAATCGCGCCCATAAGCGTAATGCCCTGTGCGACGAACTGGTGCTGGGCATGCAAACGTTCTTTTCCAGTATTCCCACATCGGTTCAGGGCGTGGTGGTGCACGGGGCCGGCGACGACTTCTGTGCAGGCCTCGATCTAAACGAACTGAAAGAAACCTCGGTGGCCGAAAGTTTCGACACCTCCATTATTGGCCAGCGGCTGAACGACACCGTTCAGTTTTGCAAGGTGCCGGTCATTTCGGTGCTGCATGGTGCGGTAATCGGGGGCGGCCTCGAGTTCGCGGCATCGACGCATATTCGGGTTGCCGAGAAAAATGCGTATTACGCGTTACCGGAAGGTACGCGCGGCATCTTTCTGGGTTCGGGTGGTTCGGTGCGCCTGCCCCGGCTGGTTGGCGCTGCGACCGTTATCGACATGATGTTGTCCGGGCGCGTCTACGAGGCCGAAGAGGCCCATCATATCTTGCGGCTGTCGCAATACCTGGTTGAGCCTGGCGAGGGTCTGAAGAAAGGAATAGAACTGGCCAAACGTATTGCCAAGAACGCGCCGCTGGCCAACTTTGCCATTATCCAGTCCATTCCGCGTATTTCCGAACAAGACCCGCAAACCGGGTTGTTTACCGAAATGTTGATGGTGGGTATTGCGCAGGGCGACGACGAAGCCAAGCAGCGGTTGCGTGACTTTCTTGAGCGCAAGGCCAACAAGGTACAACGGGCCACACAGCCTTAGGGCGACTCAGCCACTCCACCCGTATCAAAACATACCAACAGAGAGACAAGATCATGGGTACTACTGCGTTAAGAGCCGATTTTAGCCGCGACGCACTCGAGGCCGAAGCCGCCGAGTTCCGTTCATATATTGCCCGGTGGGTTGACGAACGTCTGGTGCCGCAGGCCGAGGCGATCGATCACGAGGCTGAATTTTCTCATGCCTTGTTCAAAGAGCTGGGCGAATTGGGATATTACGGGGTGATGTACCCCGAATCGGTAGGTGGCAGCGGGCTGAAGTATCCCTATACCTGTTTCACGATTCTGTGCGAAGAGCTGGCGCGCGGCTCGATGAGCTTCGCGGCCGGTGTTTGTATGCAAGGTTCTACGGCCACCCACACCATTTTTCAGTGGGGTAACGAAAGCCTGCACGACAAGTATTTGAAGCCTGCATTGCAGGGTGACAAGGTGGCCGCGTTTGCCATTACCGAACCTAACTCGGGGTCTGACGCGGCGTCGCTGCGGACACGCGCCACCCGGGTCGATGGCGGTTACATACTGAACGGCACCAAAATGTTTACCAGCAACGGTACTGTGGCTGATTTCATTACGGTGGTGGCTACTACTGACCCGACCAAGGGGCTCAAAGGTCTCGATCTGTTTTTGGTTGACACCACCAGCCCTGGGTTTTCGGTGGGGCGCAAGCTCGACAAGTTTTCGGTACGAAGTTCCGACACGGGCGAGTTGGTTTTCGAGAACGTCTTTGTTCCCGACGACCATTATTTGAATAACGGTTCGGGCAGCAGCTTTTTAAATGCGTACAAATCGTTGACGGTCGACCGGATCTTTACCGCGGCCCTGGCGCTGGGCGGCGGGCAGGCAGCCTATAACGCCGCACTGCAATATGCCAAAGAGCGCGAGCAGTTCGGGCAACCCATAGGTAAATTTCAGGCAGTTCAGTTCAGGCTGGTCGATATGCTGGCCAAACTTGAGCAAGCCCGCTTGTATACCTACCACGCAGCTGCCTTGGCCGACCAGAACGCCTCTATAACTACCGAAGCTGCAATTGCAAAAATTGTAGCGGCCGAGGGTTGTCACGAAGTGTGCGAAATGGCCATGTCGGTATATGGTGGCTATGGTTTGATGAATGAGTATCCGGCCCAGCGTTTTTTGCGCGATTCGTACTTTCCCATGATTGGCGGCGGTACCGGAGACATCATGCGGCTCATCGTTTCAAGACAACTGGGCTTTTAGGCCCAACATTTAAAAAGCTGCAAGACAAGCAGTACACCTATTAAAACAGCAGTAAACCTTTTAACGACTTACATAAACTGCAGGAGACATGCAATGAAAAAGACTTTTATCGCGTTCGCATTGGCCGCCATGGTGCCCGCGTCGGCAGTCATGGCCAACGAAATTACCGTGGGCCTGATCGTGGGTGAAACCGGCCCGGGCGCTTCGCTGGGCATTCCGTACAAAAGTACGTTTAATATGGTTCCCGATACCCTGGGTGGCTTGAAAGCCCGTTACATCATGCTGGACGACGCCACCGACACAACGCTGGCGACCAAGCAGGCGCGCAAACTTATCCAAGAAGACAAGGTCGACCTGATTTTCGGCTCGGGCAACGTGCCTACCGCCGTTGCGGTATCCGAGGTCACCAACGAAGCCAAAGTGCCTCAAATTGCCTTAACGCCTACGCCGCTCAAGCCCGACACCAGCCCATGGACATTTTCCATTCCGCAGCCCATGAACATTATGTCGGTGCCGGTGGTGCGTCATATGCAGGCCAACGGCGTGAAAAAAGTCGGCTTCATCGGCTTTACCGACTCTTGGGGCGATCTGGTCATTAACGGATTCAAGAACGTGCCGGGCAACGACATCCAAATCGTTGCCGAAGAACGCTACGCTCGTAACGACACCAGCGTCGCTGGCCAAATCTTGAAGATTCTTGCCGCCAAGCCCGACGCCGTGCTTATTGGCGGTTCGGGTACGCCGGCTGCGTTGCCCCATACCGCCCTGCGCGAGCGCGGCTATAAGGGCCCTATTTATCACAACCCAGCGGTCATCAATAAAGACTTCCTGCGTGTGGGGGGCAAAGCCGTCGAGGGTGGCTATGCCACTACTGGTCCGGTCATCATCGCCGAGCAGCTTGACGACAGCAACCCAATCAAAAAGGTTGCGCTCGATTTCCGTCAACGCTACGAAGACAAATACGGCAAGGGTAGCGTCAGTGCATTTGCGGCGTATTCGTGGGATGCCTACCTGATTGGCGATCAGGCTGTTCGTGAAGCGGCCAAGAAAGCCAAGCCGGGTACACAAGAGTTCCGCGCTGCTATTCGCGACGCACTCGAGTCTGGCAAGGAAGTTGTCGGCGTGCACGGCGTTTACAAAATGACGCCTAAAGATCACACCGGCGTCGACGAGCGTGCTGCTGCACTGGTTCAGGTCAATAACGGTGGCTGGAAACTGATCAACGTTAAGTAAGCGGCGGTCAGTATTACCGTTTTACTCTTTTAAAAAAGGCCCAAGAATCGGAGCTTCCGTTTCTTGGGCCTTTTGTACTATTTGCGCTGGGCAGGTTTGTTCATACAGGGCTGCATGATTGCACCCAGCTAAGCTACTACAGCACGTAGCGCGCCAAATCCTCTTTACTGGCGGTCTCTTGCAGTTTTTCGTTTACGAAGGCGGCGTCTATCGTTACCGTTTTTCCGCTATTGGCCGGCGCATCAAACGACAAGTCTTCCAGCAGTTTTTCCATGACGGTATATAGCCGGCGCGCACCAATGTTTTCGGTGCGCTCGTTTACGTCAAACGCCAGTTCGGCCAGGCGTTGTACGCCTTCGTCGGTGAACTCAAGGGCGACTTCTTCAGTAGCCAGCAGTGCCGTGTACTGTTTGGTGAGCGATGCATCGGTGTCGCACAAAATGCGTACGAAGTCTTGAGCGGTCAGCGAGTCAAGCTCTACCCGAATAGGGAAACGGCCCTGGAGTTCGGGGATGAGGTCAGACGGGCGCGACAGATGGAAGGCGCCGGAAGCGATGAATAGAATGTGATCGGTACGCACAACGCCGTACTTGGTGTTAACCGACGTGCCCTCTACCAGAGGTAGCAGGTCGCGCTGGACACCCTGACGGGAGACATCGCCAGCCGATTGTTCCTGGCGTGTCGTGATTTTGTCGATTTCATCCAGAAAGACAATACCGTTTTGTTCGGCATTGGTTACCGCTGTGGTGCGTAGCTCTTCTTCATTGATGCGCTTGGCAGCTTCTTCTTCGGTAATAAGCTTGAATGCTTCTTTTACCGTCATTTTGCGGGTTTTCTTTTTTTCGCGTCCTAACCCTGCGAACATGCCTTTAAGCTGCTCGGTCATTTCTTCCATGCCGGGCGGCGCCATGATTTCCATCTGTGGCATGGCTTGTTGCACTTCAATTTCGATTTCCAGATCGTCGATCTGGCCTTCGCGCAGGCGCTTGCGGAAGGTTTGCCGGGCCGAGTTTTCTTCGCGAACGGGCTCACCCTGCGCGTTGCGCGGTGGCGAAATCAGCACATCAAGAATGCGGTCTTCGGCGGCGTCTTCGGCCTGTGTGCGCACCCGACGCATTTCCTGTTCGCGGGTTTGTTTGATCGAGACTTCGATCAAGTCGCGAATAATGGTGTCAACGTCACGGCCGACATAACCCACCTCTGTGAATTTGGTGGCTTCGACCTTGATGAAGGGCGCATTGGCTAGTTTGGCCAGGCGGCGGGCAATTTCGGTTTTGCCGACGCCGGTCGGCCCGATCATCAAAATGTTCTTAGGGACGATTTCGGTGCGCAAGGGCTGAGGCACTTGCTGGCGTCGCCAGCGGTTGCGCAGCGCAACGGCGACGGATCTTTTGGCCTTGTTCTGGCCAACAATGTGTTTGTCGAGCTCAGAGACGATTTCGCCGGGGGTCATGTTGAGGGCGGACATAATGTTTCTCTTAAAGCGTTTCGATGACGTGGTTCTGGTTTGTGTAAATACACAAATCGCCCGCGATCTCGAGTGATTTCTTGACGATGTCTGCAGGAGGCAGGTCGGTATTCTTGAGCAAGGCCAGCGCCGCAGATTGGGCATAAGCGCCGCCTGAGCCGATGGCGGCCAAACCGTATTCGGGTTCAAGCACGTCGCCGTTGCCGCTTAGTATCAACGAATGGTCGGCATCGGCCACAATCAGCATGGCCTCAAGGCGACGCAAGACTCGGTCGGTACGCCAGTCGCGGGTGAGTTCGACGGCAGCGCGCATCAGGTTACCTTGGTGCTTTTCAAGTTTGCCCTCAAAGCGCTCTTGCAGAGTGAAAGCATCGGCGGTCGCGCCCGCAAAGCCTGCCAGTACGCGGTCGTGATACAGACGTCTGATTTTGCGTGCCGTGCCCTTGAAAACGATGTTGCCCAGGGTAACCTGGCCGTCGCCGCCGATGGCAACTTGGTTGCCCCGACGAACGCAAATAATGGTTGTAGCGTGAAATTGTTCCATGGATTTTCCCCTTGATTCGACTAAATGGGGGCAGGGGGCCAGAGTTCAAGCGGCTACAGGTTACGAGGCGTTTCTGTATTGACGTGGCCCCTGGCGCGCTGTGGCCACCACTGCGATAGGCAAAAAAAAGCCATCGCGGCTGCGATGGCTAATGATACAGAAGTGTGCCGGCCCGGCTTTGATACCGTTTGCGCTAACTGTAAAAAAGCGAGGTTGTCGGCGTGGCGCGTGAATCAGTCGCCGTAGAGCTTTTGACGCATTTCACGGCGCTCTTGAGCTTCGAGCGACAAGGTAGCGGTGGGGCGGGCCAACAAGCGGGGAATGCCGATGGGCTCGCCGGTTTCTTCGCACCAGCCGTAGGTACCGTTTTCAATCAGCGTCAGTGACTGTTGAACTTTCTTGAGCAATTTGCGCTCGCGGTCACGCGTGCGCAGTTCGAGGGCATGCTCTTCTTCGATAGTCGCGCGATCGGCAGGGTCGGGTACAAACTGCGTTTCGCGCAGGTGTTCGGTGGTGATGTCGGCGTTGGTAAGAATTTCTTGCTCGAGCTGCTTTAGCCGATGCTTGAAGAAGGCCAGTTGAGCCTCGTTCATGTAGTCAGACTCGGGCATGGCCAAGAGCTCTTTTTCGGTGAGCAACTTGGTTTGAGCTTCTTCTTTGGTGGTGGCTGACTTCGTGGCCATGGTGTACCCCTAAAAATGAAACGTCGAAACTGACGGTCAGGCAAGACAGTTATCGAGACCCTGACGGAAAATATCCTCAGGGAGCTTGCGCCCGATGAATACCATTTTGGTATTGGGCTTTTCGTTGGCGAGCCAGGCTTTGCCAGGTTCGGCACCCATCATCATGTGCACGCCCTGGAACAGCATGCGTCGATTGATGCCTTTGATGAAAAGAATACCTTTGTAGCGCAGGAGGTCGGGCCCGTAGACTTGCACAATACCGCCCAGGAATTCTTCAAGGCGTTCGGGGTCGAAGGCTTTGTTCGAGCGGTAGACGAAGGCGCCGATGTCGTCGTTGTGATGTGCGTGATGGTGCCCGTGGTGGTGGCCATGACCATGGTCATGATCGTGGTCGTGATGGCAGTGCTCGTCGCACGCATGGTCGTGGCCATGGTCGTGGTCGTGTGCTGCGTCGGGGTGATCGGCCGCCAGGAAGTCGGGGTCGATATCCAGAATCGTGTTCAGGTTGAACCCGCTGATATCGAGGACTTCGCGGATGTCGGCTTCGCCGAAGTGTACCGGCTTGATTGGTGCGCGTGGGTTGATGCGGACAATGCGCGCGCGCAGCGTCTGATATTCGTCTTCGGTGACCAGGTCTTTTTTCGAGACCAGGATGCGGTCGGCAAACCCTACCTGCTTTTGCGCCTCTTCTTGCTGGTCGAGCGTGTCCATGCCATGTTTGGCGTCGACAACCGTAATTACGGCGTCAAGACGGTAGTAGTCGGCGATGTCGTCGTCCATGAAGAACGTTTGGCATACCGGGCCAGGGTTGGCCATGCCTGTTGTTTCGAGCACGATGCGGTCGAATTTAATGTCGCCGGCTTCGCGTTTGGTGCGCAGCTCGTTCAGGGTGCGTTGCAGGTCGCCACGCACCGTGCAGCATACACAGCCATTGCTGAGTTCGATGATCTGTTCGTCGCTTTCCTGGACCAGCAGCTCGTTATCGATGCTTTCGGGTCCGAATTCGTTTTCGATGACGGCAATGCGCTGGCCGTGGTTTTCGGACAGCACACGCTTGAGCAAAGTGGTTTTGCCGGCACCCAGAAACCCGGTAAGAATGGTGACGGGCACCATTTTGTCGATTTTTACTGCGGTATTCATCTGTAAAGCTCACAAGGCGCGGCCTGAATATTTGCAAAGCGCTTGCGAAGCGACTACGACTTTATTCTGTACCGCGCGGAAAAATAATCAACGTGCGATTACATCACAGCACGAGCGGAAGAGCAAACTTTTGTGTTAGTCGTTGTATTTAAAAGAAAAAACGATGCTTCGGGTAACTACTGATGGGCGTGTTTGTGGGCCGCTTTTTCAGCGGCTGGATGCGCATGTGTTTTTTGGTGGCACGGGTTGCACAGCGCCCTTAACTCAGTTTCGTGGTGGTCGAGTACGAACCCGGCGCCTGCCACTTTTTGGGCAAGCTGGCGATGCAGTACCGGATCGCTGAATTCGGCGACGGCACCGCATTCGGTGCAAATGACCAAAATGTCATGAGGGTCGCCTGCGGCATCCATGCAAGCAGCCCACGCGTTAACGGCATCAAGCCGGTGGATCAGGCCTTCTGCAATAAGAAAGTCGAGCGCTCGATAAACCGTGGGGGGCGCCGCGCCAGGTTGTACTTCGCGGATTTCTTCGAGCAGCTCGTAAGCCTTTACGCTGCGCTGACGGCGCAACAGGATTTCTAGCACTTTGCGACGAATGGGCGTCAGGCGCCGCCCTCGCTGGTTGCAGAGGGTTTCGGCGGTGTCGAGTTGCGCGGAAATTTGCGCGGCAGGTGTAGTGGCTTTGCGTGGCATAGTATGAGTTGGCCGCAGTATGTTATAACATAACCCTTCTGGCCAAGTGGTTCTTCCTGTCCCTCATTATGTCTGTTTTCTCGCGCGCTGTGCGCAAACATGGCGTTTATCGCGGCTCGGCAATTTTGTTGTCTGGCCTAGACCGCCTGTGGCGCGTTGCCCTGGTTGTGCTTGCGCTTTGGGCACTGACCGGTTGGGCCATGCAGTGGTGGTAGCGCCGTGACCTCGCCTGTTATTGAACTGGACCACGTTTCCCTGGGTTGGCGAGATCGTATTGCCGTGCGCGACGTTACGGGCGCATTCGAGCGAGGGTCGTTGACCGCTTTGGTGGGGCCGAACGGCGCCGGAAAATCCACGCTGGTCAAAGGCATCTCGGGGGTATTGAGCCCGGTGCGCGGTACGATCCGGCTGGCCGCCAACGTTGACGGCAAGGTGGCCTGCTTGCCGCAGGTTGGCGATCTCGACAAAACGTTTCCCATCTCTGTTTACGACCTTGTGGCGATGGGTGCGTGGCGCAGGGTGGGGTGGTGGCGCCGGGTATCGTTGGCCGAGCACGAGCGTGTGCAGCACGCGCTTGAAACCGTTGGGCTGGCCGATTTTGGCCGTCGCATTATTGGGACGCTGTCGGGCGGGCAGTTGCAGCGGGCGTTGTTCGCTCGTCTTATGTTGCACGACGCCCAGGTGCTGATTCTCGACGAGCCGTTTGCTGCCGTCGATGCCCACACGACCGAAGACCTGCTGGCGCTGCTGCACCAATGGAACATCGAGGGGCGTACGGTAATCGCCGTATTGCACGATCTCGATATGGTGCGATCATTGTTTCCGAAGAGTCTGTTGCTGGCCGGGCAGGTAGTGGGTTGGGGCGACACAAATCAGGTGCTGACGCCCGAGAACCTGCATCTGGCGCGTCATTTGTGTGCGGGAGACTACCTGTGAACGGGTTGTTCGAGGTTTTGGTCTCGCCCTTTATCGAGTTTGCTTTTATGCGACGTGCGCTGGCGGGGTCGTTTTCGCTGGCCTTTGCCGCCGGCCCGCTGGGTGTGTTTCTTATTTTGCGACGTGTCAGTCTCATGGCCGACGCGATGGCGCACGCGATTCTGCCCGGCGTTGCGGTAGGCTTCATGGTCGCTGGCTTGTCGTTGTGGGCGATGGCATTAGGGGGCGTGGTGACGGGTTTGGTAGTGGCGGGGTTGGCCGGATTGGTGTCCAGGTTAACGCCGCAGCGTGAAGATGCCAGCTTTGCTGCGTTTCACCTGGTGTCGCTGGGTTTGGGTGTGTTGCTGGTCTCATTGCGAGGCTCGAACATGGACTTGATTCATGTCCTGTTTGGCAGCGTGCTTGGGCTGGATGACAATGCCCTGCTCCTGGTCACTGCAACGGCCAGCGTGACACTGATCGTGTTGGCTTTGATTTTTCGGGCTTTAGTCGCCGAATGTATGGATCCCGGCTTTTTGCGTGCTGAGCGCGGACATGGCTCGATCAGTTATCTGGTGTTTTTGTTTCTGCTTGTACTGACGCTGGTGTCGGGGTTTCAGGTATTGGGCACGTTAATGGTCGTAGGCATCATGATGCTGCCGGCGGCTGCGTCCCGTTTCTGGGTCAGGTCGGTCGGCGCGCAAATGATTTTTTCCGGGTGCGTGGGCGCTGCGTCCGCGTATGTTGGCTTGCTTGTTTCGTATTACGTCAATGTGCCTGCTTCTGCGGCCATTATTCTTTCGGCGGGCCTGTTTTACTTTGTGTCGCTGTGCGCCGGGCCGCAAGGGGGGCTATTGCAGGCCGCCCGTCAGGCACGGGCGCGTCGTCGGCATATGGCGTCGATTCCCAGTTAGGTTAAGTGATGAGGATGGTTATGTTTTCAAATGGTGGCGCGGTGTTGATGCAAGCAGGGTTTGCGCGGTTGCGACGGTTTTGCGCGATAGGCTTGAGCACATTTGCGGTGCTGGGAGCGCCGTTGTCGGTAGCGGCCGAGCCGTTGAAGGTGGTTGCCAGCTTTTCTATCCTGGGTGATATGGTCAAGGTGATCGGTGGTGAGAACGTCCAGGTCACGACGCTCATTGGCCCTAATGTCGATGCGCATTCGCACGAGCCTACGGCATCCGATAGTCGGGTGCTGGCCGATGCCAATGTGGTGGTCATGAACGGTTTAGGTTTTGAGGCCTGGATGCCTCGGCTCATGCGGGCGTCTGGGTTCAAGGGGCATGAAATTGTTGCATCGACAGGCGTCACCCCGCGTCAACTGGACCATGACCATGACCACGACCATGGGCACTCACACGGGCACGACGACAAGGCCGATGGTGCTGCTTCTGTCGATCCACATGCCTGGCAAGACCTCCGAAACGGCGTAAAGTACGCTCGCAACATCGCCAACGGCCTGTCGCGGGTCGATCCGGTTAATCGGGCGGGTTATCAGGCGCGCGCCGATATTTATGTGGCCGAAATGGAAAAACTTCATCATGAAATCCGGCAGTCGCTGGCGGCCATACCCCCAGAGCGGCGCAAGGTCGTTACGCCGCACGATGCCTTCGGTTACTTCGGGCAGGCATATGACATTACTTTTGTCCCCGTTGCCGGTCTGGCGTCGGACGCCGAACCTTCTGCACGCGATATTGCGCGTTTGATTCGCGAAATCAAGAAAACCAAAAGTGCGGCACTGTTTACCGAAAAAGCGCTGTCGTCGCGTGTGATCAACCAGATTGCGCGCGAAACCGGGGCCAAAGTGGGCGGAACGCTTTACGCAGATACTCTGGACGTAACGGATCGCCCCGCCGGAACGTATTTGGGAATGTTCAAGTGGAACGCGGGTCAGTTGATTTTTTCGCTGAAGCCGTAGTGTCGGTCGCCGGCGTGTGGGTTGCGGTATCGCGCCGGCGGTTTGCTCGTGGGTGAGCCTGGTCGTACACCTTGGCCAGATGCTGGAAGTCCAGGCGCGTATAAATTTGTGTGGTGGCAATATTGGCGTGCCCCAGCAGTTCTTGCACGGCGCGTAAATCTTGCGCCGATTGCAACAAATGGCTGGCAAAGCTGTGCCTTAAACTGTGCGGGTGCACATTAATGGGCAGCCCGGTTTGCTGAGCCAGTTTGTTCAGTTGAAGCTGCACCACACGACCCGAAATCCTTTTCCCGCGTTCACCCAAAAATAAGGCAGCGTTATCGCCCGGCGTTAGTCCGGTTTGGGGTTTGATCATGTCTGCGCGCAAGGCCAGCCAGCGTTCAAGGGCTGCGATGGCCTGCCGGCCCAATGGCGCATGCCGTGTTTTGCCGCCTTTACCAGTTACCACGACCTCGGCGTCGTCAAGCTGTAACCAACTGCCCGACGTGTACTGCGCCGAGTGTACATAGTGCGTGTCCAGACTGGTCAGTTCCGACAAACGCAAACCTGCTGAATACAGGACCTCAAACATGGCTTGGTCGCGGCATTCGATGGGTGTATGCGGTGCGGGCAGGTTGGGTCTATCGAGCAACACCTGTGTTTGTTCGACAGAAAGCGCCTTGGGCAACGAACGCGGGATTTTGGGCGCGCGGATGTCTGCGGCCGGATTATGGGCCAGACCAATTTGCGGAGCCCACCATTGGTAGAACCCCCGCCAGGCCGCCAGAGCCCGGGCCAGACTGCGAGGCTTATGCCCTTCGCTGTGCAGCCGCGCAACCGCCTGCCGCAGTTCGCCGTTCGAAAGCTGATTGAGCGGCGTGTCGGGGTATAGATTTTGTAGTAACAACAGGTCTTGCCGGTAACCGCTGATGGTGTGGGCCGAGTAACGCCTTTCAGACGTCAGGTACTGCAGCCAACGGTTAACCGGTTCGACCGAGTTCATTCGTGCGGGTCAAGCAGGCGAGTCAGGGCAGAGGCCGATAGCTCGCCGATAATTTCCAGGAAGGCTGTGCCCATGTCGGGTTCGAAACGATCGGCTTCGGCGGACCCGATAACCAGCAGCCCCAGCAGTTTGCCTGACGCGGGGGCGCGTAAGGGGACAACCGCCATTGATTGTGCATTGTCACTCAGCCAGGCTGACACGGCATGACCTTCGGTCGGCCCGCAGTAAGGGTTGGGAAGGGCCTGCGCCCATAGCCTGATGTCATCTGATACGTCTTGCGTAAAGCGCTCGGCCACGCGGGGGCTGCTTTCCAAAAGCCGTAGTGTGGTGTCGGGCAGTTCGAACAGATTGGCTAGGCTGTCAATGATGTGAGCCGGTATTTTTTCGGCATCAGGCTCGGCCAGCATGCGCGCGCACCATGCGGTCAGGGTACGGCTGATTTTTTCATTCCCTGACGCGTTATTGATGAGCCCCGATAGTTTCCATTCGAGGTCTTTGGCTTTGGCCCGAAGCGTGAGAATTTGGCGTTCACCCAGCGAGATGGCGCGTGTTTCGTGAGGGTGAGGTACCCGCAGGTCAGCAAAAACGTCTGCGTGCTCATGAAAAAAACCGGGGTTTTCGCGCAAAAACAGGGCGACCTCGTCGGCGCTCAGGTGGGTTGTTGTCATGGCGTGGCAGCATCCTTTTGTAAATAATTTTGCGTAAGCTTATCAATGTCGACCTGGCCCGTAAATACGGTGGTGGCGGGCCCTGTCATTTGCAAGCGATCGCCGTCCCAGGCAATGGTTAGCAGCCCGCCCCGGGTGTGTACAGCCACGGGGCTGTCGAGCAGCCCGCGACGAATGCCGGCAACCGCAGCGGCGCAGGCGCCTGTGCCACAGGCCAGTGTTTCGCCGGCCCCGCGTTCGTAGACGCGCAGTTTGATGGTGTGCCGGTCGACGATTTGCATGAATCCGGCGTTGATGCGCTGGGTAAACCGTGGGTGCGATTCGATGATGGGGCCCACCGTGGCGACTGGCGCGGTATCGACATTGTCGACTACTTGAACCGCATGCGGGTTGGAAATGGCGACCAGTGAAATATCGACGCTGTCGCCGTCGGGCAGCGGCAGTGTCCAAAGGGTGTCGTGGTGCAGCGGGGCATTGACCAGCCCACGCGTCATGAAGTGGACATCTGCAGGCTGAAAGCGAGTTTGCCCCATGTCGACGGTGACTTCCCCAGTTTCCGATTCATTCAGGGTGATGAGGCCGGTGCATATTTCTGCGCGCAACGGGTTCCGGCGCGACAGGCCTTGTTCGTGAACAAAACGTACAAAGCAGCGAGCGCCATTGCCGCAATGCTCGACTTCACTGCCGTCTGCATTAAAGACCCGGTATTTGAAATCGGCCTCGGGGTGGCTCGGGTTCTCGACCAGCAACAGCTGGTCTGCCCCGATGCCGAAATGACGGTCGGCCAGGGCGCGGGCGCGCTCTGGGGTCATTTCGATAGACTGGCTGACGCCGTCGAGAACGACAAAGTCGTTACCGGCGCCATGCATTTTGGTGAAATTCCAGATCATGACGAATACGCCTAATAAGGTTTGGGCTCGCCGGGTGGTCGTGTTTTAAACCGGCGGTGAACCCAATAGTACTGGGCGGGGTCTTTGCGGATCCAGCCCTCAAGCAGGGTGTTGATACGTGCGGTGTCGGCTTCGGGTCCGTCGTTGCCGGGGAAGTCGGGGATCGGCGGCATCAGCTCGACATGATAGATGCCAGTATTTTCGTCAAGACGGCTGACGATAGGCAGCACCTTAGCGTTCCAGACGCGCGCAATTTGAGCCGTACTGAGCAGCGTGGCGGCCTGCACACCAAAAAAAGGCACAAATGCCGCACCTTCAATGCCGAAGTCCATATCGGGAAGGTAGTACACGGGGATGCCTTGGCGCAACAGGCGGATCAGCCCGCGTACACCGTCGTGCCGACTGATCAGAAACGATTCGTTGAACCGCGATCGGCCTTCTCGCATTAGATCGTCGATGTCGGTATCGCTGGACGGCGTATAAAACGTAGCTGTTTTGGGCGAGTCCATCGTGACGCGGGTTCCTGCGGCATCCAGACCGACAAAGTGCGGTGCCAGAATAATGACTTTTTCGCCGGCTTGGACATGTTGCTCAAGGTGCTCGTAACCCGACAGCTGAACGGTGTGTCGTACGCGATCGGGGTTGCCAAACCAGATCAGACCGCGGTCGATGATGGACAAGGCCAGCAAGCGGAAGTGCCGCTTTAAAACGGCTTCGCGTTCGTCGTCAGACCATTCGGGAAAGCACAGGCGTAGATTGGTGCGCACGATGTGGGCGCGCGACTTCATGAACCGGGGTGCCAGCCACCCCAGCACGCGCGCCCAGCGCAGGCGGGTTGCCGTCGGGCACTGCCCAAAATAGGTGAACAGGGCGCGCAGTGGACGCGCTTTATTGATTTTCATAAGGTACGAGAGGGGTTAAAGCCCGGTTGACGGCGGCGGTGGTGCGCCCTCGGGGACTTTATATCTTTTGTAACTCCAGAGGTACTGCGTGGGAAACCGACGTATCAGCGCTTCCATGGCTTCGTTGATGAGCAGGGCCTGATCGGCCGGGTCGGCCGGTAGCGGATCGGGCAGTCGTACGTAATGAATACGCCAGCCTTGGCCGTGAGGTAGTCTCTCGCCCGCGGTCAAAATGACCGCGACGCCTGTTTGCGCCGCTAGCTTGCCGGCCAGTGTCATGGTGTATGCCTGCCGACCAAAAAAGGGCGCCCACACGCCATCGCCTTGGGTAGGGACCTGGTCTGGCAGCATGCCTACCGCTTCGCCGCGCTTCAGTGCCCGGACGAATTCGCGCACGCCTTGCATATTTGCAGGCACGGCCTTAAGGCCCGACGTGTTACGCGCAGCATCCATGACCGGCGCTAACACCGGCTTGCGGGGCGGCCTGTACATGACGGTAATGGGCCCATGCTGGGTAAGATAGCGCGCGGTGATTTCGAAGCACCCCAAATGAGGCGTGAGATAAAGAATGCCGCGCCCTTCTGCAAGGGCGCTTTTAACCACCTCATCGTCGTCGGTCACGACTTTCGACAGGCTTTCGGCGTTACGCAGCCATACCTTGGGCAGTTCCATGATCATGGCGCCGGCTTGCGCTGCCGCGGCTCGTGCAAAGGCAGGGCTGTTGTAGCCCGCTTGGCTTGCGTTTGCTTGAAGGCGGTCGCGATACTTGCCCGGCAGGGCATACACTATGCGACCCGCAACCCGACCGATGGCGTGCAACACAGGTAGCGGAACCGAGGCCAGCAAACGGAACAGGAAGAGCAGCATGAGCAGTGTGTGGCGGTAGTCTCAGACCGGCAAATGAAACAAAGAGCTATTTTCGCTTAAAATGAAAAGTATCGCTGAGTTAACCGACAACTTGCGGGGCGATACCAGGGCGGCGGCGCAAGCCTTTGTCCTGAATTAAATAATCCGCTAAAGCGTCGCGCCCTGATCGCAGCTTCACAGCCCGGCATCCGAGGTGCAACGCAACCCGTTCAACCTCTGTGCCGTAAAAACGGCCAACCTAGAAGGATGTCCACTGTGTCAAGCAACGATTACCTCTTTACTTCAGAATCAGTTTCCGAAGGTCACCCCGACAAGGTCGCCGACCAGATTTCCGACGCGATTCTCGACGCCATTTTCGAACAAGACCCCTACGCGCGTGTTGCCGCAGAAACCCTGTGCAATACCGGTTTGGTTGTTCTGGCCGGCGAAATCACCACAACCGCCAACGTTGATTACATCCAGGTCGCTCGCGACACTATCAAGCGCATCGGCTACGACAACACCGACTATGGTATCGACTACAAAGGTTGTGCCGTACTGGTTGCCTACGACAAGCAGTCGCCCGACATTGCCAAAGGCGTTGACCGTAACCCCGAGGCCAATATGGACCAGGGTGCCGGTGACCAGGGCCTGATGTTTGGGTATGCTTGCGACGAAACCCCCGACCTGATGCCAGCCCCTATTTGGTACGCACACCGCCTGGTGCAACGCCAAAGCGAGTTGCGCAAAGACGGCCGTTTGCCCTGGCTGCGCCCCGACGCCAAATCGCAAGTCACCTTCCGCTACGTTAACGGCAAGCCCGTCGAGGTCGACACCGTCGTGCTGTCTACCCAGCATCACCCCGAAATTTCACAGGCCGATATCCGTGAAGCCGTTATCGAGCAGATCATCAAGCCTTGCTTCCCCGAAGGTCTGCTTACTGACAAAACCCGCTTCATGATCAACCCCACCGGTATTTTTGTTATTGGCGGGCCACAGGGCGACTGCGGTCTGACCGGTCGCAAAATCATTGTCGATACCTACGGTGGCGCATGCCCCCACGGCGGTGGTGCATTCTCGGGTAAAGACCCTTCAAAAGTCGACCGCTCTGCCGCTTATGCAGCGCGCTACGTCGCCAAGAACATTGTTGCCGCCGGCCTGGCGCGTCAGTGCCAGGTACAAATCAGCTACGCCATTGGTGTGGCCGAACCCATCAACATTACCGTCAACACTAACGGTACAGGTGTTGTCGGCGACGACAAAATTGCGTTGTTGGTTCGTGAACACTTCGACCTGCGCCCACGCGGCATCATCAATATGCTGAATCTGTTGCGTCCCATCTACGGTAAAACCGCAGCTTATGGTCACTTTGGTCGTGCCGAGCCCGAGTTCACCTGGGAAGCCACCGATAAAGCCGACCTGCTCAGAAAAGGTCTGTAATGTCTTCGTCCAGCCGCGACCACGACGACAGTCACAGTCTGTCTCCCACCGATTCGCCGTGTGTCGCCGTATGCTCTACCTTGTACGACGACATTTGTCGCGGCTGCGGACGAACGGCCATGGAAGTGGCCAACTGGGTTTTTTTGTCTGAAGACGAAAAGCGCGTTGTCTGGGCGCGCATCAAAAGCCAGGGTTATCCGCGCCGTCAGGGCTAGATAACGCTGGCAATTACGCTACAATGACACCACCCTGAGGGGCGCTGCGACGGGATACTCCCCGCTAGGCTCAGGGTCGTTTCTTTTGTTCAACGGCGCTCATCATCACCTGCTGGCCGGGTGGGGTGGGCAAAATCGTTGCTCCGCACCGGTCTCGGCAGGTTTAAGGAATTCTTCCATGAACACTGTTGCTGACACCAATTTCAAAGATTACATCGTTGCCGATATCGGGCTGGCTGGCTGGGGCCGTCGTGAGCTCGCCATTGCCGAAACCGAAATGCCCGGCTTGATGGCTACGCGCGAAGAATACGCTGCCGCGCAACCGCTTAAAGGCGCCCGTATCGCTGGCAGCCTGCACATGACCATCCAAACGGGTGTGCTTATCGAAACCCTGGTTGCCCTGGGTGCCGAAGTGCGCTGGGCATCGTGCAATATTTTCTCTACGCAAGATCACGCCGCTGCAGCTATTGCCGCAGCAGGCATTCCTGTGTTCGCCGTCAAGGGCGAAACCCTTGAAGAATACTGGCAGTACACCCACAAGCTGTTCGAGTGGCCCAATGGCCAGCAAGCCAACATGATTCTCGACGACGGTGGTGACGCCACGCTCATGCTGCATTTGGGTACCAAGGCCGAAAAAGATATTTCCGTTCTGGCTAACCCCGGCAGTGAAGAAGAGCGAGTGCTGTTCGCCGCCATCAAGGCGCGTCTGGCTACTGACCCCACCTGGTACTCGGTGCGTCTGGCGCAAATCAAAGGGGTTACCGAAGAAACCACGACGGGCGTGAACCGTTTATATCAAATGGCCAAAAAAGGCGAACTGGCGTTCCCCGCCATCAACGTCAATGACTCGGTCACCAAGTCCAAATTCGACAACCTTTATGGTTGCCGCGAATCGCTGGTCGACGGCATCAAGCGCGCGACCGACGTCATGGTCGCCGGCAAAATCGCTGTTGTTGTGGGCTTTGGCGACGTCGGTAAGGGTTGTGCCCAGGCGCTGGCCGCGCTGCGTGCCCAGGTTTGGGTTACCGAAATCGACCCTATCTGCGCCCTGCAGGCTTCAATGGAAGGCTACAAAGTGGTCACCATGGAAGAAGCCGCCGATAAAGCCGACATTTTCGTGACGGCCACCGGTAATTATCACGTCATTACGCGTGATCATATGGAACGCATGAAAGACCAGGCCATCGTTTGCAATATCGGTCACTTCGATAACGAAATCGACGTTGCTGCTATCGAAGACCTCGAATGGGAAGAGATCAAGCCCCAGGTCGATCATGTGATCTTCCCCGACGGCAAGCGCATTATTTTGTTGGCACAAGGCCGCTTGGTAAACCTGGGTTGCGCGACAGGCCACCCATCGTTCGTGATGTCGGCTTCGTTCACCAATCAAACCATCGCCCAAATCGAACTGTTTACCCGGGGTGACGCCTACAAAAAGGGCGAGGTTTATGTCTTGCCCAAGCACCTCGACGAAAAAGTCGCGCGTTTGCACCTTAAAAAGCTGGGCGTAAATCTCACCACGCTGTCCGAGCATCAGGCAGCTTACATTAACGTTTCGGTCGACGGCCCTTACAAGCCCGATCACTACCGTTATTAAACCTTGAACTTCAACGGAGGCTGACCATGGAAATTTTGCTGATATGGATTCTCAATGCAGTGGCACTGCTGGTCGTGGCGTATGTTCTGCCTGGTATCACGGTGGCATCGTTTGGATCGGCCCTTGTGGCCGCGCTGGTTCTAGGCTTGCTCAATACCCTGGTCAAGCCTCTGTTGGTTCTGTTGACACTGCCCATCACTATCGTGACCCTGGGGCTGTTTTTGCTGGTACTTAATGCGCTGGTGTTCTGGTTTGCCGGCTCCATTCTCAAAGGCTTCCAGGTCAATGGCTTTTGGTGGGCTTTGTTGGGTGCATTTGTATACAGTATTGTCTCGGGGCTCTTGTCCAGGTTGATTTCACAATGAATGCTTCCAAGGCGCTAAGCCTAGAGTTCTTTCCTCCGCGCGATGCCGCTGCCCAAGAAAAGCTGTCGGTGGCGGCGCGTCGGCTGTCGGCTTTAAACCCGGCGTACGTCAGCGTAACGTTTGGTGCCGGCGGTTCAACGCGCGAAGGCACTGCCGAGGCCGTTCGTCTGATGCAGGGTTTGGGGTTCGACGCCGCACCGCATTTGTCGTGTGTGGGCTCAACCCGAAGCGTACTGGCCGATATTCTCGATGCCTACCGCAACACTGGCGTACGGCGTGTGGTTGCCCTGCGTGGCGACCCACCTTCGGGCATGGGCATCGATAGCGGCGATTTGCATTATGCCGTCGACCTCGTTCGTTTTATTCGCGAGCACTCTGGCGACTGGTTCCACATCGAGGTAGCTGCTTATCCCGAAGTGCACCCGCAGGCCAAAAGTGCGCAGTCTGACCTTGATCATTTTGTCAGCAAGGTTAATGCGGGTGCCAATGCAGCCATTACGCAGTACTTTTTTAATGCCGATGCTTATTTCGACTTTGTCGACAGGGCGCAGGCCAAAGGGGTTAATGTTCCTATTGTGCCGGGCATCATGCCCATCACCAATCAGGTTCAGTTGTTGCGGTTCTCCGATATGTGCGGGGCCGAGGTTCCGCGCTGGATCCGTCAACGCCTGGCCGACTACCAGGGCGACTTGGCCTCGATCAAGGCCTTCGGTAAAGATGTCATTACGCAGATGTGTCAGCGTTTGCTCGATGGCGGTGCGCCTGGCCTGCACTTTTACACATTGAATACGGCGGAATCCACATTGGCCATTGCAAACGACCTGAAGCTGGGTTGATGCAGTTTGGCTACGTAGTTGCCAGGCTATGCCTAACGCCGGTACGGTTGTACCGGCGTTTTGTATTAGGCGGTTTTGATTACTCGGGTAGTTTTAACGCCCAGCCCTTGTCTGTCAGAATGCCGTCCAGCCTGTAGTCGTGAGGATGAGGCTCGTAGACCACATCGTCCAGTCGGTCGATGTCGCCGCAAGCCCAAGCAATGCCCAGGGCTACAAAGGTATGGCCTTGTGATTTCAGATTCGTCAGGGTGCGGTCGTAGTAGCCTTTGCCGTAACCCACGCGGTCGCCCTTGCGGGTAAAGCCCAGGGTAGGTACTAAAATAACGTCGGGTGGCGGCGCTGGTTCGCCTGTGGGCTCGGCAATGCCAAACGCGCCGGTCTGCATGTCGGTGTCCGGAGTCCATAACCGAAACGTCAGCGGTTGCTCGGGGCCGGTTACGACGGGTAACGATACCGTGATGTCTTCCTCCTCAACCCACTGGTATAACAGCGGCGTCAGGTCGGGCTCTTGAGCCATAGGCCAAAATGCAGCAATATTTTTAGGTGTGGGTTTGCCTGCTTTTTTTAGTGCGTCGCGCGTGGTGGCCAGCCAAGTAAACAGGCGTCCGCGCATCAGCAACGCACCACGTCGCGCCTCGTTTGGGTCCTGGGCTAAACGTAACGCTTTCAGGCGGTCTCGCAGGGCCGGCGTCTTATTCTCTATACTGTTGCTCATGGCGGTTACTTCGTAAGGTTGTTCAAGATGGTGTTCAAGCAGTCCCAACGGTATCAGAAATTGTTTCGTCGTGCCGGTATCGCCCTAGCGGGCTTGGTGGCAGCCGCCAGTGTGGCGTCTGTCCCGGCAAAAGCCCAGTCTTCAGCCCCGGTCGAAGTCATCCGCATTAGCACGCAAACCGATGCCCCGCTGCAAGCGGTCATCGATGCGCGCGACGCCATGCAAAGCAAGCAATGGGGGCGTCTAGAGGCCTTGGCGTCGGTCGCAAGTCAAGAGCCCTTATTGGGTTCTTACGCCGAGTACTGGTTGTTGCGTCGGCAATTACAAGACCCGACATCGCCTGTGCCCACCGAGCGTCTTCAGCGCTTCATGGCCACCAATAAAGATGCTTATCTGGCCGATCGCATCCGGGCCGATTGGGTCGTCGCCGCAGCGCGCACCGGCGACTATCGCCAAGCCTTAGCGTTGGAGCCGGTGGTAGCCAGCAATGCGATGGTCGACTGCGCGGTACTGCTGTCGCGTCATATGACCGGTCAGCCGGTTAACGCGCAAGTGGCCGTCGATACCTTCCGGCCGGTCAGCACGTGCTGGATGATGCTCGATCAACTTGTTGATAGCAACGTGGTCATCTGGAAGCACTTGCAGCCTATGCTGCGCGATACGCTTGAAACCAATAAAACGGGCGATGCGCAACGGTTGGCTGCATTGATGTTTAATGCGGTGCAAATGAAGTCATATGCCGCGCTCATGAAAAACCCCAAGCAGTGGCTGTCTACGCAGTCAACGCCGCGCACACGTGAAGACTTCGAGCTGGTGACCTTGGCTTTGTCGCGCTTGGCGCGCGGCGATCGCGATGCCGAAACGGCTTATATCCAGCAGCGTTGGGCCAATGTCATCTCGAAGGCCGATATGCAATGGGTGTGGGGGCAGTTTGGGTTGGTGTCGGCGCTCAATGTCGAGCCCGAAGCCGTCACTTGGTATCGACAGTCGGGCAATATTCCTAAAAGCGATTACAACCATGCCTGGGAAGTGCGCTCCGAGCTTCGGCAGGTGCCTATCGACTGGAAGCAGGTGGGTAACGCGATTCGCAAAATGACAGCGCGCCAGCAGGCCGAGCCGGTATGGGTGTACTGGTATGCGCGTTCTTTGGCAGCTGTAGGAAATGAGCAGGCAGCAACCAAGTTATATCAGTCTATTCTGGGCGATTACGGGTTTTATGGGCAGTTGGCCCACGAAGAGCTGGGTATGCCTATAGCCATGCCGCCAAAGCCGGCTCCGGTAACGCCCGACGAACTCGCTCAGGCACAGGCAAACCCTGGGTTGCAAAGGGCCATCAAACTTTTCGATCTGGGGTGGCGGGCCGAGGCTGTGCCCGAATGGAATTTCACCCTTCGGGGCATGACCGATCGCCAGTTGCTGGCCGCGGCCGAACTGGCACGCGAAGAGCAGATCTTTGACCGGGTCGTCAATACGTCGCTGCAAACCACTGAACTGGCCGACTTTTCGCAACGCTTTGTCGCGCCATTCGAGGGGCGCGTCAGCCAGAAAGCGCGCGAAATCAATCTTGATCCTGCCTGGGTCTATGGTCTTATCCGTCAAGAGTCCCGGTTTATCACCGATGCCCGGTCGCGGGTGGGCGCGTCGGGTCTGATGCAGCTGATGCCGGCAACAGCGCGCTGGGTGGCTAAAAAAATCGGCATGACCGACTTTAAGCCGTCGTCGGTCAATGATTTCGAAGTGAATACGATTCTGGGCACGCAATACTTGCGCATGGTGCTCGAAGATCTGGGCGGTTCCCAGGTGCTCGCAACTGCAGGGTATAACGCGGGGCCGGGTCGTTCCATTCAGTGGCGCGCCAAGTTGCGTGGGCCGGTCGAAGGGGCGATATTTGCCGAGACTATCCCGTTCACCGAGACGCGGCTCTATGTCAAAAACGTGTTGTCCAATGCCGTGTACTACGACATGCTCTTTAGCGGGAAGTCGCAATCGCTCAAGGCGCGCTTAGGTACCATTAGCCCGAAGCCGCGCCGGGGTACAGGCCTGCCGTAATGACCAGGTTTTTACCGCTGCCGGTCGCTGAGCCCGATCCGGTTACCGACGGGTTGCAGGTATACATTGTCGGGGGCGCTGTACGCGACGCTTTGTTGGGGTTGCCGGCCGGAGACCGCGACTGGGTGGTTGTCGGCGCGACTCCCGAAGCCATGTCGGCGCGCGGGTTTGTGCCGGTCGGTGGCGACTTCCCTGTCTTCTTGCACCCGGTTACCAAAGAAGAGTATGCGCTTGCGCGTACTGAACGAAAGTCGGGGCGGGGGTATCAGGGGTTCACGTTTTATACCGGCGCCGATGTCTCTTTGGCCGACGATCTGCGTCGGCGCGATCTCACCGTTAACGCGATTGCCCAAACGCCACAAGGCCAATTGGTCGATCCGCTCAATGGTCTGGCCGATATCCAGGCTCGCGTCCTGCGCCATGTCGGCGACGCGTTTGTCGAAGACCCCGTCCGGTTGTTGCGGCTGGCGCGTTTTGCGGCGCGTTTCGCCGACTTTTCCATAGCGCCCGAAACTCTGGCGCTGGCGCAGCGTCTGGTGGCCGAGGGGGAGGTCGACGCTCTTGTTCCAGAGCGGGTATGGCGTGAGATGGCTAAAGGGCTGATGAGCGTGCACCCGGAACGAATGTTCGAGGTGCTGCGCAACACCGGTGCGTTGCAGCGCGTCATGCCAGGCTTTGTCTTCGATGTGCGACTAGCCGACAGGCTTGAGTGTGCTTCTGCGAGTCGGTTGTCCTTGGCGGGGCGATTTGCACTTGCCGTGCTTCATAGCCCTTCGCCCGAGACGCTGGCCCGACACTTGCGTGCACCCGTCGAGGTGGTGGATTACAGCCGCTTGTTGCCGTGTGTCGTTGCGTGGCAGTGCGGTACTGCCCTTGGCGAGGCGGGTATGCCAGCAAAGGCCGGCAAGGCGTCGCCTGAAAGCGTTCTGACCCTTATCGAGCAGGCCGACGGCTTGCGCAAACCCGATCGCTTTCAAGCGTTGCTGCAGGCGGCGGCGTGTACCTGCCAAGAGGAGCAGTCGACGATGTCAATGGCTCAATGGTTGACGTGCCTGGCTAAGGTGCACGACGTTGATGCCGGTGCAGTGGCACGATCTTGCGCGGGCCGGCCTGCGCAAATTAAAGCCGCGGTGCGGGAAGCGCGTTTGGCGGCCCTTGAAGGTCTGGTGTCTTAGCCAGTGATGACGACTTCGATGTGGTGGTAATGCCAGTCAGTCAGAGCCGGTCGCGGCGGTCGCCTTGCATAAAGCCAAGCAGCGGGCCGTCGATGTCTTTACCAATTGCCAGCACCTTGAATAATTCGCCCATCTCGGCTTCTGACAACAGTTTTTGTACAGGCCCTATTTGGCGGGCATGCGCCACCGGGTCGGCTGGGTCGATGTCGGCAATAAGCGCTGGCAGCCCGGCGTTGATCAGGAAGCGCGCCTGAGACGTATAGCCCAGGACGTCGAGCCCGCCCTCCAGCGCTGCGTCGGCCATGGCGGTAAAGTCGACGTGGGCGGTGATGTCTTGCAGGCCAGGGTATAAAAACGGGTTGGCATGTGCCTGGTGCCGGTAATGGCACATCAGCGTGCCTTCAGCGCGTTGCGGGTGGTAATACTCGTGACGAGGAAAACCGTAGTCAATAAGCAGTGCGGCCCCTTTGTGCAGCCAATCACCCATGCCCGCTACCCACGCCTCGGCCTGCAGGTTGACCTCGGAGCGGTAGCCCGGTAACGCCGGCATGCGGCTGCCTACCAGCTTTTGCAGACGAGGTGATGCCGCGCGCACGGCCCATTCGAAGTCGTCGTTATATGTAACGCCCATTTCCTGCAGTTTCCCGCTCTCATCCCATTGGAAGAGGGTTACTGGCATAGCGTCCATGACTTCGTTGGCAATAACGCAACCTTCGAAGGCCTCGGGAAGCTGGTCGAGCCAAACCACGTTGGCGTCAGTGTCGGCAAGACGCGCTTGCTGCCGTGATTTCAGGTCGGCCGAGACCTCGATAATGGTGTACGAGGGTTGTATGCCCAACTGTTGCAAGGCCGGAATAATTGACGCAGCCAGTGCACCAGAGCCTGCGCCGAATTCGAGCACTTGGTTTGTTTTTGTTTGCTGCAACACCTGGGCGATTTGCCGCGCAAGGGTCTGGCCGAAAAACGGTGAGAGTTCGGGCGCCGTAGTGAAGTCGCCCACTGGCAGATTGCTGCCAAATTTTTCTGTACCGGCGACGTAATAGCCCAGCCCGGGCGCGTAGAGCGCCGATTGCATCCACTGATCGAATGGCAAAAACCCATTAGATGCCGCTTTGATTTGCGCTTCGAGAAGCCGGTGCAGGGCGGCGCTGTGCTGCGCGGCGGCGGGGTCTGGTTCGGGAAGCGAAGACGACATGGGGGATTTGGATGTTGGTGTCTGTGTTGACGGCGATGGTGAGCGTGCTGCAGCTGCCGTAGCGGGTGCGGTAGTGCCCGGGGGCTGCGCTTGTTGCTTTAACAGGTGCAGCGAGTACAGCATAGAGACCATAAAACCCGCAAGCAGGCCGACTGCCGCCGCGACAACAAAGTTGTCGAAGATGAACCAAAGAATGATTGCCAGCAGCAGCGACAGGAAAACGGGTTTAGTGGCCAGTTGCTTCATAGCGCCCGATTTTACGCGTAAAAAGTGCGTGTTAAATCGGGCGGTCGATCAGGCCAGCTCTGTGGCGCTTTGCATGGCTTCACGCCCCAGCTTTTGCGCCAAGGCTATTTCTGCGACATGACGGCCCTGGAAGCGGGCGCCTTCAAGCTCAACGGCGCTGGGTTGGCGGCTGCCGTCGCCGTTGGCAATGGTAGACGCCCCATAGGGTGTGCCGCCGTTGACCTGGTCATTGAGGGTTTGACCTTGGAATGAGTAGGGCAGGCCAACTACTGCCATGCCGTGATGCAAAAGCACGGTATGGAAGGACAGCAGTGTGGCTTCTTGGCCGCCATGTTGAGTGGCGGTCGATGTGAACACGCTGCCAACCTTTCCGATCAGCTTGCCTTGTGCCCACAGGCCGCCGGTCTGATCCAGGAAGTTTTTCATCTGCGAGGACATCATGCCGAAACGGGTCGGCGTGCCGAAAATAATGGCGTCATAGTCCGCTAGTTCGGCCGGCGAGGCTACGGGCGCGGCCTGGTCCACTTTAAAGTGGTTGTTGCGCGCCACGTCTTCGGGTACCAACTCGGGTACGCGTTTGACGTCGACCTGAGTGCCGGCAACCGTGCGTGCGCCTTCGGCAACGGCGTTTGCCAGGGTTTCAATATGGCCATAGGCCGAGTAGTACAGCACCAATACTTTAGACATGTGAAATTTCCTTATAAAGAAACTGGGGTTGATGTTGTTGCGGTAGCAAGGCCAGGCCTTGCGGTTTGGTGTTCAAGGAAGGTCAAAGACCAGGACTTCGGCACCGCCCCCGTTATCCAGGGTTAGCGTCGATTCGCCCAAAATCCGGGCGCCGTCGCCGGCTTTCAAGGCATGGCCGTTTAGCGTGACCTTACCTTTGGCGACATGCACGTAACCGTGTCGCGCTGGGTCGATGGGCTTCGTTATGGCGTCGTTGTCGTCAAGCAAGGCCGCATAAATGCGTGCGTCCTGACGTATTTTCAAAGCGCCGTCTTCACCCTCTGGCGAGACCAACAAACGAAGCTGTCCACGCTTTTCATCTTCTGTAAAAAAGCGTTCCTGGTAGCCTGGCGCGGTTTCTGTTTCATTAGGCGTGATCCAGATTTGCAGAAAATGAGTGGGCGCCTCTTGCGAGCCATTGAATTCGCTATGCCGGATACCCGTGCCAGCGCTCATCAGCTGAACGTCGCCAGGACGTAAAACCGAGCCCGATCCCAAAGAGTCTTTGTGAGCCAAAGCGCCTTCAAGCACGTACGAAAAAATTTCCATGTTGCGATGGCCGTGCGCGCCAAAACCCTGAGCGGGTGCGACAGTATCGTCGTTGATGACACGCAGTGCACTCCAGCCCATTTGATCGGGGTCGTAGTAGTTGGCAAACGAAAATGTATGGTGGCTGTTGAGCCAGCCGTAGTTGGCGTGGCCGCGGTCTTCAGCTTTGCGAATCTCGATCATTTGGGCCTCCGGGCTTGTTTCGTTGAGTGACGTTATGGCTATTTTATGGTCAAATGAATAGATAAAAAATCGCTAAATTACGATTAAAACAATCGAATTTTTAGATGTAAAGGTGGGTGGATGAAAACAACGTTAGAGCAATGGCGGGCCTTTCAGGCGGTGGTCGAATATGGCGGCTATGCTCAGGCGGCCGAACGGCTTCATCGCAGTCAGTCATCCATCAGTTATCTGGTGGGGAAGTTGCAAGAACAGTTGGGTGTTGTGTTGCTTGAAGTTCAGGGGCGTAAGGCCGAACTCACCGAGGCAGGCAGGGTATTGCTCGAATACGCGCAAAGCTTGCTGTCAGAAGCCAACGGCATCGAAACCCTTGCGCAGCGCATCGGTGAAGGGTGGGAGACCACGCTCAAGCTGGTGGTGGATGCGGCATTTCCCACGCAAGCATTGGTCGAAACCATGCACCAGTTCAATGGCCGTGCGCCGGCGACCCGCGTTCAGCTCACCGAAGTCGTTTTGTCGGGTGCCGAAGACGCCGTACTGGAACAGCAGGCCGATATCGCGATCTCGGCGCATGTGCCTGTTGGTCGGCTGGGGCAGAAGCTTTGCGACATCGAGTTTGTTGCTGTGGCCCGCTTTGACCACCCCTTGCATCAGTTGGGGCGGATGCTGACCGAGCACGACCTGAAAAGCCATTTGCATGTGGTGGTGCGCGATTCAGGCATGAAGCAACCACGAAACGAAGGCTGGCTGGGATCGTCGCACAGGTGGACCGTAAGTGGCTTTCCTGCCTCGCGGGCCATGGTGGTGGGTGGGCTGGCTTTTGCCTGGTTACCCACGCATATTGTGCAGCCCGATCTTGATGCTGGCGTACTGGTGCCACTTGCCTTGGGGCCGTATCAGCGGCGTTTTGGGGCGCTGTTTCTTATTTACGGGAACCCCGATCGCATCGGCCCCGCCACTGCTTTACTGGCGCAGCTCTTGCAAGAAACCGTCAGGGCGAGATGTCCTGTGCCGCAATAAAAAACGCCCTGTAATCCTGGAAGACCAGGGTTGCAGGGCGTCTTTTCAAACTACGTGGGGCGTAGCCCCACGTTTGCTTGTGTTATGCGAAGCGCGAAGGGCGGCTGGTTGCGCCTGTCTTGGCTCCCGCAGGCTTTTTGAAGCTGGGGCGGGGACGTGCAGGGCGATCGGTTGCCGCAGCAGCAGGGCCATCGTGGCGCTTCGAGCCGCCAAAGTGGCCACGGTGGGCGCCGGCGTCCTGGTCGCGATATGCCGGGGCACGGCCTTCGAACGCAGGTTTGTCGCCAAAGCGGCCTTCCGGTTTGCTGTACGAAGTACGACCTTCAGATTTCCCGAACGAAGGCTTGTCGCCGAAACGACCTTCAGGTTTGTTATACGAAGGCTTGTCGCCGAAACGGCCTTCAGGCTTGCCATACGAAGGCTTGTCGCCGAAACGACCTTCAGGTTTGCTATACGAAGGCTTGTCGCCAAAGCGACCTTCGGGTTTGCTATATGAAGGTTTGTCGCCGAAACGACCTTCGGGTTTGCCGAACGAAGGCTTGTCGCCAAAGCGGCCTTCAGGCTTGCTATACGAAGGCTTGTCGCCAAAGCGGCCTTCAGGCTTGCTATACGAAGGCTTGTCACCGAAGCGGCCTTCAGGCTTACCATATGAAGGCTTGTCGCCGTAGCGACCTTCGGGTTTGCCGTAGCTGGGCTTACCGCCGCCAAAACCGCCGCGAGCGCCGTAAGGCTTTTTGCCGCCGGGTGTACGATCGGTGTAAGTGGGACGCACGGTTTTCTTGGGTTCCAGGCCTTCAATGACATCTGAAGGAATAGGCTGGCCAATAAAGTGCTCGATACGACGGATCTTGTGGCGTTCGGCATGGGTAGCCAGCGTGAAGGCCAAGCCATTGTTGCCGGCACGACCCGTACGACCAATGCGGTGCGTGTAATCTTCGGGCTGCATGGGCAGGTCGTAGTTGATCGCGTGGCTGATACCCTGAACGTCGATACCGCGGGCAGCGACGTCGGTGGCGACCAGGATACGCAGTTTACGTTTTTGCAGCAGGCCCAACGTACGTGTACGCTGGCGCTGGTTCATGTCGCCATGCAACGCACCGGCCTGGAAGCCCTGGTCAGACAGACGGATGGCCAAGTCATCGGCGCCGCGTTTTGTTGCCGTAAATACAATGGCTTGGTCAAGGTTGGCGTCGCGCAGCAGGTGGTCGAGCAGGCGCAGTTTGTGATTGTTGTCGTCTGCATAAAGCAGGCTTTGCGTAATGTTGCTGTGTTTTTCTTTGTGGCCCGATACTTCGATACGAAGCGGCTCACGCATCATTTTGCCGGCCAGGCGGGCAATCGAGCCGTCCAGCGTTGCCGAAAACAACAGCGTCTGGCGATCGGCCGGTGTGCTGGCCACAATGGTTTCAATATCTTCGATAAAGCCCATGTCCAGCATGCGGTCAGCTTCGTCGAGCACCAATGTGTGTACGGTCGACAAGTTGACGCGGCGTGCCTGAAGGTGATCGATCAAGCGACCTGGCGTTGCGACCAGAACATCGACGCGACGCGACAAGGCTTTAAGTTGGGCGCCGTAAGGCATGCCGCCCACAACGACAGCTGTGCGAAGGTCTTTAATGTGCGCGCCGTAAATTTTGGTGGCCTCGGCTACTTGCATGGCCAGTTCGCGGGTAGGGGTCAAGACCAGTACCTGAACACCTGTACCGGCGTTGGCGGGCATTTGTGCAATGCGGTTCAGGGCGGGCAACATGAAAGCGGCGGTTTTGCCGCTGCCGGTTTGCGCCGACACCATCAGGTCGTGGCCCTCAAGGGCTTTAGGCACAGCGGCAGCTTGCACCGACGTAGGTGTAGTAAAGCCAGCTTTGCTGACGGCAGACAATAGGGTAGGGACGAGACCCAGGTTCTCAAAAGACATGCGTATTCCTTTGCCGTTGTTTACGGCATACACTGGCCTGGGTTCAAAATGACCCGTTGGCCGGTTGATTGAAAGCATCGTGCCGACCAATCAACCTGGAGTGCAGCAGGTTTGCTAGCGCAAACCGCAACGGAAAAGGCTTGGGGGTCAGGGGGCGATGGCGTCCGACATGGGTGCTGACGAATCAGTCAACTGCTGGCACACAACCCTCGGGTTGTATAAAAATGTCGACGCGTTTTATTGCAGTGCTCGGAGTATAGCCCGCACAACAATATTAGGGAAAGTACTAATTTGTAACGTGCTCGTCATGTTGCGTGCGTACCGCAGGGCTGGCGTACAGTCGCCGGGGGTGTCGTAATGCCAATACAGCTTACCAGTTGATGGCTCGCTGGCCTTGCTCGGTCAGCCATGCGTTGGTTTGGGCAAAATGCCCGCACCCGATAAAGGGCACCGGAGGTCGGCGAGCCGACAGCGGTGACGGGTGGTTGGCGCAAAGCACTAGGTTGAACGCATTGTCGGGGATCAGCCCGCGTTTTTGCTGGGCATGGTTGCCCCACAGCATAAACACCTTGGGCTGCGTGCCTTGCGCCACGCGGCGGATTAGCGCATCGGTAACGGCTTCCCAGCCGTGCCGGGCATGCGATGCTGGTTTGCCCGACTCTACCGTCAAGACGGTATTCAGCAACAGTACGCCTTGTTGCGCCCAGCGGCTCAGGTCGTGAGACTGTAGGGTTAGACGGTCGGGGAACTCCAGCTTGAGCTCGGTAAAAATATTGCGCAAACTGGGTGGGCAGGGGCATTGTTCCGGTACGCTAAATGCTAGACCATGTGCCTGCCCGGGGCCGTGGTATGGGTCTTGCCCCAAAATAACCACATGTACATCGTCGGGAGCAAGCCCTTGCAACGCCCGGAAGGGGTGTGCCGGAAATATCACCGCGTTGGCCGCCAGGCGTTTGTTTAAAAAGGCGTCGAGGCCTGCTAATGTGGCGGCAACGTCGGTGTGCGCCAAAATATCGCGCCAGGCCGCCGGCAGCCCGGCAATGTGCGGTGACAGGGGTCCGGCATACCTGTTGTCTGTCGGGTTCGCAGGCGTCATGTCGCTGCCCGATACCCCGGTAATTGCTCGAGCGCGTTGCGCAAAGCGTGGTGGTAGTCGGCCATCAGATTCAGTTGCTGTTCCTGAAACACCTCCCAGGCCAGGTTTTGCTCGGGAGTGCGTTCGCGGGCCGGCGCCCAGACGGCATCGGGAAAACGGCTGTCGAGCCGCCAGCGCGGGATGACGTGCCAGTGGATGTGAGGTACCTGATTGCCCAGTTGGGCCACGTTTACTTTCACCGGGCTGAGCTCGTTGCGCAGTACGCTTTCTACGACCCACACCACCGACATCAGGTGTTCGCGTTCGGCGTGGGTCAGGTCGGTCATTTCGCTGACATGGGCATGCCAGACCACCCGCGTAAAGCCCGGGAAGTCAGGGTCTTGTGCGTCAGTGACCCGAAGCTGGTCGTCGCTCCAGATTTCGACCAGCGGGTTGCGTGTACACAGGGGGCAGGAAGGTGTGGCGCTCATTAGAAAAACAGCTCTTTCAATGCCAGGCCGGGGTCTTCGGCGCGCATGAAACGCTCGCCGACTAGAAAGGCGTTGACGTGATGAGAACGCATCAGGTCGACATCTTCGCGCGACAAAATGGCACTTTCAGTCACCACCAGCTTTTCTGCAGGAATAAGCGGCAGCATGTCGATGGTGTTCTGCAGAGATACCTCGAAGGTGCGCAGGTTGCGGTTATTGATGCCCAGAAGGCGCGTTTTCATTTTCAGGGCGATTTCAAGTTCTTCCTGATCATGCACTTCGACCAGAACATCCATACCCAACGACATGGCGAGTGCTTCCATTTCGTGCAGCTGTGAGGGACTTAGCGCAGCAACAATCAGCAAAATACAGTCGGCGCCAATGGCCCGTGCATGTGCAATTTGATAAGGGTCGATCATGAAGTCTTTGCGAAGCACGGGCAACGAGCACGCCGCGCGCGCCTGGCGCAAGTAATCATAGGACCCCTGGAAAAACTGCACGTCGGTCAGTACTGACAGGCACGCTGCGCCATGTGCCGCGTAGGAGGCTGCAATTTCAGCGGGGTTGAAGTTTTCGCGAATCACGCCTTTCGAGGGCGATGCCTTTTTGATTTCTGCAATGACCGCCGGCTTACCGTGCTGGATCTTGCTTTCCATGGCGCTTAAAAAGCCGCGCACATCCTTGCGGCTTTCGGCTTCGCGCAGCACGTCAGCTTCGCTGCGCATTTGGCGGGCGGTGGCGACTTCAGTTTTCTTGGTATCAATTATTTTTTGAAGGATGTCACTCATGACTGGAATTTCCGTGTAAATGCGCTGAACTGATTCAGTTTGTCGAGGGCTGCGCCGTTAGCAATGAGTTCGAAAGACTGTTTTACAGCGTCTTTGAGCGTGGCCGCACCATTGCCGGCATAAATGGCCAGCCCGGCATTGAAACCGACGATATCACGGGCAGCGCCTTCAACGTTAGCTAGCGCCTCTTTGATCATCGCCGCCGATTCGTCCCGACTGTTGACCTTGATCGAGCGATTGGACGTCATGGTAATACCAAAGTCTTCGGGGTGAATTTCGTACTCGTTGATTTCGCCGTCTTTCAGTTCGCCGATCAGGGTGGGGGCGCCCAAAGAGGCTTCGTCCATGCCGTCTTTGCCATGGATAACCAGAACGTGCTTTGACCCAAGGCGCTGCAGTACGCGCACCTGAATACCGACCAAATCTTGGTGAAACACACCCATGAGCTGGTTGCCGGCGCCGGCCGGGTTTGTCAGCGGCCCCAGAATATTGAAAATGGTTTTGACACCCAGCTCTTTACGAATGGGCGCTACATTTTTCATGGCGCCATGGTGTGCAGGCGCAAACATAAAGCCAATGCCGGTCTCGGCAATGCACTCTGAAATTTGCTCGGGGCTTAAGGCGATATTGACGCCCAGGGCCTCAACAACGTCGGCGCTGCCTGATGACGACGACGCACTTCGACCCCCATGTTTGGCAATCTTGACCCCAGCTGCTGCGGCTACAAACATGGCGGCGGTAGAGATATTGAATGTATTGCTGCCATCGCCGCCCGTGCCTGCCATGTCCAGGAGGTCGTCGGGATTGGGTGTTTCTACTTTAAGTGCGAACTCGCGCATGACTTGCGCCGCAGCGGTGATTTCGCCAATGGTTTCTTTTTTGACGCGCAAGCCCATGATGAGCGCCGCCGCGATTTGCGGCGACATCTCGCCACGCATCAGCATGCGCATCAGGTGCAGCATTTCGTCGTGGAAAATTTCGCGATGCTCAATGCAGCGGGTCAGCGCTTCCTGGATTGAAATGTTTTTCATGTTCGGTGATCCTGTTATTTACATTGTAAGAAATCGGCGAAGCAGGTCATGCCCGTGCTCGCTCAAAATAGATTCGGGATGAAACTGTACGCCCTCAATGGGTAAGGTTTTGTGACGCACGCCCATAATCTCGCCGTCGTCGGTTTCCGCCGATATCTCCAAGCAGTCGGGCAGGCTGCTGCGTTCGATGGCCAGTGAGTGATAGCGCGTCACCGTAAAGGGTGAGGGCAAGCCGGCGAAAACGCCGGCGTTGTCGTGCGTAATGGCCGATGTCTTGCCATGCATTAGCGTTTTGGCGCGCACAATGTTTGCGCCAAAGGCCGCGCCGATGGCCTGGTGTCCCAGGCAGACGCCCAAAATCGGCTTGCGTCCCGCAAAGTGCTGTATTAGCGGAACCGAAATGCCTGCCTCTGCAGGCGAGCACGGCCCGGGGGAAATGCAGATCAGGTCGGGGTTGAGCGCGTCAATCTCTTCCAGCGTCGTTTGGTCGTTGCGCAGCACCATCACGTCTTCGCCCAACTCGCCAAAATAGTGCACAAGGTTGTAGGTAAACGAATCGTAGTTATCGATCATCAGCAGCATGGCTATCTCCGGTGGCGTTCAGACGGGTTCGTCCAGACCAAACTGGACTTTTTCTGCGGCGCGAATGACGGCGCGCGCCTTGGCTTCCGTTTCCTGCCATTCTTTTTCCGGGTCGGAATCCGCCACAATGCCGGCGGCGGCTTGCACATAAAGCATGCCGTCCTTGATGACGCCAGTACGAATGGCGATGGCGACATCCATTTCGCCGCTGTAGCTCAGGTAGCCAGCGGCACCGCCGTACACACCACGGCGCACCGGCTCCAATTCGTCAATGATTTCCATCGCCCGTACCTTGGGCGCGCCGGTCAGGGTGCCGGCCGGGAAAGTCGCGCGCAAAACGTCCATATTGCTTTGTCCCGGCTTCAGCGTGCCACTTACGTTTGACACCAGGTGCTGAACATGCGAATAGCGTTCGATGGTCATGGTTTCGGTCACTTTGACACTGCCTGTTTCCGCAATACGGCCGACGTCGTTGCGCGCTAGGTCAATCAGCATCACGTGCTCTGCCCGCTCTTTCGGGTCAGCTTGGAGCTCTTCGGCCAGTTGTTGGTCTTCTTGCGGGGTCGCGCCGCGACGGCGTGTGCCTGCCAGCGGACGAATAGTGACGACCGAGCGCGTTTTATCGTCTTCGGTCACGCTTTCCTGTCGCACCAGAATTTCGGGCGATGAGCCCACGACATGGAAGCTGTCGAAATCCCAGTAGTACATGTAAGGCGACGGGTTGAGTGAACGCAAGGCGCGGTAGAGCGACAGGGGAGAGTCACGAAACGGCTTGGCGATGACCTGGCCGACTTGTACTTGCATGACATCGCCTGACGCAATGTACTCTTTTGCGCGAAGCACGGCTTGCAAGTAGTCTTCTTTGGCAAAGCTGCGGTGGCAGTCGGTTTGCAGGCTAGCGTAGGCATACGGAATCGTGACAGGCGTACGCAGCTTCTCGCGCAATGTTTTGAGGCGGCGTTTGGCTTGTACATAGCTTTCGGGCTGACGGGTGTCTGCGTATACCAGCAGGTACGTTTTACCTGCCAGGTTATCCACAATGACTAATTCGTCAATGTGCAGCAGCATGAGGTCGGGCGTGCCTTTGCCTTGCCCGGCGGGGAAGGGTTTGACGGCCGGGCCCAGCTTCGATTCGATATTGCGAACGGTGTCGTATCCGAAGTAGCCGGCTAAACCGCCCGCGAAGCGCGGCATACCCGGGCGTAACGCTACCTTGAAGCGGGCCTGGTATTGCTCGATGAAGGCCAGCGGGTCGCCTTCGTGGGTTTCGACCACCTTGCCCTGGTGCAGCACTTCGGTGGTGTTTCCGCTGGCGCGGATGACGGTTTTTGCTGGCAGGCCAATGAAGGAGTAGCGTCCAAAGCGTTCCCCGCCCACGACCGACTCGAGCAGGCAGCTGTTGCGCCCGCCATCGGGAGAGTTGTATGCCAGTTTCAGGTAAATGCTTAACGGGGTGTCCAGGTCGGCGTAGGTTTCCGCGATAAGCGGAATACGATTAAAGCCTTGGGCGGCCAGTGCATTGAATTCGATTTCGGTCATAAAAGGTCTCGGTGGTTAGGTTTGCACGCGCCGGGACCCTTAACGAAAAAGCCCGGCTACGCAGAGCGTTCCGGGCTGGATTCAGTTGGCTGGTGGTACAAAAACAGCTGGTTTTTGCACCAGGAGACGATTGACCGTTACCCGGAACACGAACGCCACCAGCGCCAATAGGCGCCGGGTGTTGTGATGCGGATAGCGGTAAACGTCATGAATTTTTGCTGAAATTATTCGGTAAAGACAGGTGCCGCGCTACCCGTGATGCGAGCTGCTGCGACGTCAATCGAGGCAACTATACCATCGACTTTCAGGTTTTGCACGTCTTGCCCCTCGTTGTACCCGTAGGGGACGGCAAATACCGATATGCCGGCAGCTTGCGCAGCCAGCGCGTCGTTGGCCGAGTCTCCGATCAAGATAGCGGTTTCCGGCGCTACGTCAAGCAATGAGCAAGCGTGTAAAAGCGGCATGGGGTGCGGTTTTTTTTCGGTGCAGGTGTCGCCGCAAACGACGTGCTCAAAAAAGCGGCTTAACCCACAGGCCAGCAAAAGCGGGTGGGTAAACTCTGCGGGCTTGTTTGTGACAACCGCCATGGGGACGCCGGCATCGCGCAAATGTACCAACCCCTCGACAACCCCTTCGTACACCGCCGACTTGGTGCCGTTAACGATGTGATAGTGTCGTTTGAATAACGTCAGGCCCTGGGTGACGGTTTCTTCTGGCAGGTCGTCGTCGAAGCCTGATGACAGCGCGCGTCGGACCAGGTTTTCGGCCCCTTTGCCGACATAGGTCGCAATAACGTCGAGCGGTAGGGGCGATAAGCCCATTTCGGTGCGCATGGCGTTGGTGGCATCAGCCAGATCTGGAATGGAGTTGACCAGCGTGCCGTCCAGATCGAGAAGTACAGCTGCGTATGTCATGATGCCTGCTGTTCGCCCCGTGCGATTTCGCGCCGCATGTTTTCAATGACTTGACGGTAGTCGGGCTGACCAAATATGGCCGAGCCGGCGACGAATGTATCGGCGCCGGCTGCGCGAATTTCGGCGATATTGTTGACCTTTACGCCGCCGTCAACCTCCAGCAAAATGGCTTGGCCGCCATTACTTTGCCAGGCATCAATTTTTTCGCGGGCCTGTTTAAGTTTGGTCAGCGTATTCGGGATGAAGCTTTGCCCGCCAAAGCCCGGGTTTACCGACATCAATAGAACAATGTCCAGCTTGTCCATGACGTAGTCCATCCATTGCAGGGGGGTAGCCGGGTTAAAGACTAGGCCTGCCTTGCACCCATGGTCGCGGATCAGCGACAGGGTGCGGTCAGGGTGCCGCGAAGCTTCCGGGTGAAACGTAATAACGTCGGCGCCTGCTTTTGCAAATTGCGGGATAATGTCGTCCACTGGTTCTACCATCAGATGAACGTCAATGGGTGCCTTGGTGTGGGGGCGGATCGCCTCGCAAACCATCGGCCCGATCGTCAGATTGGGAACATAATGGTTGTCCATGACGTCAAAGTGAATCCAGTCGGCGCCAGCGTCGATAACGTTGCGCACTTCTTCGCCCAGGCGGGCAAAGTCAGCCGACAACAGGCTGGGTGCAATTCGGGTGTTAGATGTAGACATAATCAGTAAACCTGTGGGTAAGCCGGACATCTTCCGGTTGATACATGACATTATTGCAGGTGAGTGCCATTGGAATCTTTATGAAGCCTTACGACCTGAGCATTACCGTAACTCCGCAGTACCTCCCAGAACAGTCTGACCCGGACAAACAGCATTTTGTGTTTGCCTACACCGTACGCATCACCAATAATGGCGAACACGCCGCACAAGTCATCAGCCGTCATTGGGTAATTACCGATGGCCGGCAAAACGTGCAAGAGGTCAGGGGGCTGGGTGTCGTGGGCCAGCAACCGTTGCTGGCACCAGGCGAAACCTTCGAATACACCAGCGGGTGCCCCTTGCCAACGCCGTTCGGCACCATGAAAGGCGCTTATCACTGCGTCGGCGATAATGGTATTCCGTTCGAGGCTGAAATCCCCGAATTTGTGCTGGCCATGCCGCGCACCTTGCATTGAAATTGTACCGGGCTTGTGTCTTTGCTTTCTGCCGACTCATGAAAAAACGTCTTCTCCCTCTGCTGCTGGTCCTGCTGGCAGCCTGTACCAGTGTCCCGCCCGAGGCGCCCGTTTCTGCGCCCGGTGCCGAGCCTACCCCCGATATTGCCGAGCGTCCACTGCGGGTGCCCGATATATCTGTTTTGCGGGAAACCGCCGTCCGGCCGCTGTCCGGCAAGTTTCAGGCCGTGGGCTGGGGGGCTTTGCCGGGCTGGAACGAAGACGATCTCGCGTCGGTCTGGAAAGGCTTGGTCAACAATTGTAAAGGTTTGATGCGGCCGGTTTCCGGTTCGTTGGCGTTACCGGCGCGCGCCGCACCCCGTGCCTGGCAGCCGGTGTGCTTGCAGGTCGAACGTGCTGGTGTGCCTGAAAACAGTCGACCCGATACGCAATGGGTGCGCGAGTTCCTGCAAACTCATTTGCAGCCCTGGCGCCTGCTCGATAGCGAAGGCAAGTTGGCCCGCAACACCGTAACGGGTTACTACGAGCCTTTGATTCGGGCGTCACGCACGCGTGGCGGCGACTATCAATGGCCACTGTATGCCGCACCCGACGACCTGCTGACGATTGACTTGGGGTCGGTTTACCCCGAGCTGGCCGGTAAACGGGTGCGCGGTAAGCTCGAAGGCAAGCGGGTTGTGCCCTACGACACCCGCGCCCAGATTGCCGGCGCCGAAAAGCAGCCGCCCGTCATTGTGTGGGCAAATGATCCTGTCGAAGCTTTTTTCCTGCAAATTCAAGGTTCGGGCCGTGCCTTGCTGCCTAATGGCGAAACCATTCGTCTGGCCTATGCCGATCACAACGGTCGGCCGTATGCGTCCATTGGCAAGTGGTTGGCCGATCAAGGCGAAATGCCGTTGGCGCAAACCTCCATGCAAAACATAAAGGCTTGGGCAAAGCGTAATCCGGGCCGCATTCAAGAAATGCTCAATGCAAACACGGCCATGGTGTTTTTCCGTGAAGAGCGTATTTCCGACGCCGAACTTGGGCCCAAGGGCGCCTACGGTATTCCGCTGATTGGCGAACGCGCAGTTGCTATCGATCCCGCTTTCGTTCCGTTAGGCAGCCTTGTTTATCTGGCGACAACATACCCGGCCGCTCAGCAGCCGTTGCGTCGTCTGGTGTTTGCGCAAGATACCGGCGCGGCCATCAAGGGGGCAGCCCGAACTGATTTTTATTGGGGCTTTGGTGACGAGGCTGGCGCGCGCGCGGGTCGTATGAAGCAATCCGGCGAAATGTGGGTGCTGTGGCCCAAGCAGGCCGGAGCGCCTTCCGCGCGATGAGTGACCCGATTGTTGTCTGCGGTGCCGGAATCGTTGGGCTTTCAGCGGCGCTGGGCTTGTCGCGGGCAGGGCTCGACACCGTGCTTGTCGCGCCGAAGCAGCCCTTGCCATCCAAGGCACCCGGGGTGTATTGCCCGCGCGTGTATGCCTTGTCTCCGGCTAGTCAGCGGTTTTTGGCCGAGCAGGGGGTATGGGACATGCTCGACCCGCAGCGGATTACCGCGGTGGAGTCCATGCAAATTTATGGCGATGCCAGTGGCCAGGTAAGCTTGAACGCTTGGCAGGCTGCGCATGACCAACTGGCCTGGATTATCGAATCTGATGAGCTCGAACGTGTATTGCGTCAGGCTGTTCAGCTCTTTCGTGTGAATTGGCTCGACGACCGGTTTGAAAACTTTGCCCAACGCGGTGTTTCCCTCGCATCGGGCAAGTCTATCTCTGCGCCTCTCGTCATTGGCGCCGAAGGCGGGCAGTCAGTGGTTCGTCAGGCCGCAGGTATCGCCCACCACTCCAAACCTTATGGTTATGCCGGCGTAGTTACCCATTTGCGCGTCGATCGGCCCCACCAAGGTACGGCATTTCAATGGTTTACTTCTGACGGCATCATCGCATTCTTACCCATGCCCGATACGTCCGACGCTCATCAGGTGTCTCTGGTCTGGTCTATGCCTCAAGACCAGGCCGATACCCTGATGGCGCTTGACGCGGCGGCTCGGGCCGAATGGCTTGCGTTGCGTCTGAAAGTTTTGGCTGGACACGATTTGGGCACGATATCCGTTCGTAGTGCGGTGTACGCGTTTCCGCTGTTTTGCGAGTACAGCGATATGGTTGCGCCCGGCGTGGTGCTTGTGGGCGACGCGGCGCATCGCGTTCACCCCCTGGCTGGTCAGGGGCTTAACCTTGGGTTGGGCGATGTGCAGGAACTCTTACACGTGTTGGTGTCTAAAGAGTCTTACCGGTCACCTGGCGATATGCGTGTTTTGTCGCGTTACCGTCGCGCGCGGGCCGAACCCGTTTTGGCCATGCGTACGGTAACCGATGGTCTGCACCGCCTGTTTGCGGTACAGGCGCCGCCTGTCGTCATGGTGCGTAATCTGGGCATGCAGTTAGTCGATCGTTTGCCCTGGGTCAAGCGGCGACTTATACAAGGGGCGTCGCGCTAGTCCTTGCGCATGCTCTGATTCAATTTCTGGAGTCCATATGTTTTCTGTCGTTCGGCGTTACTTGGCGCTGGTAGGTTTCGTATTGTTGAGTGCCATGTATTCGGGGGCGCACGCGCAGCCTGTTCCAACACAATCAACAAACCTCTTGGCCGATGTTAAAGGCCGGTTTGAAACCCGTTTCCCGGGGATTGAAATTACTGCGGTGCGTGAGACCCCTTTCCCCGGCCTTTTCGAAGTCCAGGTAGGGATGGATTTACTGTATAGCGACGCCGATGTGTCTTATGTGATGCAGGGCTCACTTATCGATGCGGTATCACGCGTTGATTTGACGTCAAAGCGACTGGCCGATTTAAGTCAGGTGCCGTTTGACGAGTTGCCGTTTCATCTGGCGATAAAGCAGGTCAAGGGCAATGGCGAACGCGTGCTGGTTGCGTTTGAAGACCCCAATTGCGGTTACTGCAAACGCTTGCACCAAACCTTGGCCGACGTCGACAACATTACGGTGTATACGCTCTTGTACCCCATCTTGTCACCAGATTCGCACGACAAGGCGCGTAATATCTGGTGTGCCCCCGACCGCGTTGCCGCGTGGCGCAACTGGATGCTTGACGGCGTTGTGCCGCCCGAAGCTCAGTGCGAAACCCCTGTGCAAGATATTCTGGCGCTTGGCCAGCAAATGACCATTCGTGGTACGCCGGCCTTGTTCTTTGCCGATGGGTCTCGGGTTAATGGTGCTATGCCGCTCGAGGCTCTGGTTGAGAAGCTCGACAGCGTTACTGATGCTGTGGCGCGTCGTTAGGCATTTTGGCAGGTGCCGTCATCAGGGTGCGCTCTGGGTTATTTTTGTGGGTCGTTCTTAAGCCCTTTGCGCACGCTCGATGACGCTGGCGGGAACTGGCTTTTGATTGTCTTGACCCATTCTTTAAGATAGGTGTCGAAGTAGCTGCTGTCGGTTTGCCAGAGCCGATGCACTGCCATGCCTCGAATCATATTCAGCGTGAGGTTCAGAATGGTTTTGGCTTGGGTGGGTGTGTAGCCCGCCTCGCGAAATACTTTTAACCAGACCGTATTCGTGGTGTTTCGGTAGTTCTGCATTACCGGGATAATGCGCTCCATCAGCTCCGGGTCGGTGCGCGCCGCCACGATAATTTCAATGGCCGCCAAGTACGGCCAATCGAAGTAAACGCTTAGGCAGTCTGTAATAAACCCCTCTATGGGGTTTTGCGTCGCTTCGGGCGATCGGGCAACGCGTTGGCCGCGCTCAATGCATTCGTCGTAAACCGACGCCGTCGCGGCGATGACCAGTTCGGCTTTGGATGCGTAATGGTGTACTAACGCCCCATTTGACAGCCCGGCAGTCACTGCAACTTCTTTTGTCGTCAGTCGGCTGTAACCCTGCCGCATCAGCACATCGATGGTGGCTTTGAGCAGTTTGTCTTTGGCTTCTCTGCTTCGGTCTTCTTGCGTGCGTCTGGCGGGTTTGGGCGCGACGCCGGTGCTTTTTATTCTGGTCATTGGACGTCTTTGTCTCGGGTTATGTCGTGCCGATTATATCGGTATATAGGGTAATTTCGGAGTAAATAAAAAACATACCGACTGCTCTGTTTGTGATAAATTATCCAAAAAATACACAAACATCAAGGAGGAGACCGAGATGGCGTTCGTAAAAAATGCCTGGTACGTGGCGTGCTGGGCAACTGATGTAAAGCCCGGTGAAATGTTTGCTCGGCAGTTGCTGGGCGAAAAGGTGGTTTTTTACCGTAAAGCTAATGGCGAGGTGACGGCCTTGCAAGATCGTTGCCCGCACCGATTTATTCCGTTGCATATGGGCAAGCTGGTGGGCGATGCCATTGAGTGTGCCTACCATGGCCTGCAGTTTGATTGCAGCGGGAAGTGCGTCAAGAACCCTCACGGCGACGGAAAAATACCTGCGGCGGCGCGCGTTAAAAGCTACGCCGTCGCCGAAAAGCACCGCATGATCTGGATCTGGATGGGCGACGAGCCCGCAGCGTTTGATGCTATTCCTGATTATGGCGTGCTAGATAGCACCGATGGCTTCCAAACCAGCTTTGGCTATTTGCAGATCCCGTCGAACTACGAGCTGATGGGTGAAAACCTGCTTGATCTGAGCCACATTACCTATTTGCATGATGGTTATTTGGGCAGCCCCGAGCAGGTCGGTGCCGATCAAGTGCTCAAAGAGGTTGGCAATGAGATCCACTGTAATCGTTGGATGCCCAACATATCTGTGCCGGGCATTTTCGACTTGCTATATAAGCAAGATGGCAAGCCAGTCGATATGTGGACGAATATGCGCTGGATTCCGCCGAGCTGCTTTTTGCTGGATACAGGTGTTCATTCGCCGGGTGGCGAGCGCGAAGGGTATGGCTGGTATTACGGCATTCACATCCTGACGCCCGAAACCGAGAAGTCGACGCACTATCATTTTGCGGCGGCCATGCCGCCTGGCACGCAGCTTTCACCTGAAACAGACGAGAAGTTCCGTACGCTGCGTCGATACGCATTTGAGATGCAGGATCGACCCATGATTGACGCCCAGCAAGCTGAAATCGGCGATAACGATTTCTGGGATATGAAGCCTGTTTTGCTTAGCGTCGATGCGGGTCCGGTGCGTATGCGTCGGGCGATCCAGAAGATGTTGCAGGATGAGGCCGCGAGAGCGACGCAACGAAAAGCAGAAGTTAACGTCACCGCAGGGCAGACGGTCAACGCCTGAAGCGTAAAGCAAGACAAAAACTATTCCTTCGAGGAGGCAAGCATGAAAAATATGTTTAAACAGGCGCTGTATGCGTCGGCATTATCTTTGGCATTGGCTGGTGTTGCTGTTGCTCAAGACCCTATAAAAATTGGTTTTATTGGCGAGTTATCGGGGCCTACGGCCGGTGTCGGACAAGATCAGCTCGACGGGTTTAATTTGCTGTTGGATCAAAAGGGCGGGAAGCTGGGCGGCGTGCCTGTTACCCTGGTCCGGGAAGACAGTCAGATGAAGCCTGATGTCGCCAAGCAGGTGGCGCGCAGCTTGGTAGAGCGCGAAAAAGTGCCCATCATCACCGGGATATCTTTTTCAAACATCATGATGTCCATTCATCAGTACATTACAGAGAACGAAGTCTTTTTGATTGGCTCGAACGCAGGCCCGTCGCAAATTGCAGGTGCCCAGTGTTCGCCTTATCAGTTCATCACGTCGTGGCAGGGCGACCAAGCCGCGGAAGCGGTAGGCCAGTACGCTACGGATAAAGGCTACAAAAATGTCGTTGTGCTGGCGCCAAATTATCAGGCGGGCAAAGATATTGTCTCGGGCTTCAAGCGCTACTACAAAGAACCACTTGCCGAGGAGCTGTATACCTCATTGACGCAAATTGACTTTTCGGCCGAGTTGTCCCAGGTTGTCGCGGCTAAACCCGATGCTGTTTTCGCGTTCTTTCCGGGCGGTCTTGGGGTGGCGTTTGCCAAGCAATATGCTCAGGCAGGGTTGATGAATCAATACCCCTTATTAACGACCTTCGTTGTAGATGCACTGTCGCTGCCCGCAATCGGCGATACGGCACTGGGTATTGTCAGCGGTGGCTTTTGGGCACCTGATTTCGACAATGCTCAAAGCCGTCAGTTCGTTCAGGCTTTCGAGGCAAAGTACGGGCGTATTCCTTCTAATTACGCGGCGCAAAGTTACGACGCTGCCTTGTTGCTCGACTCGGCCATTGCCAAAGTCAAAGGGAATGTCGCTGATAAACCTGCTTTCATGGCAGCACTTAAGGAAGCAGACTTCGACTCAGTTCGGGGCGATTTCAGCTTTAGCAACAACAACTTTCCGAAGCAGGGGATGCACGTCATGGAAGTCGTTAAAGACGATAAGGGTCGCTTGACGCTCAAGACAATTGGTACGCCGTTTAAATCGTACCAAGATGCTTATCACGCGCAGTGCCCGTTGAAATAAGTCTTGGTTGGAAAGGGGGGGGCATTGCCGCAGGTAGTGCCCTTCTTTTGTGTTGGGTTTTAGACCGCATTTTCGGGGGCGCCCTGAACTGCCTCCGAGAACAGGTTGAAGATGATCTTACGCAGCCATTGGTTGCCGGGCTCTTTGTGGAATTTGGCGTGCCAGAACAAGTTGATACCTATTTTGGGCAAAGCGATGGGATGGTCGACGTAAGTAAGGTTGAAGGGCTTGGCGTAATGCAGGGCATAAAGCTCGGGCACGGTAGCGATCAGGTCGGTGTTGCTGAGTATGTGGCCGACCGCGACAAAGTGCGGCACAAGTAGCTTGACGATGCGCCTGCTGTCTGTGCTGTCGATGATCTCATCCAGTTTGGCGTGGCCGGTGCCGGCCGAGATCACTTGTACGTGCTCACTGTCGAAGTACTGTTTGCTGCTTATGGTTGTGCCCGCGTAGGGGTGTTCGGCCCGCATCAGACAGACATAGCGCTGCATGAACAGGCGTTGCTGGAAGAAGCCAGTTTTCAACTGGGGTAACAGGCCAATCGCCAGGTCGACATGCCCAGCTTCCATTTCTGTGCTCAGGCTGTCGTGCGTGTTGCGTACCGTGCTGATCGTAACGCCGGGGGCAGTGCGGCTTAGCAAGTCCATCAAGCGTGGCAGCAACGTAATTTCGCCCAGGTCGGTCATGGCAATGACAAATTTTCGGCGGCTGGCCAACGGATCAAACGAGGCGCGTTGATTTAGTGTGTCGTGCAAAGTGCTGAGCGCATACGTGATGGGCTCGGCTAATTGCGCCGCATAGGGGGTGGGCTCCATGCCTTTAGAGGTTCGTATGAACAACTCGTCACCCGTCAGGGTGCGAAGGCGCCGGAGTGCATTGCTGACGGCGGGCTGGCTGAGGTTCATTTTTTCGGCTGCGGCCGACACGCTGCCTTCAGTCAGCAGGTAGTTAAAAACGACCAACAGGTTTAGATCTATGTCTTTCAAGTCCATTATTCACATCGCTTATAGCCCTTATTCATCACATTCTATAGGTTAATGAAGTCTCGTTCTATATACTCGATCCCCTGTATAAACCCATAAAAACTATCAGACGAATCATGGAGTTACATATCCAGCCGTTGGGGCAGACGCTGTCGGTCGATTCAGGGGTGAATCTTCTGGAAACCTTGCGCGCCGCCAATGTGCCCATTTCATATAGTTGTATGGCGGGCCGCTGCGGCACATGCCGCTGTAAAGTGCTCAAGGGTCAGGTGCTCGAATCGGGCCGAGAGGCAACGCTCACCAATCCACACGCCGATGACTATGTCCTGGCCTGCATGAGCTCGATTACCGAGTCGTGCACCATCGAAATCCCCGAGCCCGATGAGGTGGTCAACCACCCGGCTCGCATCATCAAGGCAACGGTCGTCGCCGTCGAAAAAGCCACTCACGACATCCGACGTGTCGTGTTAAAGCCGGCCAAGCCCATCGAATACTCGCCGGGCCAGTACGTCTCGCTTCAATTTACGCCTGACCATATTCGCCCTTATTCGATGGCTGGTTTGTATACCGATGACCACCTTGAGTTCCATGTTCGTATTGTCCCCGACGGTCGGGTCAGCGGCTATGTCGATCAAGTCTTGAAGCCAGGCGATGCCGTCCGCGTTACAGGGCCACTGGGCACAGCCTATTTGCGACGCAAGCACGAGGGCCCTATGTTGTGCATTGCGGGTGGTACCGGATTGGCGCCTGTATTGTCTATCGTGCGTGGGGCTCTCGAAAGCGGCATGACCAACCCCATCCACGTGTATTTCGGGGTCCGCTCACAAACTGACGTTTATTGCACTGATGTGTTGGCCCAGCTGCAGGCGCAGTATGCCAATTTGAAAGTCAGCGTGGTGGTCGCCGTGGGCGCTGCAGCAGACGGTCAACGGACCGGATTGGTGACAGACGCAGTCGAAGCTGATTGGTCGTCACTGGAAGGTTTTCGGGTTTATTTATGTGGTTCGCCGCCTATGGTGGATGCCGCAACATTATTGGTGACGCGTAAAGGGGTGGCCCCCGAGCATGTTTATGCCGACGCGTTTTACGCCAGCGCCAGCTAACCGGCGCCGATTAGCAAGGAGAGGATGATGAGTACTATTCCAGAGGTGTTTCCTCGTGACCCCAAGTGGGAAGGTGAAGGCAGTAGCCGTATCCCGTTTTGGGCCTACACCGACAAAGACATCTATAAACAAGAGCTTGAGCGCTTGTTTTATAACAATCACTGGTGTTATGTGGGCCTTGAAGCCGAAGTCCCCAACCCGGGTGATTTCAAGCGCACGCTTATTGGCGAACGTTCCGTCATCATGACACGTGACGCCGAGGGCGGTATCAACGTTATTGAAAACGTCTGTGCGCACCGAGGCATGCAATTTTGCCGCAAGCGTAACGGCAACGCCAAAGAGCTGGTTTGCCCCTATCACCAGTGGAACTACAGCCTGAAAGGCGACCTGCAGGGCGTACCCTTTTTGCGCGGTGTGAAAAAAGATGGCCAAGTTCACGGCGGTATGCCGAAAGACTTCAAGACCAAAGACCATAATTTGAACAAATTGAAGGTCGCCACCCGCGGTGGTGTGGTCTTTGCTTCTTTTGATCATGATGTCGAGTCCTTCGAAGACTACCTTGGCCCTGAAATGCTGAAATATTTCGACCGCCTGTTCAATGGTCGCAAGCTGCACATTCTGGGCTACAACCGTCAGCGTATTCCGGGCAACTGGAAGCTGATGCAAGAGAACATCAAAGACCCTTATCACCCCGGGTTGTTGCATACCTGGTTCGTGACTTACGGCTTGTGGCGTGCCGACAATAAGTCAGCGCTGCGTATGGACGATCGTCACCGCCACGCCGCCATGATTTCCACGCGTGGTAATGCCGGCGCAAAAAACGAGGTCACCCAGGGGGTTACGTCGTTTAAAGAAAGCATGCAGGTGCAAGACAAACGTTTGCTCGACATCGTGCACGAAGACTGGTGGGGCGAGCCGACTGCCGTCATGATGACGATTTTCCCAAGCGTGATTTTCCAGCAGCAGGTCAATAGCGTCTCAACGCGTCACATTCAACCCAACGACGAAGGCTCCTTCGATTTTGTCTGGACGCACTTTGGTTTTGAGGACGACACGCCCGAAATGACGCAGCGTCGTCTGGTGCAGGCCAACCTGTTCGGCCCGGCAGGCTTCGTATCGGCTGACGATGGCGAGGTTATCGAGTTTTCGCAAATGGGCTTCGAGCAAAAACCGTATCACCGTGCCGTGGCCGAATTGGGCGGCTATGACGTAGAAAATACCGAGCACATGGTGACCGAAACATTGATCCGCGGCATGTATGAGTACTGGCGCAAACAAATGGAGATTTGAGCATGATTGACGTTCAAACCTATATGGACCTGAACAAGTTGTACGCGGATTACGCCTCGGTGATCGATGCCGAGAAGTGGGACGAGTGGGCCGAGTTCTTTGAAGAAGAGTGTGAATATAAAGTGCAGCCGCGCGAAAACCACGAGCGTGGCTACCCGCTGGCCACGATGTGGTTCATCAGCAAGAACATGCTCAAAGATCGCGCTTACGGCATTGTCGAAACGCTGTTTCACGACCCTTACTACCAACGCCATGTCGTCGGCGCGCCCCGTATTCTCAGTTTCGAAAACGGCGTGATCGAGTCCGAGGCCAACTACGCGGTGTTCCGTACCAAGCTCGATGGCGAGTCCACGGTGTTTAACGTGGGTCGTTACCTGGATCGTATTGTTGTCACAGACAAGGGGCTAAAGTTCAAGTCGCGCGCTTGTATCTACGACTCCGAAATGATCCCCAACTCAATTATTTATCCCATTTGAGGTTTTTATGACGCAATGGATTGATGTACTGGCGGCTGACGCCGTCCCCGAAGATGATGTGGTTGGTGTCGATGCCGGCGGCCGCGAAATTGCTATTTATGGTGTTGAGGGTGCCGTTTATGCTACCGACAATATCTGTAGTCATGGTCATGCACGCTTGTGCGATGGTTTTCTTGAGGACTTTGAAATCGAATGTCCCTTGCATCAGGGGCGTTTCGATGTGCGTAACGGCAAAGCCATGTGCGAGCCCTTAACCGAAAACATCCGTTCGTACCCGGTCAAGATTGAAAACGGCCGTGTGTGGGTTGAGCTTGCCGACTAAATAAAAACGACATGGCGGTCACCATAAAAAAATCATGACCGACCAGGAGGAGACATATGACAACACTGGTATTTTCCCAGTTGTTGAATGGGCTGCAATACGGCGTCCTGCTGTTTTTGCTGGCCGCCGGGCTGACGCTGGTGTTCGGCATCATGAGCTTCGTGAACCTTGCTCACGGGTCGCTCTATATGCTGGGCGCCTACTTTGCGGCACTCACATTCAAAAATACAGATTCCCTGACGCTGGCTTTTTTTGCGGCCATTTTCGGCAGTATTGCCGTAGGCGTCATCCTTGAGCGCCTGGCTGTATCCAGGCTTTACTCGCGAGACCACCTCGACCATGTGCTGGTGACTTTTGGCATGGTGCTGTTCTTCAACGAGATGGTGCAAATTCTCTGGGGTACTCAACCGTACTTCTTGCCTGTTCCCGCATGGCTCGACAGTACGGTCAGCATTTTCGGCATGAACTACCCCGCTTATCGCTTTGCCATCATCGTGGTGGGGCTCTTGGTGGCGGTAGGCGCTCACGCAGTCATCAACAAGACGCGTTTGGGCATGTTGATCCGGGCAGGCTCTGTTAACCCCAAAATGGTGGGCGCGCTTGGCGTCAACATCAAATTCCTGAATGCTTTGTTATTTGGGTTGGGGGCGGCATTGGCAGGGTTGGCCGGCGTCATGGCCAGTCCCATTCTGTCGATTCAGTCCGGTATGGGCGATCCAGTCCTTATCACGACCCTCGTCGTCATTGTGATTGGCGGTATCGGCTCGGTGAGTGGTGCCTTTTATGCGGCGTTAATCGTTGGCGTGGTCGACACACTTGGCAGGGCCTTCTTGCCCATGATCCTGCGCGAATTCATGGCGCGCGACATCGCTAATGCTGCGGGGCCCGCAATCGCCTCAATGCTTATATATGTCCTGATGGCGGTTGTGCTTGCGCTTCGCCCACAAGGCCTGTTCGGTGCCCGGAGATAACGATGACGCAAACAACACCATTCAAGTTAAGTACGCTGGTTCCCGTCACAATTATTCTGTTGTTGGCGCTGGTGCCTTTTTGGGGCTATTTCACCGACAGCACTTTTTACGTCGCGTTTTATGCGCGTGTGCTCATTTACGCCATTGCGGTGATTGCGCTAAATATCGCCCTGGGGTTTGGCGGGTTGGTCAGTCTTGGGCACGCGTTGTTCATGGGTATCGGCGCTTATAGCGTGGCCATACCGTCGTTCTACGGTATCGACAGTGGCTGGGTCCATTTGTTTATTTGCCTTTTGGTCAGCGGTCTGTTGGGCTATATCACCGGCGCGATCAGCCTGCGCACCACAGGCATCGGGTTCATCATGATCACGCTGGCGTTCGCTCAGATGGGGTACTTCCTGTTTGTCAGCCTTAAGCAGTACGGGGGCGACGACGGCACAAGTATTGCCAATACCAGCAAAATGCTTGGGCTCGATTTTGGCGGTGTCTATACCGTTTACGGTGTGGCGTTTGTGTTGCTGGTGCTGTCAACCTGGTGGACGGCAAAGCTGCGCGTATCGCCTTTTGGCATGGTCTTGCGTGGCGCACGTCAAAACATCCGTCGTGTTAACGCTATCGGTTTCCAGGCGCAGCAATATTTGTTGGTGTCTTACGTGCTGTCAGCCATGCTGTGCTCGGTGGCTGGGTTCTTACTGGCCAATCTCAATGCCTTCGCGTCACCCACCACTTTGTCCTGGATTATTTCAGGCGATCTGGTGGTCATGCTGGTGCTGGGCGGCATTGGTACCGTATTTGGGCCATTGTTAGGGGCACTTGCCTTCCTGGGTCTTGAAGAGTTGCTGAAAATGTTCACCACGCATTGGTTGGCCGTGTTTGGTCTGGCCATTGTTGTGATTGGTCTGGTGGGTAAGGCCGGCATTGTAGGTTTTCTCGATGCCGTGGCCCTGCGTGTTGGCAATTCGGGCAAGCGTGGCCCGCAGCCTAAAGGAGAGCAGGCATGAGCAAGCCGGCATTGCAAACTCAATCGCTTATCAAGCGTTATGGTGGGCTTCTGGTCACCGATTCCGTTTCTATCGATGTCCATGAAGGTGAGCTGCACGCCATTATTGGTCCAAACGGTGCGGGCAAAACCACATTAATTAATCAATTGTCTGGCGAACTCTGGTCGGATACGGGCGATGTGCTGTACGCGGGGCAGAAAATTACCGCGCTACCCATTTACGACCGGGCCCGTCGCGGTGTGCTGCGCTCATATCAGATCACTTCTATTTTTGAAGAGTTCACAGTGCTCGAAAACACGGTGCTGGCTGCCATGGGGGCGAAATCCCACGCGTATTATTTTTGGCGTCCCATGCTGGGGCGGGCAGACCTCGTCGAAGCCGCCCGTCATGCGCTTGAAATCACCCGGCTGTCTCATCGCGCCGAGGTGCCGGCGGCCGAGCTGGCTTACGGCGAACGCCGTCAGTTGGAGCTTGCCATGGCCCTGGCGGCCAAGCCGAAGGTGCTGTTGCTCGACGAACCCATGGCCGGGATGAGCCCTCAAGAGTCCACGAGTGTTATTGAGCTACTCAAGTCATTGAAGGGTTCTCATTCCATTTTGCTGATCGAGCACGATATGGAGGCCGTTTTTGCCTTGGCCGATCGGATCACGGTATTGGTATACGGCAAGGTGCTGTGTACGGGTACGCCCGATGACATTCGCAATAACCCGGAAGTTAAAACGGTCTATTTGGGCGACGAGCACATCGGCTAGGAGAAAACATGTCTGCATTGCTGCAAGTTAACGACATCCACGCCGCGTATGGGCGTGCCCAGGCGCTATTCGGGGTGTCATTCGAAGTTCGACAGGGCGAGGTCGTCACCCTGCTGGGGCGAAACGGCATGGGTCGCTCCACTGCCATCAAATGTATTTTTGGGCTATTGCCTGTTAGTAAAGGGCACATACAGTTTGTGGGGCAAGCAACGCATGCGCTACCCTCATACAGTATTGCCCGTTTGGGCCTGGGGCTTGTTCCTGAAGGTCGTCAAGTGTTCCCCAATTTAACGGTCGAAGAAAATCTCATCGCTACCGCGCGTCCGCCCGTTAGCGGAGGGCAGGGGGTTGCGCCCTGGACACTCAATCGCGTGTATCAGTTCTTTCCCCGCCTGAAAGAGCGGCGCACGAACTTTGGCGGTCAGTTATCGGGCGGCGAGCAGCAAATGCTGGCCATTGGCCGTGCGCTGATGACAAACCCGCGTTTGCTGGTGCTCGACGAAGCCACCGAGGGCCTGGCGCCCCTGATTCGTGCTGAAATCTGGGCCGCATTAACGGCCCTTAAAGCCGAGGGCATGTCGCAGATTGTGGTCGACAAGAATGTCGGGGCATTGCTTGGGTTTGCTGATCGCCATTATGTGCTTGAAAAGGGTCAAGTCGTTTGGTCGGGCACCTCAGGTGACTTAAGAAATGATCCGAAGGTAGTCAGCCAGTATCTGGGGGTTTAATCGACGGCGCAGATGTGATGATCGGACATGGGTTATTCATAATTTGGGTAGCCGTTATGTCCGATTTTTTGTTGACTGGATTTTCGTCATCTTTACCATGGGTGCATGGGCCGAAGCATGTTTTATTGGTCTGCAACCATAAAAAACAGGAGACAAGTCAATGAAATCATCTGCAGTTTCTAAGCTGCTGTTGGGGGCCGCGTTAGCTATGGCCTCATACGGCGCGATGGCCGAAGTCAAGATCGGCTTCATCGGTCCATTTTCTGGCCCAACCGCCCAACTAGGGAAAGAACAATACGATGGCTTGATGCTTGCCATTGAGATGGCTGGCGGAAAGCTGGGCGGGCAGGCGGTGACGGTTATCCGTGAAGATGATCAAATCAAGCCCGAGCTGGGGGCGCAGGCTATCCGCAAGCTTCTTGACCTCGATAAGGTCGATGCCATTGTCGGTTTGAGTGCAACCAATGTACTGATGGCCAGTCTGCCCAGAATCGTTGAAAGTGGCAAAGTCGCCCTGGCCTCTAATGCCGGGCCCGCCATATTGGCGGGCGCAGAATGCAAGCCCAATGTATTCGTCACGTCGTGGCAGTCCGACGGCCCGTCAGAGGCGATGGGCAAGTACGTCCAAGAGAAAGGCTTTAAGAGCGTTTTTCTTATGGCCCCGAATTATCAGGCCGGTAAAGACATGCTTGCCGGGTTCAAGCGTTATTACAAGGGTAAGGTTGTAGACGAAATCTACACCCAGGTTGGGCAAACCGATTACTCCGCTGAAATTACGCAGATCCAGGCCGCTCAGCCCGAGGCGGTGTTTGTGTTTTACCCCGGCGGGATGGGTATCAACTTTACCAAGCAAATGTCGCAGGCCGGCTTGTTGCCCAAGCTGCCTGTGTTCTCGGTGTTCATGGTCGACCCAACCACATTGCCCGCAATTGGCAATGCGGCCGAAGGCACAGCGGCCAGCGTGGTTTGGGATGCCGAGCTCGATAACCCAACCAGCAAGGCATTCGTTGAGGCGTTTCGTAAAAAATACGACCGCACACCCAGTTACTATGCTGCAGCAGGTTTTGATTCTGCCAACATTCTTGATGTCGCCATTCGTAATTTAGGCGGAGACGTCTCCGACAATGCGAAGTTTGCTGCGGCGGTAAAAAAGGCGGGGTCTGAGTTCAAGTCTGTGCGCGGCTCGTTCAGCTTCAACACCAATAACATGCCCGTCCAGAATTTTTATATTTTCGAATATCAAAAAGCGGGCGACAAGGTGGTGCCGAAGTTCATGGGTACCCCGCTCGAAGCGCATCAAGACGTCTATGTATCGCAGTGCCCTATGAAATAAGGCGTATGGCATAAGGCGTTGTCTTATGTTGAACTGACAGCCCTGATATCTATCGGGGCTTGTCATGCTTTCAAGACGTACGTTATTGCTGTCGGGTGCGCTGCTAACGTTATGGCCGGGCTGGCCACCTGTACTTCGGGCTAGGCAGGCTTGCGATTGCAAGCGCGTCATACACATCGATCTAGACTACCTGTACGACAGCGATGCCTCTCAGGTTGGGCGTAACCTCGAGGCCTTGGTTGCTCGTGTGGCGTCTATTGGCGCTAATACTGTTTTCTTGCAGGCGTTTGCAGACCCCGTAGGCGATGGGCTGATCCGTCAGCTGTACTTCTCTAATCGTCACTTACCGGTTCGGGCCGACCTATTCGGTAATGTGGCCACGCGGTTGCGTAATCAGTTGGGCGTGGCGGTATACGCCTGGATGCCAGTGCTGGGGTATGCGCTCGACTCGACTTTCGAGCGCGTGGTGCGTGTTGACCCCAAGCCGCTGGTTCACCCCCCCTTGACCGATCCGAATCAGTACTTGCGGTTATCGCCGTTTAGCAAACGTGTGCGCGAGACTGTTGGTGAAATCTACGAAGACCTGGCCGGGTCGGCGGACTTTGATGGCGTTTTATTTCACGACGACGCATTGTTAAGTGACTATGAAGACGCAAGTGAGTCTGCCTTGGCTGCCTATGCACAAGCGGGCTTGCCGTCAACCATTCACGAGCTACGCGCTGACCAAGACATCTTTCAACGTTGGACACGTTACAAGACCCAAGCGTTGAATGACTTCACGATTGAGCTACTGGACTGCGCGCAGGCGGTAAGAGGCCAGCCCCTAAAGACGGCGCGCAATATATATGCGTTACCTGTGCTTCGGCCCGACAGCGAAACCTGGTTTGCGCAAAACTTCGATGACTTCCTTGCCATTTATGACTGGGCAGCAGTGATGGCTATGCCGTTAATGGAAGGAGTTCGGCCGGAAGTTGCGGAGGCTTGGCTTGAGCGACTGGTGGATAAAGTGGCCGAGAAGCGAAATGGCCTTGCTCGCACTATATTTGAGTTGCAGGCGCGCGACTGGTCTTTGCCGGGGCAGCCCTATATAGAAGAGCAAACACTTGTATCGTGGATGGCAGCGCTTTATAAACAAGGTGCGCGCCATGTAGGCTATTACCCCGACGACTTTATTCGTGGCCGCCCTAGGGTACAGCTTATAGCGCCATTAATGCGCGATGAATAAAGTCAGTGTGCGTAGGGCCACCTTCACCAATTAAGCGCCACTGCCATAAATCACCTGGTCTGTATTGGTTGGTGTGCCGTTATCAAGTAGTGCCACAGTCAAATAACCCGCATGCCCAGTCGTAAACCGGCATTTTTCAAACTATTTTGAATATTTTTCGCGGTTGACTTGCACACTTTAAAATAAGCGTGCTATAGTTCGCCTCCTTTGCAGCACAGCCAATTCGGGTTTACCCGAATAAGCGGTAAAGCAAAGGGCGAGGCAGCAACTTTTTTTAAGCCGCGCAGTTGGGGTCCAGGTTCTGGGTTTCGGTTGTGGGGTTGGCCTGAATAAGGCGAGTTGTTCAAGTCGTGGTGGTGGTTTTAAGGAGTTGATTAAAAA